>JBIKKR010000214.1:0-3913 GCA_044360225.1 Bdellovibrionota bacterium | reverse complement strand
CTTTGAGGAGCGTCAGCATGGAGTATCGAGAGAGCGTCTCGCGTTAAGAAGGGGCAGTCCGGGCGTCATCCGCACTGACATCACATCCGAGCAGATTGCGAATCTGCTTAACGATCAGCTAATGCAGTACTCGCCAGCTGATGTGAGAATCATCCTCGGCACCTTCGATCCGGCCATGCGAGGATATGCTGAATTGGTATTGAGCAAGGCTTCTGGCTTTGCCTCCATCGAGAGCCTGCGTGACCTTGCGACGGCAGTTCAAGGACAGCAGCTTCTTCTGGTTTCCCCGGGATCCCTTGCGGAGAACCTGTCGTATATCTGTAACGGGAAGGAGCTCTTCGGCGGCCTCAAGGTGAAGACCACGAATTCCATCTCGGATGCGACAGCGCTTGTTTTGGACCAGCCAGCCTTGGAGCTCCTCGATCGCGATCCAATCTTTGTCCGTAAGGTTGTCAAGAGGGGTCTCAAGCTTGTGAATCCACGCGGATTCGTGTCAGGTATCAATCTGTTCAACACCGTGACGCCGGCCGAAATTCGATCGCGAGTGAGTGAGTGAAATTCTCAATGCTGCCCTCGTCTATCAGAATAAATCCCATGGGAACCTAGGGTTTGACTATGCTGTGAACATCGCCATGGACACGAAGGTGGTGGAGTGCTTGCAGAGAGCAGGTAAGCCTGATGGCATTGAAAGCAGTTTGCTCGATCAATTAATACATGTGGAGGTGCAGCAGCCAGGCGGAGCGATCTCGGTGAACGGCGATCAAATCGAGTCGATCGTTCGTCGCCTGAATGGACTTCAGGGAATCACTGCGGCCCAGGTTGAACAAGAGCTGAATAAACTCCCACCAGGATATCATGCCTACGCATCTGAGCTCGCAGCCCAAAATTCGGTGGTGTATAGCCCGAGAGCCATGGCCCACGAACTTCGAACGATGCATCAATCAATCTTGCAAGTTGCCCAGCAGCGCAACATACCAATCGACAACATATACTACTTTGTTCCCGGTGCGCTGAAGAGTTACGGTATGGTTGCGATGGCCTACATGTATGCTACTGGTGTAGGAAGCGATAGATTCGTCAGCTCGCCGCAGAGCGCCCCTAGTGACGGCTTGATCATCGTTCTCGATGACCTTGCTGGAACGGGAGGCTCGCTTTCTTCTCTCCTCAAGACGGATGGATCTGGTGTTTTGCATACTGCCCTTACCGCAACAATCATCTCTACATCGCCTGCATTGGAAGATTTGCCCAGCATCCCTAACACTGTGATTGAGCCACTTGAGAACTCTCCCCTGGCGCGGGGCCTTCCAACGGAGCACATGGAGATGCTTTACTTCACTGCAGGTCACAATGGCCATGGTGGCATGTCTCTGTGTGTTTCACTTCCATACATGAGTCCTGACAACAACTGTAGCTTTTGGTCGACCCTTTTTGCGCCTTACTTCACTGCTTCAAGCGCTGGAATCAAAAACAAACTCCCTTACACCCCGCCGGATGAGCAAAGGACACGCAAATGGGTTGAGGATAAGCTGAAGAAGAGATTGACCAGAGTAAACTCGGTGCTGGAAAATCCTTTTTTGGGGGTTGCCAAAGAGATAGCACTAGCTCGATCCATTGATACGCTAATGTCGATAGCGGTGCAATTTGGTATACAGGTGAGCGATGTTCAGGCTGCCCCACAGATGGCGCTTCACCGCAAATTAGAGCTTCATTGTCAGCAAATCGTGGCGCGAGCAAAGCAAGCCCCAAGCGAGAACCAAGACGTGGCCAGCTTTACGTATTTAGCGGCAGTGGTACTTGGTCTAAAAAGGGCAGAAAGGTACTTGAGCTTTGTGCGCATGAGCGTGCCACCCAGGGAACTTTTATTGCAGGTTCGGGAGACGTTCACGAATCTCTCTCCGCGCATCGACACCGCGGTCAGAGCTAAGCTTTCAAGGATAAGAGCATTATGTGCTCAGTCAAATAATTGTTTGCAGCTGGCGCGCCTCAGTAACCTATTGCGTCATCTGAAGAAGGTTGCCTCGGTAGCCGGTTGTAACAGCGAGTGCCTTACCTCGATTCCAGATGTGCAGCGAGCTCTGCTTACACGTGCAGAGACGATTCTACAAAGTGAGCAGCAACTTTTATCTGAGATCCTGAGGTCGCCATCGGATCTATCGGTTCTCAGGCTACGATATTTGGATTCCCTAGAAAGGTCCCTGAACGCTCTCCAACTCATCTCTTGCGAAACGGTTGCTGCGAGTCGCCGCGCTAAGACTAACTATGCAGAGACTACACTCACCTCACGAAACCGTGCTCTTAAGCGAATTGTTGAGCTTTGGCTGCAGCTCGCCACCTTGGAGCAGACGCTGGGAGCAACGACAAGCTTGTCAAGCGTCGCGAATTTGATTGAGCAGTTTCAGCGTAACTCAAAAAACGCTCGTGTGCGGCCGGATGAGTTCATTAAGAAGGCTGTGAAGGTGGCCGGTGCGGTAACCTCTAGTATCGAACGGGAGGCACAACGCGCGCTGCAGCAGGAGAAAACAGCTGAGGTTTCCGAGTTGAAAGACACAGCAGATAGGAATCTCCGAGAGCTCCGTTCCCTTGGACTGGAAGCGAGTCGCGACGTACGAACGCTGATTATCAGAGGAGAAAGTATCCTCTACTGTCTCACTCAAGCTTTGCAGGCGAAGGGGCCGTAAGGAAGCCTGCATCTCCGATAGGCAGTCACTGCGAGGCATACCAGTGACTTGGTGTTTGGTAGGCGCAAGGAGTGAGTAGCGGGAGGGAGATAATCCCCCCCGCCCTCTCAGAACCGGACTTGGAGAGTTACACCATCCGGCTCCCAATGAGTGTGTCACCTTGGGGTTACGTTATAGAAACTAGTTCGGATGCATGGTTTAGGCATTTTTAGTTGCTGATACCATTTTCCGAAGACTTCCCAGTTACAGCTCCGTCTGTTACTTCGTCGATTCAGCCACTTGTATAGCAGGCATTTGACTCTCTAGCAGTAGGTAGAGATGCTCCTGTAGTTATCGCTTACTCCATAGTAGTTGATGTGTCCCTGAAGGTGCTGCCGTACATATCGCACTATCGCTGCTGTGCCGGCAGTACGCATCTTTCTGAGTTTGTCCCGCACTTCCTTGAGCTTCGTCTGTACCTTCTTCTTTGCCGTCTTACGCCCTAGTTTCGGCCACCCCTTTCGGCTGGTCGCTATGTAGTGCGTAAGCCCGAGAAAGTTAAACGTGCCAGTTCGTTCTCTCGGTTGTTTCAGTCCAAATTGTATAATACAGGTCTTCGTCGGTTCTATTTCCAGAGCATAATCTTTCAACCGCTGCTGCACAGCTAGGTAGTAACGCTCGGCGTCCTCTTGGTTCTCAAAGCATGCTATAAAATCATCAGCATACCTTATTAACCTTGCCCTGCCCTTGCAGCTGCGTGCATACTCCTCGAACCAGACGTCGAGTACATTATGGAGGTAGGTGTTACTCAGCACTGGCCATATTAAGCCACCCTGAGGCGTCCCCTCTGTACTTGCGCTAAATGCCCCGTCTTCCATAGTGCCTGCCCTCAGAAATCTTCGGATTAGCCTTAGAAAGTTCGGGTCACCGATCCGCCGCTCTAAGAAACTCATCAGGTGTTTGATCCTGATCCCAAATTATTGATAGGTGAGTTAAGCACCGAGTTACCCACAGCCGGCGCGTGCTTAGCGGGGGTTTTTGAATACCCCCCGCACGCGCCGACTATGGATAACTCTCCCTGGTACTTCATGCTGCCTCCGGTTCTTTGAGAGCATTTCTCTCAAACACGGCAGGCGACACGTAGCCCAGAGCGGAGTGTCTCCGTTTAAGGTTATAAAAGCACTCAATCCAGCTAAAGACCGTCCTGCGTGCCTCATCTCTCGTTCGAAAAAGCTCGTCATGTATGGCTTCAACTT
>JBIKKR010000213.1:0-3921 GCA_044360225.1 Bdellovibrionota bacterium | reverse complement strand
GCCAGGGGTGTCGATCCCTAGGACCGTTGTCTTGTCGATAGCGGCGCAAAACGCCTGAATCTGAGAGTAGGTCGCCTCGCTCGTTTGCAGACCACGAATGAGCTCCACCAGTTTCATGACCGGCACAGGATTCATAAAATGAACCCCGATGACCTGCTCGGGGCGAGTCGTAGCTGCTGCGATCCGCGTGATAGAGATCGACGAGGTGTTGGAGGCTAGCACAGCGCTGCGCTGAACTATCGAATCGAGCTGCCTGAAGACCGCAGCTTTGATCTCAAAATTCTCAATAATGGCCTCGATCACCAGGTCGCACTGCGCAAATTCTGATAGGTTGCTCGCGGCGGTGAGACGCTTTAAGGCCGCCGAGCAGGTTTCAGCTGAGAGCTTCCCCTTCTGAACAGCGCCGTTCAGGCGGGCGTGGATCCCTTCCACTCCTTTGGTTAGGGCTGCGGAATTGGTATCGTGGAGTAGGGTGGTAAAGCCGCTGGTTGCGATTACTTGGGCAATCCCGGCGCCCATTTGACCCGCGCCTATGACTCCGATCTTACTGAACATAAATGAACTCCAGTGCTATTTATTTATTAATCTGATGTTTAAATGCCAGCCTAATAAATTTGTACCTTACCCCGGTTTGTGGCAAGCTGTCTGCACTCATTCCGTACCACAACTATTATACTTAATCTTCTATGAAAAACCTCTTTGCCCGAGATTTAGCGATCGACTTAGGCACCGCAAACACCCTGATCTACGAAAAGGGTCGGGGCATTGTGCTCAACGAGCCGTCGATGGTGGCGCTGAGGGAGGTAAATGGGAAGCGAGAGGCCGTAGCGTATGGCGCGGAAGCCAAGGCAATGCTCGGCAAGACACCTGAGGGGGTGGAGGTAATTCGCCCCGTCCGAACAGGGGTTATCGCTGACTTTGAGGTAGCCAGCCTCATGCTGAGGCACTTTATCTCGCGAGTTCGTTCAATGTCATTTGCCCTCATCAAGCCCCGGGTGATGGTTGGGGTTCCGTGTGGCATTACTGAGGTTGAGAAACGAGCCATCCGAGAGGCAGTGCAGGATCAGGCCCGTGAGGTTCGTTTGATCGATGAGGCCATGGCGGCTGCGATCGGCTGCGATTTGCCGGTTACAGAGGCAACTGGGAGTTTGGTTATCGATATCGGGGGAGGTACTACCGATATCGCCGTAATTAGTTTGAAGGACGTTGTGTACTCCGTGTCTGTCCGGCAGGGGGGAGATGCTCTCGACGAGGCGATTATCAATTACATCAGACGCAAGCATCACCTACTCATAGGGGAAGCCACGGCGGAGCAGATAAAGAAGTCGGTAGGCACAGCCCACGCAGATTACGACGATGAGGTTATAGAGGTTCGGGGACGGTCATTAACTCTTGGAGCTCCAACCACGATGACAGTGACGGGAGGAGAGATCCGCGAGGCGATGAATGAGGTGATTTCGCAGATCGTACTAGCTGTCAGGCAAGCCCTTGAGAACACTCCCCCAGAGCTGTCAGGGGATATCATCCACCGAGGCGTTTCGTTGGCAGGGGGTGGCGCGCTTGTACGAGGTTTGGGCAAGCGCCTCTCTGAAGAGCTTGAGATGGAGGTAACTGTTCCAGCGGATCCGCTTGGTGTAGTAGCGCAGGGGGCTGGGCGTTGTCTCGACCACAGTGATGTTTTTAAGGACATCTGGATTTAGTCTTCGCAGGACCTATTCGCGGTTTTAAGCTTGTACTGCCGATGTTTGCTCGGCTTTCGGAGCCGGTTTTAAGAGCTTCAAATCGCCTGAAACTAAGGCAACGATACCCCCAATTGCGCTTGTCGCTGTGACTGCCAGGAGCCACAAGGCACCGAGGGCAGTGGCCTGTTCCACGCTAACGAGAGCTGGTGCAGTGGTAAGAAAATAGATGTACGAGTTCTCACGAACGCCTAACCCATTCCAGCTAATCGGAAGGCTGCTGGCGATGTTAACGAGGGGAATGACCACAAACAACGTAGCCAACGGTATCGTAGCCCCCACGGCATCTGCCATAACGGCGTGGAGCAGAATCTGCGTGCAGTGAAAGACGACTGATATCGCCGTAATGATGGTAAGGACGGTCGGGTCACGTGGAAATATCGCCGCCACCTGCCGCAACTTCATCGCTAATTTAGTCGAGCTGGGGAGCCATGTCAGTATAGCAGGGCCTGCAATCCACGCGGTTATGAACCCGAGGATCAGAGTGAGTAAGCTGACAAGCAGCCATCCCGGAACGCGATCACTCTGAAACATTTGGCTCGTTACGAGTGCTATAATGCTCAAAACCGTAAGCCCGTGAATGCGATCAGCCACCACTGCAGCTATGCCTTCAGTCTTTTTGGGAAGTCCATTTGAAATCAGGATCCCTCGTGCTACATCTCCTCCAACGGTCCCTAACCCTGAACCGAAACAATTCACAAACATCCCGATGAAGTAGGCTTTGAGCGCCGTTGAGTATGAAACTGCAATGCCTCCAGAGCGGGCGATAGTCCACCATTTGATGGAGCTTAGAAGCTGACCGAGCGTGTAGCCCGTGAAAACAACGAGGGCTGTACGTGGCGAGATCTGACTCAGAGTCGAGAGTAGTTTGTCGAACGAGATAGACACCGCCACGATTGTGACCATGACGACCGTGATGATCAGCTTGATAATGGTCTTTGTCGTCATCAACTATTCCGAGCGGCATCTCTACGCAGAAGGCGTAACCATGGCACGATGGAGCCACTATCTCTAGGGTCACGAAGTGCTGGCTAAACTTCTCGCAAGTATTTCAGATCTGGACGATTTTTACAAATGACCGGGACGTCAGTTGTATAGCGAGTGTCCCAGTGGTGACGTTATTGGCGTCGTGGTATCGTTTCAATATGAAGCAGGCTGAGTCAAAACCTCCATCTGGTCCGAAGCGAGAAGCGCTAGATGTAGGACTAGCACGACACACAAAACCGAAGACAGGGCGCTCGCAACGCTGGTTCTCAGAGTTCGGCGGATGGTTTGTAGCCGCTCTGCTGGTGGTTGTGGTTCTCATTGCCATGTATGGGGTTTCGGTTAGGCAAGACGCTACCCAGACGTCATCTGAGTCGTTAGCTTCTCTTACGCTTCTCGGCGCCCCAAAGAAGATATGGGAGGAGGGATCTAACACCAAAGTTAGATCCGTGCAGGTGTTGGTGGGAAATCAGGGGCGGTCGCGTGCTGACGAGGTGCGAGTGTTGGTGGTTATGGGTGGTATGCGCTCGCTGTTGACGGGGCCAGCTCAGATCGAATCGGGGAAGAGTGAGCTTTTTAGCGGTGACGTGGGGGTGGTGGTTAGGCCAGGCCAAGACCTGCAAGTGCTTCTCGAATGTGCTAATTGCCGCTAACGTGCCCAGGCCGCTTGCGAGCCCTTGGGGGCCTGCAACGTGGAGGAGCTCTTTCGGTGGATTTCCAGGACACGTATAGGTGACATTCTTGTTTTAATCGAGTACGATTTGGGGCCAAAGGTTTTCGTCGCCCTTATGGGCCGATAGCTCAGTTGGTAGAGCGCAGTGTTGTTTTTCAAGTTGCTCTACCGACTGAGATGCAAGTTTTAGTCACCCTTATGGGCCGATAGCTCAGTCGGTAGAGCGCAGTGCTGTTTTTCAAGTTGCTCTGCCGACTGAGATGCAAGTTTTAGTCACCCTTATGGGCCGATAGCTCAGTCGGTAGAGCGCAGTGTTGTTTTTCAAGTTGCTCTGCCGACTGAGATGCAAGTTTTAGTCACCCTTATGGGCCGATAGCTCAGTCGGTAGAGCAACTGGCTTTTAACCAGTGGGTCGGCGGTTCGAATCCGCCTCGGCTCAGTTTTTTTACCTATGCGCACTTTGCTAAAGCAAAGATGCGCATGACGGCCAGGGGCAACGTGCCCCTGGACCCGCGAGATGTAGTT
>JBIKKR010000212.1:0-3931 GCA_044360225.1 Bdellovibrionota bacterium | reverse complement strand
ACAATACCGCCAGAGATTCGGCAACCTGCTCAAGTATCACCTCAATCGCCGAAAAATCGCCAGGCCCCGCGACACCTCCGCGGACATGTTCGTAATTCCAGCACGGCGCAAGACGCGGCGATATCAGACCCGCGATCCTGGAGGGCTGGCTTCCAGCCAGCCGCGTTGGAACCCGCAAGCATATTCGCAACGCCAACACGGCGGACTTCCAGTCCGCCCTCCAACATCGCGGGGCGAATGCGGACCTGCGAGGAACTCAACCAGCCCCAACGATCTTTAACCCAGGATCCCCGGTTGACCCGAGACGCTCAAGCGAGACAAAATCTTTCTTGCGATCGGCATAACCGCGAATCGAGTAGAGCTGCCCATCGGTAACCCCATAGCGCTCAACCGCTCCGAGCGCTTGCAAAGCCTCATCGGTCTGCGCACGCCCAGCAAGGATCTCGCCATAGAGCTCAACTTTTCGTCGTACCACCTGAGGAGCATCAAAAAGCACCTCAACGCGAAACGCGCCGACTCCACATCCTCGCAACGCGGGAAGAAGTCGTAGCGCTGACTGTGGCACACCGTTAAACATCGTATTGCGACACTCAGCATCAGCTTTTAACGGATGCAGCGCACCTTTTGAGTCGCGCAGCTCCACCCGATGCTTCTCACACGGCCGGCCACAATCTCGGTAGCTCGAACCTTTGCTCAAAAATGCTGCGAATACACAGTGCTCCATGTGAAACGCGGGGATGTAGTGGTGAATCGTCACCTCGAATTGCGAGGCATCAGTAGCGTTGAGAAGCTCTGTAAGCTGCTCTCCATTCAGGTCATAGCTCGGACAGAGCGCATAAAGCCCCTTCTCAAAAAACCACCTCGCAGTAAGTGAGTTCGCAACATTGAGGCTAAAATCACCCACTAACTCGATTCCGCTTCCGCGCAGGTACTCAAGCGCACCGAGATTGCGCACTAAAATACGATCCGGTCTAAGCCGCTCGATGACTTTTAGATGCGCGAGCTCTCCAGGCTTTAAAATTCGAGTCGTGGCGATACCAGCGCGGTAGCCCAACGCTCGCACACGTTCTACCGCTGGGCCGTATTCCTTTCCGAACTCAAAATCGAGGTACACAGTATCGATCGGCAATCCTTCCAACGAATCAAGCTGCGCGAACTCACGAACGAGCAGGTGCAGCGCTGGGCCAGCACCTGCTTTACCCGGCTTTTTGTCACTCTCCTTCCGCAGTGATGAAACGATCTCCGTTGTTGCGCTGCTACTCACCTCAACTATCGGTCGGGTCAGGCGCGCTTGCGTGAGTTCGTCAGTGATCCTGCGTCGAAGCATTTTCAACTCACGAGAGTGTATGAAGCACAGACCACTGAGGTGGAACTCACAACGGTCGAGCACAAACACCGTGCCGCCGAGCGACCCGAGCTCAGCCCGCACACTCGCCTCGGTAAGCGGAGCTCGCTCAGCCGGAGCAAGGAGCGCGTGAGACTCGACATCGACCGAGTGACCATCGTTATCGAAAGCAGTGACTACGAGAGGCTTACCAACAGCTCCTCGTACTACTACAGAGATCGGGATGCGCTTTAACAGATTCTTATCGGCGAAACTACGCTCCAATTCACTGTTCACGTGCGGAGATGCGTTGAGGTACACCTCCATTCCAGCGCGTACCTTCCGTATCAAATCCGTATCGCGAGAGAAAGTTACTCGCCATAAGTTGTTCTGACGATCCCTATCTCTGCGGTCTACACCGTACACCGCTCCACCGACTTCAAGTCCTGTCTCTGGATCACGAAACACCAGGCCATCGCCAGGAACAATCGGCTCGATTGACCGCACGATGAGGGTCTTTCCTTCAATTGCCTCGATCCCGCCCAGCGCTAAACCGTGATGACTACTGATTCCAGGGTTAACGAGCTTTTGATGGTTCACACCATCAAACCACCCATTAAAGAAACCACGAGAATACACACGCGCCATCGTGCTCACTGCTTCGCGAGTCTCTGAGTCTGAGAGCGCCCCAACGCTCTTATCCTTGTATGAGCGCGCAGCACTCGCAACGTACGCTGGCGATTTCAATCGACCCTCAATCTTAAACGAGTCGATACCGATCGACACCAGCCGAGGCACATCTTCGAGCCCACATAGATCCTGGGGAGAAACGAGGTATCCACTCCCTGGCCGTTCGCGCTTCTCACCATCGACAATAAGGTCATACGGCAGCCGACACGATTGCGCACACTGACCACGATTTGCACTCCTGCCGCCGAAGCTCTCCGAGGTGAGGCACTGCCCTGAATACGATACGCACAAGGCCCCGTGTACAAAAACCTCGAGCTCTTTATCGGTTTCGCGGCGTATGCGCTCCATCTCAGGAATAGAGACCTCACGACCAAGCACATAGCGCTTCATCCCCAAGTCTTCCGTCAATCGGATAGCCTCAGCACTCGTCACCGTCATCTGAGTCGACGCATGCACCACCTGGTTCGGGGCTATCGCGCGAATGGCCCGTGCAAGCCCGATATCCTGCACAATAAAGGCATCAGGGGCGAGCGGTAGCACCTCCTTGAGTGCAAGCAGCGCGTCGTTAAGCTCGCGCTCAAAGATCAGGATATTGAACGCGAGCAGCACCCGTACTCCGTACAGGTGCGCGTAGTCGATCATCGCTTTTAGCTCGCCCATCTCAAGCGTTGGGGCCCGACCTCGCGCGTTGAATCCCGGCATCCCCATGTACACAGCGTCGGCACCATTATGGATCGCTGCGCGCAACATATCCCAATCGCCAACTGGGGCGAGGATCTCCGGGTACCGCTGAAGTGAAGAGGGGTGCATAAGCCTAGTGTGCACTATGGTGAGTTGCTTGTCTGCATCGGGGGGGGGGGTGTCTGCTTTGGGTCGGAACAATAGCACGTCGTAGTTCTCCTGCTATCTGCAAGCCACTACTGGCAGTTCCGATGAGGTTACAAATGTGTGGGCAAACGCTGCAGAACTTAATTGAATTGGCCATTCCGACGCATTTGTGGCCTTTTAAAATGGATGAGAACTGCGATGCCCTACGCTGTTGGTGATCGTGAACAATTGCATCCAAGCGAGGCATAGCCCCCCTCACCCCTAGCCCAGCCCTAACCATACTCCAAGCGGCAAAATGCTTTATTTGCCTTATCTATCAATAGGTTACGCAAATTTAGCCGGACCAGGAACCCTCAGTTACCGGGAAATGGTCACCTGGAGAAATATCAAGCCGATCATGGTAGTTACAGACTTTCTGCGGCTTGCTCTCGACGTAGAGCCCCGATATGTGAGACTCTGCTCTAGAACGTCTAAAAGATATATAGGCTTTGCGTTCTTTTCGAGGAAACTATGGGAAATAAATTATACGTAGGAAACCTGTCCTACGCGATGCAGGATCGCGATTTGCAAGAGCTTTTCGCGGAGTATGGAACCGTAACGTCAGCTAAGATCGTGACTGATCGAGAATCTGGACGTTCAAAGGGCTTTGGATTTGTTGACATGGGCAGTGATGGAGAGGCTCAAGCCGCAATCACAGGGCTCAATGGTCGGGAAGTGAATGGTCGTCCTCTCACCGTTAACGAGGCTCGTCCTAAAGAGGATCGTGGCGGCGGCGGTGGTGGCAGTCGTGGCGGATACGGCGGAGGTGGCGGAGGCTACCGCGGCGGTGGACGCGACAGCCGTGGCGGCCGAGGTGGTGGTGGCGGAGGTCGCTACTAACCTAGTCGACGACAACAGCGGGTACATGTAACCCGCGTACAGTCCAAGACAAGAGGGCCACGTGGGTGGCCCTCTTTTTTTATCGCCCTACACCCTCTAGCTCAATATTCGCTCTTGGCACAACTACCTCTCGCTGCTCTGCGTCAAGCATAACTGTAGCAACCCGCGCGAGCGCTCCCGTTTCTATTGCAACAAGCTCTTTAGGAAGCG
>JBIKKR010000211.1:0-3936 GCA_044360225.1 Bdellovibrionota bacterium | reverse complement strand
CACCCGGAGGATATCAAGGACGCAAACAACAGCGCAGATAGAACCCAGACTCGCCGTACGGACAGAGAAGCCATAGACACCGTTGTGTTTGCGTTAAACGACCCATAAGAGCGCAGAACACCTCCTCATACCGGCCTCCTCGCCCTCTCATACATAAGATGTCGGCAAAGTGTCGATTGTTCTGAATACCAAGAGTAGGTTGTACGTCTATATGTGCAGAGGGGCTTAGCCGACTTCCCGACTTACCGAGAACCTCCCAAACAGAGACGGCTAGGTCCCTCATTTTCTTTTGTATCTAAGGCGTGTTAGCCTCCCGCCGCGAGTAGCAAAGGGACTGGTTCCATTCTGGTCTGGCCTCCAACCATAAGGATACGTTTTAGCCGTGACCTCCAAGCAATTATCGATCTCTCCTAAAACTGTCATCCTGGCCTTAGCACTCTTTGTAGTAGCGGTCAGGCTCTGCACCCTCCCCTTTCCCGACCTGGTTGATACGACCGAGGGGCGCTACGCCGGGGTAGCTCAGATAATGCTTGAGCGAGACGATTGGGTGACTCCATGGATTCACTACGAAGGACACAACCAGCCGTACCTGGGCAAGCCTCCACTACACTTCTGGCTCGTACAAACTGCCTTCCTCATTTTTGGAGAGAATAGCTTTGCTGCGAGACTCCCCGGTGTCGTGAGCGGTGCTGGAATTGCGCTAGCGCTCTATGTCGGAATCCTTCCTATTCTGGGACTTGAGGCAACCCTGGTAGCACTCGCAGTCTTTCTCTCATCCTGCATGACCTTCTTTTTAGGCGGCTCAGTACTCCTAGACGTTACTCTCACACTCGGTACCTCTATGAGCTTACTGGCATTCCTTTACGTGGAGCGCTCAAAGCTCGCTGGCTACTGTACATTTGCCGGTGCAGCGCTCGGTGTTTTGACCAAAGGTCCAGTGGCATGCATTCTCATAGGCTGTGTAGTCCTGCCGTGGGCGATCGCTCACCGTATCCTAGCTAAAGGTTGGCCATCCCAACTCGCGCACATACCGTGGATTCGGGGAGGAGTGTTATTCCTGGCCTTGGTTTTGCCCTGGTACATCTGGGCGGAGATTCGCAATCCCGGGTTTCTTAAGTATTTTCTGCTGAACGAAAATCTCGGACGCTACCTGCACAAAGACTACGTTGATGAATACGGCTCGGGGCACCGGCAGCCGAGGGGCACTGCCTTCCTCATAATGCTGCTAGCCGTCTTCCCCTGGTCGTTTCTCCTGCTGAGTATGGTAGCGCGAACGGCGAAGCGGGTGTTTTCCAAACAGTCCGTGTCTGCTCTAGAATCTGACCCGATCCTCCTCTATGCTCTCTGCTGGGCTCTCAGCTGCCCTGTGCTATTACTCGGTGCAACGCAATACACCGCGACGTATTTGATGCCTTCAGTGCCTGGTTTCGCCATGCTTGCAGGTGTCCTCTGGAAGAGATATCGCCACCACGCAGAACTACCCGAGCAGATGCTGCGCCAGACCTTGATGTACGGCACAGGTTTTGTGCTGCTTGCGTGGATCGTTATCTCGGTAGCTGCTCTGTGGTTTATGCCTAGCTTCCCCATCATCATAGCCTCTCTCGGCCTCGCAGTCTGGTCAGCAATCACCGTTACCCGCTTTGCACGCACAAACAAAGCCCCCGAACAGTGTCTAGGTATCCTCTCTATGTTGGCTCTTGTGTGCACGCTCACGTACGGTGCTGCAACGTTGTGCTTCAACAACCATCTATCCACCAATCGATCGTCTCGTCGCGTACTCCAGGCGGCTCAAGCGCTTGTGTCGCCAGGCACAACGCTGCGCGTCGGGTTCCCCTTCTACTTCCCCTTCTCGGCCTGGTTCTACCACAAACAGATTCTCGGCTCCCAGGGTAGCGTGTTTGCCGTGAAGGAGGGAGATGTCGCAAATACCCCAGCGGACTTGCTGATTGTTCGCAAGCGCAACCTCGAGCGACTACGCAAAGAGTTGCCAGAGGCCCAAGAGCTAGCCTCCGTTGGACAGTGGAAAATTATCAAGCAGGCGGCTCCAGCACAAAATTGAGCGGAAGTTAACCTTTGGTAGTTGGGTCTGTTGAATCAGGAGCGGCTGAAGTCTGAGCTTCCTGCGTCTGCTCACTCCATAGCGGAAAACGGGTCGAGTATCGCGGGTCATCAATAATAGTTTGGACGCCCCTGCGGTTGCGCATATTGACGAATATAGGCGCCTTGAGATTGGCTGTCGTCAGCCGAGGATCGGGCCGCACTGTAACGACAATTAAAATTGCATACTCGTCATCTGCCTTAAGGTCGGTGTCTTTATCACCCACGGGCGGCTTGACGTCAAATTGCTGGCCGAATTCAAAACCATCAACCACAACAAAAGCTAAGTTGGGATCCTCTATCGAGTGCAGCCATGAGAATGGTGGTTTATGATCGAGCATCACGAATCGGGTGGTGTGCGGGAATCCAATTATCCCCGAGGGGATCTCGATCACCGATTCCACCGGAACCGTAAAATCGCCGAAGCGCGCGCTTGTAAACGTCAGCGTATCACCTTTTGTTGACGACTCCTCGCTCATGACTCCTTTCTGCTCCCCACTTTCGGAGAGCCCGTTCCCGAAACTTCCCGATTACTGCCTGGCGCATCTCCCTTGCCTACCATCTGCGATGTCGAACCTTGCCCTCCGAAACTTACCCGCTTAGACCCGGCTCTTGCCGATTCAGTTGCGGTGTCTTTCGAAGGCGCCTTCCAACCACCAGAAAGCTGCTCTAGGGATGTATCTGAGAGCACCCCTTGTGCCGCCGTCTTGTTCTCATCGAGGATCTGCAAGTAAATCTCTTCCCTGTAAATCCTTTGCTCTGTCGGGGCCTCTATGCCTAATCGAGTTTGGTTTCCCTTAATCTCGACCACGAGGACCTTTACAACCTTCTGCCCGTCGAGGATATAGAGGCTTTCTCCAGGTTTCCGGGTTAAAATTAACATTCTCGTTGCCGTCCTTGGCTTAACTACTCGGTATCTATGCTTGTTAAGATGTCATTACAAACAAATAAGCACTAACGTATTGAAGGGAAGACAACAAGATAAAAAGTGCAGCGATCTCAGAGAAATAGCACCCAACTCCCACTTCTTAAGCAATCTTTATTTGCAACTGCCGTTTGATAGCCGTCTACTTTCGGGCAGATCTATCTCCGTGCCGGACTGCCCCCCTATGAGCTACACGGGACTAGGCCTAGGACTTGGGCCTAGCGGTTTTAACGAATATTCCGGGGTACGAGTTCGTCTATATCTGGTGTATACTCCCTGCGCGTAATGGTTTGCGCATATGGAGCTGTTTACAGACGTACTATGAAAAGAATATTCCTTTTTATCGCAACTAACCTTCTCGTCATCCTGACTATATCAATCCTCCTACGGATTCTAGGCATTGGTCAGTACTTAACTGCCCAAGGAATTGACTACTACCAACTCGGTGCATTCTGCTTAGT
This sequence comes from Bdellovibrionota bacterium, assembly GCA_044360225.1. Taxonomy (GTDB): domain Bacteria; phylum Bdellovibrionota_C; class UBA2361; order UBA2361; family OMII01; genus OMII01. The sequence continues at coordinate 453 of JBIKKR010000211.1, read as the reverse complement.
GTGGGGTATGGTGGGCTCTCTGATTTCTCTGGCGCTATCTCGTATAAGCGCCAAGATGATGATGGGGATCCAGGTAATCGATCGCTCAAGCCCTGATGCAGCGTGGCTCTACTCGATGGTGGAGGAGCTCTCGAGGAAGGCCGGACTGCCTGTTGTCCCAGAAGTTGGTATCTACCAAAGTCCCGAGGTCAACGCGTTCGCTACGGGTCCATCAAAGCGGCGCTCGCTCGTAGCCTTTTCAACCGGGCTCCTGAACACCATGAGCCGCAACGAGGTTGAGGGAGTAGCTGCGCATGAGATAGCTCACATCTCAAACGGCGATATGGTCACCATGACCCTGCTTCAGGGAGTCATAAACGCGTTTGTGATGTTCTTTGCCAGGGTAATTGCGTGGGCCATCGCTCAAAACTCGCGCGACGAGAACCGCCAGACAAGTTCATACATGGTCACATT
>JBIKKR010000210.1:0-3954 GCA_044360225.1 Bdellovibrionota bacterium | reverse complement strand
GACGCACGGATGCAAGTAAAAACAACACCTTATAACGGCTAAATACAAAACTCTTGCGAACTTTCCCGGCACGGACTTTTTTCCCTCACTATTATGAGTGGCAATCTTCCTTACTGTGCTGTTCTGGGACAGAATCAGGTAGATATCCTGATAGACCATGCAACAAACAACACCTGCCCGACACAACCCGTTCGCTTCGCTCACCCAAGATTTTGCTGACTATACGTTCTCACCGCCCGATCTATTAGACCCACTGCGTAAGGATCTCCCTGCGCGGCAAATATCTCATCAGTACTTTGGCGCAAATCACTACTCAGATCTCTGCTCAGTGGTTACTATACCGCATCAAACCTCCGCATACATTGCAATCTGCAAACTCGTCATCACGAAGGAGCGTAACATTATCGAAAAGCTGGTTAACATCAGAGGCAAACTAGCTCACGACCAGATCAACGAATTTGATGCCCAGCTAAGTCTCAGACCTCTTTCGCGCAATCTCCTGGCACGAGCACAGGTCATAGCTAAAGAGAATCGAGTCATCGGCGCTGGAATCTATCTCGGCAGCCACAAAAATGATCAACTAGGCCGTGAACTATTTGAGGCTTGCCGATTAGGTGCGCCGGATTTGAAATGTCATGACTTGAGGACCGCATGTGATCACTGGGGTATACTGCAAGGCGCAGCACGATTTTTAATCGCCGCAGCTACGTGGGAAGCGCTTATGGATGACCAGAAGTGTCAGCACCCAAAATGTTTTGAAGAAAACCTAGCAATCCTTCTTGAACATGATCTACGCAACCTGCTCACACAACGGCAGGAGGAAGAGAACCGCTTGGAGCAAGCTCCCCACGCCTTTAGTCACTGGTTAGCCGAAACTAAACTTCTTCATGAACAACGCCAGGAATCCAGCGGTAGATTGTTATTACCCGATAGCTCAAGCCCAGATTATCCCGATTTTATATTTAGACGTAACAAGGAACCAAAGGTGATCGCTATCTCACCGCGAAAGGCTCTACGCTCCTGGAGCAAATACCTCACTATCTCCTCCCTCGAGTCGGTAAGGATCAAAATCCCTGTCGGGGAGTATTCTAACTATTCAGGTTCGTCCCCGCCCAGTTACTTAGAGGAAGATATGAAGACACTAGGGAGGAGTCCTATTGCACCTCGGATTGACGTCTTTTTAGTAGATGTGTGTGACGCAAGCGAGGAAACGATAAAGCTAATTTTTGAGCACTGGAGCCACTTCCTGCAGTCTTTGAAAGGCCAAAACCCCTGGCGACACACCGCCAACAAGCAATCAGTCAAACTTAAGTTTATGAATGTAGTCCCAGAGAAGGCCCAAATGATATTCGATCTACCCGATAGGCTACTAACATTCGAGGGCATAGGGATCTTGCGAAGCCAAGTGATAGGTACAGGAAAGTCAATAATTACCGCTTTTATTCAACCTTCTTGACAGAGCGGTGATCATCCAGGGCGTCGCAGTTCTCCAGCTAACTAGTCTAAACTGCTGGCAGTTCCGATAAACTAGACAAGTCCCCCACTCCCCCCTGCCACTCCCCATTCCGAATCAACTGCACCGTACCACCTCGATAAAGCTCAGCCTCTACAGAAACCTGCTCATCGGATATCATCATATCGGTATGCACAATACTTTCGTTGTAGCCTATCGCTTCTAGCTCATCCTTGGTGATCGTCTCAAATCGATCGAGACAGTTCTTATAGGCAAATCCGATGGCGATGTGACATGCCGCATTCTCATCGTACAAGATCTCCTCAAAGACCTTACCACTCCGGAATACCGGAGAGTCTATGCCGACCAGTGCAACTTCACCAAGGCGTTTAGCTCCTGGATCCGAACTGATGTACTCGCGGAATGTATCAGCACCTGCTGACGCCTCAAAGGAAGTAATCTCTCCGTGCCGGAAGTGTAGTACAAGATCTTTTATCAGCACGCCATTAACCAAAAAAGGCCGAGTAGTGCGCACAGTGCCCTCACTCTTTCTCCAGTCAGGCGTCGTGTAACACTCCTCAGTCGGCAGGTTTGGCGAGAACGATGCCCCTGTTGGACCAACATCCGAGCCGCCCTTAAAGCGTGCGCGCTCACTCAAGCCAACTACCAGGTCTGTCCCTGGGCCTGTAAACCGCAGCGATTTAATACCGAGATCATTCAAGACGTGCGCTCTCCGGTGAAGGGTTGCGTCGTGCTCCTTCCACAGTTCCATAAAGTTCTCGTGCGCGACACGCGTGATCGAAAATATGTTACGCCACAACGCATCCTCCGCCTCCTGTGGTGATAGATCGGAAAATATCCTTACGCCCCATCCAGGAGTCGCCGCAGCTCCGATTGACCAATGAACCTTTGATTTGCCAATACCCTCTTCGTAAAACGATCTAACCGCTGTATAGAAAGCCTTGCGCTCGTCGTTTACACGCTTTGGATCTACCCCCGCGAGCAGCATCGGGTACTCTGGCCCGATAATCTTAATCTGAGCGCCCCGTTCATCGACTATCTGCTGATACTTCGCAGGAACATGCTTAGGCGTGACGCATACGTACTCATCCTTGACCGTCTCTAGCTTAAAACGCTGCAAGCGAGGCTCAACCAGATCGAGCATAACCGCTGATGCTCCAGCTCGGTACGCCTCTTGAGCAACACGATACACCAGGTCTCGATGTACTACCTCTGCCGATATATTTACTATCTGTCCCGGTTGAACATTTGCGCCCCATCGAACGAGTAGCTTCGCGTACCGTTCCAGCAGAACATCCTTATGCATAACGCACTCCTACCATCTAATAATATTTCCACCCCAGGTAAAACCCGCCCCAAACGCCAGGGTCATCACTAAGTCCCCGCTCCGAAGTCGACCCTCAGCAACTGCCTCCGACATGCAAATGGGAATCGTAGCCGCTGTAGTGTTTCCATATCGCTGAATGTTATTGAACACACGATTCACCGGCAATCCGAGCTGCTCCCGAACCATCTCATTAATCCGCATGTTAGCCTGATGCGGAATGACTAACCCCAGGTCCTTAGGGGTGAGGTTATTGCGCTGAAGCAGGACATGAGCCGTTTCCAGCAGCCGCGTGACCGCATTTTTGAACACGATCTTGCCTTCCATCTGCGGATGAACCAGCCCCTGCGCGATATCACTACCACGGATAAATCCTGGTGTTGCCGTGCCAGGAAGCTTCATACACAACACTTCAGCGCCACTTCCATCGCTGCCCAAATAGGAATCAAGTATGCCCGACGACGCCCCTATGGCATCCGCCTCTACAGCCTCAATACACAACGCCCCTGCCCCATCGCCAAACAGCACCGCCATCTCACGGCCTCGCGTGGTCAGGTCAAGCACAGGTGATTGCACCTCCGCACACACAAGCAGCACCTTACGTGCCTGCCGGCTCTTGATATATCCATCGATACACGAGAGTCCATACACCAACCCACTGCACTGCGCTCGGATATCAAGAGCTGGAATAGTACGGCATCCAAGCCGTTGCTGTAAGAGCACCCCGACCCCTGGGAAGTACAGGTCTGGCGATAACGTGGCAACCACGATGAGATCAACGTCGGTAGGTTGCCACCCAGCGCGCTCAAGGGCGCGCCGGGCTGCCTCTTCCCCGAGCATAGAGGTAGTCACTCCCTCATGCTCAATGAAGCGCCGTTCTTTGATACCTGTTCGCTCGGTTATCCAGGCATCTGAGGTATCCATCTGCTCTGAGAGATCGTCGTTCGTGACGCGCCGGCTCGGGACGTAGTGCGCTACAGAGATGATCTTTGAGGTTAGGTTCATAAACATCGAGCCCCTTTTGTAAGCAGGTCGCTGCGACTATACTACCCCCACGACAAAACGGCACCCAGAAATGAACCCGGCTCACGTTACAAAGTTTCGCATCGCAATCTACGGCGTCCTCGTGGAAAACGGCAAGGTACTGCTGACCGAT
>JBIKKR010000079.1:0-14157 GCA_044360225.1 Bdellovibrionota bacterium | reverse complement strand
GAGAGTATTTAGCTCCAAGAGCTCCCATGCCTCCATTTCGATACGCCGCAAGCCACTGGTAGAGCGTTACCCGACTTATACCAAGCTCCTCGTGAAGCTCCTCGGGACTCTCCCCTGCCTGAACTCGCATCACAGCCCGAAGCCGAAACTCCGAAAGCCCCTTTCTCCCCAGCCGCCGTATATCATCACATCGCATGCGCACACTTTAGCATAGTTGTCGTTATTGCGTAAGGATATTTATGAACTGGGGAGTGGTATTTTGTAGTATACTGCAAAATACTAGCGCTGCTAATTGTTCTTGTCTGGTTTCAGGGGATCGCTGTTCTCTGCTTAAGTACATTAAACTGCTGGAAGTTTCGATAGGGATAAAAATGCGCGGACCAAAGTGCTCTTGTTAATGGAAACAACTAGTTCCGCTCATTTTTGGCCCTTTTAAAGGAATAGAACTGCGAGACCCTGGTTTGGTTTCCCGCTGGATGTGGTAGCCCCTCCACCTGGTACACACTAAATCTAAACCCCGTAAATTCAGATACCTTGCATCGGAGATTCCTTGAGTTCTGAGGATAACTTTGCGCGGCGGGAAAGATCTTTTGGAGGTGGCTGGATTGGGGGATTGAATTTTAGTATGTACCAGCGGATGGAACCAGCGAATGATGGCCACAATACCTCATTGGTTACACACCGTCTCCCAACGTCTAATCAAAGCAATTACTTCATCTTGCCTGACCAGGTCGGGGACGATTTTTATCGGAACAACTAAAACTTGAGAAAGCTCGGCAACCGTTGCAGAGCTTTCGTAATAGATTGGATCAACTACAGATCGGGCACAAGCGAAAACAACTTGCTTGATTCCGGCCCAAGCACAGGCTGCTAGACACATCATACAAGGTTCAAGAGATGAATAAAGGATCCCACCTTTTGATCGCTGCATTGCCGCACGGATCGCTTGAACTTCAGCATGAGCCGTTAAGTCATTTAATACTTGGGTGGAGCTAGTGCCCCGACCGACTTCAACACCGTCTGCACAGATGATTGCCCCAACAGGAAAACCACCGGAAATTAATGAGCTCTCAGCAAGCTGTATTGATTCTTTAAGAAACGAGTCCATACAATTACTAATTGTCTAACGTTTAGTATTTTGATTTGAAGAGATTGCCGTTTTAAGACCGCACACTATCACCCACCCCTTCTCACCGCCCTCCTCTAACCCCTTAGCGAGTCACAGCCCCCTTCTGATCCCCTCCAAAAAAGATCTCGCTAATTCCCTCTAGCCACGTAACGACTCTTAGATCTTCACTATAAACAACTCTCTCTTCTCCGCGGTATAAGATAACCTTCTCGCAATCACCAAATGGCTTTGCGATCGACTCGAACTTACGCGGCTCTTGGCTATCGATCATTTCACTTGACTTAACCTCTACCAGAAGAGCCCTTCTTCCTGGTCGCTCAATAATCAGGTCGATCTCGTTGCCATCAACGTGATAGAAAAACAAGCGAAAATCACGACGTAAATAATCATTTAGTCTCAAACACTCAAGGATTATGTAGTGCTCAAAAAGTTTTCCGAACTGACTCGTTGAAGGGTGAATGTCAACTGAGAGCTGACCCGCGAGAGCCCTAGCCACGCCAGTATCAAAGAAATAAAACTTAGGGGAGAGAATCTGTCGCTTTCTAACCGAGGTGTGATACGGCTCAAGAAAAAACCCGAGAAGGGTATCCTCGAGTATCTGAAAGTAGCGCAACACGGCTCTGTGGTCGACCTTACATTGTCGACCAATCTTTGAGAAATTAACTATTTCGGCGTTAGCCGATGCCGCGACCTCCAAAAAACGAAGAAAAGGATCGATCTTTCGGACGATCTGCTCCTCACGGATCTCCTCGCGAAGATATGCTTGACAATACCCACGAAGAAAATCACCTCGCTCCTCATCATCCTTCGCTGTCACAATTTGCGGCAGCGTTCCCCACTTAAGCGCGCGAATAAGATCGAAGTCGTCAGAATACTCAAAGACCGACAGAGGGAACAGGTGGTACAGAAAAGCTCGGCCGGCGAGAAGATTAGCTCCCCCCCTTCGAAGCTTTCTGGCGCTCGATCCAGTTAGCGCAAATTGCAACTTTTTGGCGTAGCGATCAGACTCAATCAATCTATGCACCTCGTTTAAGACCGAAGGAACGCGTTGCACCTCATCGATTACGACAGTCTTGAGCTCACCTCTAAAGGAGGCTATCAGGCGCTCAAGGTAAGCTGGATCTCGTGTGAGAGTTAAAAATTGATCCTCGCGCAAAAGGTCAATCCAAAGGGTCGCCTCCGGTGCTAGGCACTGCTTCAAAAGGCTAGTTTTGCCGGTACCACGCGGACCAAACAAGAAAAAGCTGTTTCGTGACGGCAACTTAGCTAATCTTAGATACATATATGCAATATTGAGGCGGTTTTGCGTATGTAAGCACCTAGGGATGCTGGGTGTCAAGATTATTCAGAAGCTTACCCCAACCTGGTCCCTCCATCTGGTCCCCATCTGGTACATACTAGATCTAAACCCCGTAAATTCAGTTACCTTGCATCGGAAATTATTTGAGCTCTGAAGATAACTTTGCCCGGCGGGAAAGATCTTTTGAAACTGGCTGGCTAGCCGGATTGGGGGCTTGAATTTTAGTATGTACCGGCCGATGAGGCAGGCGCACCGCCATATCCCGATAGCTATTGCCTTGTATAAAGTCTATTCTTACCCTATAATTGCCCTGTAAAAGTCCAAAAACAGAGAAAAGTATAATGATTTCAATACCACGGGTGGTGTACGGGTCTTTGGTAGCCTGGGCCGAATCATCGAATCGGAAGCCTCTCCTACTCCGTGGCGCTCGTCAGGTTGGAAAGACCTACTTGGCCCGCAAGATCAGTGAAAAGTTCTCACATTTTATTGAGGTCAACTTCCTTGCGGAGAAGCGCATTCACCAGCTCTTTAAAGGTGATCTCGCAGTCGATCGTATCCTTGAGAGCTTGGCTACGATCTATGGAAAGCCGATTGTCGACGGTCAGACACTTCTGTTCTTCGACGAAATTCAGGAGTGTCCCGAGGCAATAACAGCTCTAAGGTTCTTCTACGAAAAGCGCCCAATGCTGCACGTAATATCGGCGGGCTCGCTGTTGGAATTTGCGCTCGCAGAAATTCCGTCTTTTGGGGTAGGAAGGGTCGAGTCGCTCTTTATGTATCCTGTATCTTTTGACGAGTACCTTGCAGCTCGCTCAGAGCACTCGTTACTGGATTATATCCACAATGCTTCACCTTCAAAGAGCGATCCTATCGTTCACGAAAAATTACTCCTGATTTTTAAGGAATTTCTCTTTCATGGCGGACTTCCAGAGGTAGCTGCCTCTTTCATTGAGCGCCGCGATTACCAGGTGACAGCATCGTTATTAGACGACCTACGTCTATCTTTCGAGGATGACTTTGCTAAATATCGCAAACGGGTTCCAGAGGTGCGCCTGAGAGAGGTATTACGCTCTGTATCTCTTCAGGCGGGAAAGAAATTTGTATGCAGCCACGCATATCAAGATGCTAAGGCAGGGCAGGCGCAACAAGCTCTCAATCTTCTTGTTCAGGCAGGGATAGTTCACACCATTCATCACTCTTCAGCGAACGGCTTACCACTAGGTGGAGAGATGAATGCAAAGAAATTTAAAGCGATTCCATTTGATCACGGAGTCTATCAACGCTCCATCGGCGTTACTCCTTCAGAGCTACTAATAAAGGATTTTGATCCGATGAATAAAGGCGCCATGGCTGAAGTATACGCCGGTTGCGCTCTAATGGCGCATTCCTCAGCAAAAAGAAAGGAAGAGCTATTTTACTGGCATCGCGAGCAGAAAAGCAGCTCTGCTGAAGTGGATTTTGTGTTGCAGATCGATGAAAAGATCATACCACTTGAGATCAAATCAGGGAGCAAAGGCTCGATGCAAAGTATGTTTTCGTTCCTCGACGAAAAGAGATCCTCATCACACACCAAAATCGGTGTACGCGCTTCAATGGAAAACTTTGGAGAGATACATAACATCTTAATCATCCCGCTCTATGCACTATCTCAGCTTTCAAGACTGACAAATACCGCCTGGAGCCGTGCTAGTGTCAGCGGGGGGACTCAATAGCTACTGAGAAGCCTGAGGATCTTACGACTGAGCCTCCGTGGTACATACTGAAGCAAACCCCGTACATTCTGCTGCCTTGTATCGGAAAGTACGTGAGTTCTGAGAATACAATTGACCAGCCGGCCCGTCCCAGCGGGCCCGTACCAGCGGCCTGAATCGGCGCTAACAGCTATCGCTTGAGCTCACGCCTAAGCCACGCCAGAAACACCTCAAAAATAAACGACCGCTTATTCCTCGCGACTTGTGAGGAAATCCTGGAATTCAGAGGGGGCTTAGTTAAGGGCGCTTATCTAGGCAAGGCCAGCTAGACTCTCCTGTGCGACAGCTCTATCGCTAAACGGATGCTTTATTCCATTAATCTCCTGGTATGGCTCATGCCCCTTGCCAGCGATAAGAACTACATCCCCTGACTGAGCTATACTAAGCGCAAACTTGATCGCTTTACGTCTGTCGACTTCGACAACGAGCGAGCCTGATTGTATAGCGTGTGCGCTATTGGGGATTCCCTTTACGATAGCGTCAACGATCGATTGCGGCTCCTCACTGCGGGGATTGTCCGATGTTACTACTGTTACATCCGCCAGCCGATGCGATAACTCGCCCATAATCGGCCGCTTACCGACATCGCGCTCTCCACCACATCCAAACACCGAGATTAAGCGCCCCGTACACACTGGTCGCAAGAAACGCAGAACCTTGTCGAGCGCATCGGGCTTATGGGCATAATCCACGAAAACTGGGACTCGTGCGCCCATGACAGGCTCAAGACGACCAGGAACTGCCGGAATTGCAGCGAACGTCTGCTCGATCTGCGCCGGAGAGTATCCGAGCTCTCGCAGCGCCACTGCGACACACCCTGCGTTGTAAATGTTGTGTGTTCCGATAGCTGGAGTCTTAATATCTATCGATTCCCCACGACCACTGAGCCTAAACGAGAGTCCTGTTACTGATGCTTGCAGGTCGTGTGCTGTGTAGGTCGCCGAGCCGCTCGATGAACCTGCTAAAGCGAGACTCGCAACGCGAATTTGAGGATACTGCTCAGAAATTGTGGCTGCTATCCGCGCCCCAGCGGCATCGTCTATATTGATTACTGCAAATCGCCCGGCTTTGGGGCTCGCTGCAAGGTCTGTAGTAAAAAGCTCGCTCTTGGCAGCCTCGTATGCTTCCATCGTCCCGTGGAGGTCCATGTGATCACGCGAGAGGTTGGTAAATAGCACCCCATCCCACGCTACATCACGCATGCGACGCTGAACGACCCCCTGCGATGTAGCTTCAAAGACCGCTGCCTGCACACCACTGTGCAGCGCTTCAGCCATCAGACGGTGCACCGTTATCGGGTCGATCGTTGTGTTACCGAGCTCTCGAAGATCTACTCTCGGCAGAGCGTCGGGCCCATCTCCCGGCTCAAGAGTTGTATAGCCCAGGGTTCCGCCAAGGTACGTTCTCTTACCTAATATATGCAGAGCATGCGACAGCATCCACGCTACAGATGTCTTACCACTGGTCCCGGTAATCCCAATATTTGTCGTTACTAGACTGGGCCTGCCGTAAAAGACGTGGGCTGCATATGAGAGTGCCCGTCGAATATCTACTACTGGAACAACGAGCCCCTTTGGAGGAACCGGGAGTTCCCCCTCATATACAACGACTCGAGCGCCGCGATCGAACGCCTCATTCACCAGTAATCGTGCATCGTGTTTGGCACCACTCATCGCAAAGAAGACATCACCCTCCTTCACCGTGCGCGAATCACTTGCGACTCCTGTTACTCGCACTCCGTCTGCGCTCGCTCGCTCGAGGATATGATGAGTCGAGATCGCGTGACTTTCAGGAGCTATCAGCTCAGCCAGCGCTACAGAGCGCGTGTTGGTTTGATTGAGGCCCCACTCAAATATCTCGCTATCGATCGTTCCTTCGCATATCCGCGTAATCGGCCCAGTCAACGTAACGGTGTAATCCTCTGCTACGGTTATCTGGAGCAATCCACCTGGCATATGTACGGTTATCCGCGAATCGACGAGGCCTAGCTTACGGCACACGGAGGCGGCGGCGCTGGCGCTTGAACCAGATGCGAGGGTGTATCCTGCTCCGCGCTCCCAGATCTCAATTCGAATGCTAGAACGGTCGATTACATGCACAAACTGAACATTCGTGCGTCGCGGGAACCGCTCGTGCACCTCAATATACGGCCCTAATCGCAACGCTCCGTCCTTGATATCAGGGCGGCCAATAATTACGCAGTGCGGATTGCCAACGCTGACACAGTTAATCGTCAGCTCCTCGCCAAGCAACTCGAGTTTTTCACCGATTACCTCACGTAGGGCGCCAGCGACTGGAATCTCTGTGCTCAGAAAATTAGCTTTTCCCATGTCTACAGTGATTGCGTGCTGCGAGTCGCGTATCTGGGCTGTGAGGCGACGTTCACCCTTTGCAAGAAGCGTAAATGGCTCTTTACCAACAAGACCTCTGTCAAAAAGAAATCGCGACACGATGCGCATACCGTTGCCGCTGTTCTCAGCCTCGCTGCCATCAGGATTAAATATGCGAACGATAAATCCTTGCGCAGTGTGGGACTCTACGAGGACTATCCCATCAGAACCGGGCCCTAAATTCCTGTCACAGATGCGTTGTATGCGGGTTGGTGTCAGCGGCAGATTGAGCTCCTCTGCCATCATAACGATGTAGTCGTTGCCAATGCCGTGGTACTTAACGAACTTCATACTGAAAACCTTCCGACTCTGTCGCACTCAAGGGTGGCAAAGAGGTCCTCGAGGGTTTCGGCTCGGCGGATCTGCACAACAGAGCCATCACGCCGCATAAGCACTTCGGCGGACCTGAGCTTCCCGTTATAGTTAAAGCCCATTGAATGGCCGTGAGCTCCGGCATCATGAATCACCAGGATATCGCCCACATCCACCCTCGGTAACTTTCGTTGTTTCGCGAACTTGTCGTTATTTTCACACAGCGAGCCTACGATGTCGTATACTTCTGTCTGTGGCTCGTTCTCTTTACCAAGCACGGTAATGTGGTGATAGGCATCGTACATACCCGGACGCATCAAGTTAGCCATAGTCGCATCAACACCGATGAAGCGGCGGTAGATATCCTTTGTGTGGATTACGCGAGTAATAAGAAATCCATACGGACCCGTGATGTAGCGGCCACACTCCATCAAGAGCTTCGGCTCTGCAAGTCCTGAGCCTGACAGTGTCTGCTGAAAGGTCTCATTAATCGCCCAGCTCAACCGAGTAATATCAATCGGCTGGTCCTCCGGGCGATAAGGAATGCCTAGTCCACCACCCATATTGATGAACTCGATAGTAATACCGAGCTGCTGCTGTAGCTCTATCGCTATCTCCAGGAGAAGCTTCACCGTTTTTGGAAAGTATGATGCTTCAAGGTTGTTTGAGATGGGCATCGTGTGCAATCCAAAACGGGTCGCACCACATTCACGCGCTGCTCGGTAGGCTGCAACTAACTGCTCGCGAGTGAGTCCAAACTTAGCTTCTACTGGATGGCCAATAATTTCTGATCCACCGAGGGCCTCACCGGGGTTAAGTCGAAATGAAATCAGTCCGGGCATGCCGACATGGGTCTTTAGGTACTCAACGTGTGTTAGATCATCGAGGTTTATTATTGCTCCTAGCTCACGCGCGCGGCGATACTCTTCAGCCGGCGTATTATTTGAAGTGAACATGATCTCTTCACCACGTGCACCAACCATCTGGCTTAACTCCAGCTCTGCAAGAGAGCTCGCATCCATCCCGAGGCCCTGCGCCCGAAGGATCTTCATCAAGAAGGGATTGGGAGCTGCCTTTACTGCAAAGTACTCCTTAAAACCTCTGTTCCACGCGAAGGCTTTGCACAGCTCAGTCGCATTCTGCACCATCTCTTTTTCGGTATAGACGTACACCGGGGTCGGATGATCCTTGATGATTCTCTCTATGTCAGCACGGGTAAATGGGAGCGTCTTTTTCATGGTATCGGGTGAGTATAACGTTACGGCTCGTTATGGGGAAGGGTTGGCCAGCCCGTTGTCGTATACGATGGCTAGAACCCGAGAAGATGGGGTAATATCGTTGACATATGCGCACCCCAAAAAAGCCAGTGACGGGCCTCAAAGCCCGGCTTCCGACGAAGATCTGCCCCGTCTGTGAACGGGTTTTTTCTTGGCGCAAACGGTGGCGTACTACCTGGGATCGCGTGGTGTACTGCAGCGAAAAGTGCCAACGCAACAAGGGAATGACTAGGTCGGACTGAGCGCAATGGGTAAACCTCAACGAATACTAAGGCTAGTTCTGGGTGACCAGCTCAATGCGGAGCACTCCTGGTTCAGTGAATCACCGCACGTGGCCGAGTACGTGCTTATGGAGGTCCGTGCCGAGGCTGAGTACGTGCGACACCATATTCAAAAAGTTGTCGCATTCTTTCTCTCCATGCGCCTATTTGCCGAAGAGCTTCGGCAGCGTGGTTTTACTGTGCACTATATGGAGCTAGCCAACCCACGTAATGTGCACTCGCTTGAGGGCAACATCGAAATGCTCCTTGAGTCAAACGAGTACTCCGCATTTGAGTATCAGCAACCCGATGAATACCGCGTAGCGCACAACCTCCAGGCAATGACGAAACGCATCTGTGTGCCATCAAAAGTGGTTTCATCAGAACACTTTATGGTTGACCCAGAATTCTTTAAACAGATCTTTGCAGGCCACAAGCGCTATGTAATGGAAACCTTTTACAGAGCAGTTCGCACTAAGTACAATCTCATACTCGAAGATGGAAAACCCCTGGGTGGTCGGTGGAATTTTGATGCAGAGAACCGCAGCAAGCTGCCAAAAAACCTCACTCCCCCACCGCCCCTCACGTTTGCACGCGATGTTACGGCGATCGTATCTCTTATTCGCGATCACGGCATTCCAACTCTTGGGTCTATCGACGCTAACAATTTTCCGTGGCCAGCAACACGTGCTGAGGCGCTCTCAGTGCTGGAATATTTTTGTAAGCACCTCCTGCCTGAGTTTGGCTCGTATCAGGATGCCATGCACACTGACCATCCATTCCTCTTTCACTCACGGCTGTCGTTCTCGCTCAATGTAAAGCACATCTCGCCGCTTGAAGTAGTCTCGGCTGCAATCGAGGCCTACGAGACCAGCGAGGGGTCTATATCACTTGCCCAGGTCGAGGGTTTTGTTCGCCAGATAGTTGGCTGGCGCGAGTTTATGCGTGGTGTCTACTGGGCACACATGCCGAAGTACAAAACGCTGAACGTGCTCAATGCGGCTCGGCCACTGCCGCATTACTTCTGGGATGGCGCAACAAAGATGAACTGCGTACGACACGCCGTTGAACAATCACTCCGCCACGGATACGCGCACCACATCCAGCGACTGATGATCACGGGGAATTTCGCGATCATGACCGGACTGGACCCGAAGGAAGTCGATGCATGGTACTTAGGCATCTACATCGATGCGATAGAGTGGGTGCAACTACCCAATACACGCGGCATGAGTCAGTTTGCTGACGGGGGGATCGTAGGTACAAAGCCATATCACTCAAGCGCTCAGTACGTGAACAAAATGTCAAACTATTGCGGCTCCTGCCATTACCGCTTTAAGGAGCGGGTCGGGGACCGCGCCTGTCCCTTCAATTCCCTCTACTGGGACTTCCTTATGCGAAACGAGGCAGCGTTATCAAAGAACCCCCGGATAGGCATGGGCTACCAGCTTCTCAAACAGATGTCTGATGCCGACAAACGGGAGATTCGACAGCAGGCACAGGCAGTGTTGCAGCGTATTGAGTCGTTGTGACCCTTAATATGCTGTTTTTTTTCGCTTTGTGCTCATAAGTTACTCGCCTCTATCGGCTGATGGGGGTGTTTGACATGCCAAGTAGAGGGATTGATAATAAACACTGAGTTGTAGTATTAATACAGACCGAATCGTGGGCGCCTCCTTAGTTAAAATGGTGGTGCAGGTTGAATTGAGGGACGATCGATTATTAGGGGTGTTAATCAGGTGTCTGCAGCTGCTGTTGCACTACAATTCGGCAATTCGAGCACCGCGCATCCGGTACCGCGCGGAGCGGCTGTGGACGACGGCCGGTTACTCCTCAGTCGGGGAGCCCTATTATCCCTCGTACTTCACTTCACTCTGGCGACTATTGTGCTTGCTATCAACTACTGGCCACAATCCGCAGTTGTAGGCACTCCAGTAGAGGAGGTGCTCGATGTGACGATTATACCTCTCTCCGCTCTCGATACCGTTTTACCTCAGGGCGCACCGATACCCCCGCAGCCTGCTGTCACCGAGGCAGCGCCCCCTCCGCCAGCGTCTCCGAAACGTGAGCCTCTAAAACCTAAGGCCGAAAAGCGCGATGAGTTCACCAAGAAGGTCGTTGCATCGAGGTCGCTTGCTCCAAAGGACCCCGCCCCTAGCGATCCACGTGAGCAACGTTCAAGCGAAGAGCCCTCTGATACGGCGGCAGCACCCACTTCCGAGCGATTCGGTGTTGCAAACGGAGAGGCTATATCGCTCGAAAACGCGCGCATGAGCTACCAAGATATGGTGGCAACACTTCTCGCCCGAGCAAAACGGTACCCAGAGCGAGCATTGAAACGCCGAGTGACCGGAGAGGGCTCGATTAGGCTTGAGATTAGCGCTGACGGCTCACTTGCTGACTTTCAGATTCTGCGTTCAACCGAGACCCCGATCCTCGATGAGGAGCTGCGAGCGATGGTAGAGCGAGCCGCTCCATTTCCTGCATTTCCAAGCGATCTGCGCAAAAACAGGTTAGCCCTGGTGGTACCAATCGCCTTTCGATTGGATGGCTAGAGAGCGCCTTGCCCGCTCTGTCGATCAGCTTTTAGCCCTTTTAGTCTGAGCACACCACGATTTCGCTCGGGAACGATCGAGTAAGGAATCTGCGATAACGAGTATTGTACGTTTTCGCAAGCTTCTCAAACACCTTCGGCTTGACAGGGCTTGGCTTGCTAAATATCCCTGCATGAGTCTTGAATATGCTGCCTCCTGGGAACTTGATCCTCTCACAACTGGTTGGAAGTGCAACGCCTTGCGGACAAACGTACGCCCCCATCAGTGGCTCGACTTGCTGCTTAATGGTTCGTATAGCGACCGCACTCGATCTGAGGTACGGGCTTCTGCCGAGCTTCATAAATCTCGCTGCGACTTTTAGCGTTCCTGTCACAGTTGCTCTAAGGTCAGTAACTAGTTGCTCAACCAGCGCTCGCGATAGATTTTCACATCGCAGGGCACCTTCGTCTTCGCACAGGGCTGTTGAGCCATCCACAACGGTCTCTGCTCCGATAAAGTTCCATGTGAGCGGGCCAGATAGGATGTCATGGGGAATAACAAAGTTACCTAAGCCTGATGTAAAGAGGTGTCGGTTCGCATTCGGCTCAGGCGCGCGGTAACTGCCATCTGGAATGAGATCTACATCTCTAGAACGAATGCTATTGAGCAAGAGGTCATCCTCAACTATCCCCGGCGTGCGATAGAGATCCGGACTTAGTCCAGTAATCGGTACTAGAGCATCGACTCCTTCCTCATTCGTGCTGTTGTAACTAAACTGCACTACTGGCGTTCCTTCAACCAGCGCTCTACATGCACCTGCCTGATCTACCATCGGTGTCGCCACGATTGCTGGTGCGAGCGGACTTGCGAACTCATGGGCCGGTCCACCAGCAGCAAACTTGGCGATCTTCTCATCCACCGACTGGATAACAAGTTCTGATGAGCTATCCACCTCTATCGGCGAGAGCGGTTCTCCATCCTTATCAGTCAAGACCTCAAATTCCGCGATCGGCGTGGTCTGGAGCTCTGAGAGAACCTGAACACGCAGACCAGGTATCGGCGTGTATCCTGCATCCGGTGCTGCAGGGTCGCCCTGCGCTCCGGTGATCGATGGAGTACCAGCTATTCGAACAACCCTAAAGTTCACCATGTACGTTGGAGGCGTCGGTGTCGGAGTTGGAGTGTCGGTTGGGGTGTCAGTTGGTGTCGACGTTGGAGTATCGGTTGGCGTGTCAGTTGGAGTATGTGTCGGTGTTTGTGTTGGGGTAGTCGTCGGTGTAGCTGTTGGCGTCGAGGTTGGAGTATGCGTTGGCGTATCTGTTGGCGTGCTGGTTGGCGTATGCGTTGGGGTAATCGTTGGCGTTGCTGTCGGCGAACTCGTCGGGGTAATAGTTGGCGTGTCTGTTGGTGTGCTGGTAGGCGTATGTGTTGGGGTAATCGTTGGCGTTGCTGTCGGCGAACTCGTCGGGGTGATAGTTGGCGTGTTTGTCGGTGTGCTGGTTGGAGTTTGTGTTGGCGTATCGGTTGGGGTCGCTGTCGGCGAGCTTGTTGGAGTTTCTGTTGGGGTATCGGTTGGAGTGCTCGTCGGAGTGTGTGTCGGCGTATCCGTTGGTGTTGCGGTCGGTGAGCTGGTTGGGGTGTTCGTCGGAGTATCTGTTGGGCTGCTAGTTGGGGTCTCTGTCGGCGTAGTTGTTGGTGTATCAGTCGGAGTTGCGGTTGGCGTGATTGTTGGAGTATCAGTCGGCGTACTTGTCGGCGTCTCAGTCGGTGTAGTGGTTGGCGTATCCGTTGGTGTGTGAGTCGGCGTCTCAGTTGGAGTATCAGTCGGCGTACTTGTCGGCGTCTCAGTTGGTGTAGTGGTTGGCGTATCTGTTGGTGTGCTTGTCGGCGTATGTGTTGGAGTCGTTGTCGGCGTATCCGTAGGCGTATGCGTCGGTGTATCCGTCGGCGTATCTGTTGGTGTGCTCGTTGGAGTGTGTGTTGGCGTATCCGTTGGTGTATCCGTCGGTGTATGTGTCGGCGTGTGCGTCGGCGTATCGGTCGGTGTGTTAGTCGGCGTATGCGTTGGAGTCGTTGTCGGCGTATCCGTAGGGGTATGCGTCGGGGTGTCCGTCGGTGTATCCGTTGGTGTGCTCGTTGGGGTGTGCGTTGGGGTATATGTTGGCGTATCCGTAGGGGTATGCGTCGGGGTATCCGTCGGCGTATCTGTTGGTGTGCTCGTTGGAGTGTGTGTTGGTGTATTGGTCGGCGTATCAGTTGGTGTATGCGTCGGTGTCTGCGTTGGCGTATTGGTTGGTGTGTTAGTCGGCGTGTGTGTTGGTGTAGTTGTTGGCGTATCGGTCGGCGTATCCGTCGGTGTATTAGTTGGCGTATCGGTCGGTGTGTTTGTTGGCGTGTTAGTTGGAGTGTTTGTCGGCGTATCAGTCGGTGTATTCGTCGGCGTATCAGTCGGCGTATCAGTCGGTGTATGAGTCGGCGTATCAGTCGGTGTCTCCGTCGGTGTATTAGTTGACGTATCGGTCGGTGTGTGTGTTGGCGTGTTAGTTGGAGTATTTGTCGGCGTATCAGTCGGTGTACCTGTTGGTGTATCAGTTGGTGTACTGGTTGGTGAGTTCGTCGGAGTCTGAGTCGGTGTATGAGTTGGGGTATTGGTCGGGGTATTCGTTGGGCTATTCGTCGGCGTGCTCGTTGGCGTGCTGGTCGGAGTCTCAGTCGGTGTATTGGTCGGAGTATTAGTCGGTGTATGTGTTGGCGTATTGGTCGGTGTTTGCGTCGGAGTATCTGTTGGTGTATCGGTTGGCGTACTCGTTGGTGTACTGGTCGGAGTCTCAGTCGGTGTAACTGTCGGCGTATCAGTTGGCGTCTCCGTTGGCGTGTTCGTCGGAGTTTCGGTCGGCGTATCAGTCGGTGTACCGGTTGGTGTATCAGTTGGTGTACTGGTTGGTGAGTTCGTCGGAGTATCCGTCGGTGTGTTGGTCGGTGTGTTGGTCGGTGTATTCGTTGGAGTATCTGTTGGTGTATCCGTCGGGGTATTCGTTGGGCTATTCGTCGGCGTGCTCGTTGGCGTGCTGGTCGGAGTCTCAGTCGGTGTATGAGTTGGAGTATTGGTCGGTGTGTGTGTTGGCGTTTCTGTCGGCGTCTCAGTCGGCGTCTCAGTCGGTGTGTTAGTTGGTGTATTGGTTGGTGTTTGAGTCGGAGTATCTG
>JBIKKR010000209.1:0-3965 GCA_044360225.1 Bdellovibrionota bacterium | reverse complement strand
AATCGTAAGTTCGATACGGCAGGAGTTGGACGCAGAGGTGGTCAGATAGACAGCTGAGACGGGCGGCATGCGCTTCCCGGAACACTTATGTATGAACCGATAGCAGGTGCCCGTTGAGGCGCTCGTTTTCAAAGTCGCATTTTGGTTACCGAATTGAGCGGTGCCAGGGTACGCAGAAATTGAAAACGGAAGCTTGTACAAAGGCTTCAATGGTCTTGGTATCGTAACTTTTATTGAGACGGTCAGAGTATGAAAAGTTGGTCGAATTCGGATGTTCCTCCTCCTGGTGGTGTGATTCCTGAGCTGCGCTTACTCGCTGCGGTTCTCCAAAGGGCTATTCACGATTTTATCAGCGGGGACGGGGATGTTCGTGAAGGAGCTCGCTCGTGGTTAATGGACGACGAGCCTACCGATGCTCCGCTTTCGTTTAGGTTTATCTGCGAAGCGCTCGATCTGGATCTGGATAGCCTCCGGGTCGCCATCGGACGCCAGGCCGAAGCGCACATTAGAGAATTTGCAGCCGCTGAAGCTGTGTAGTCTCCTCATCCTCTCGGTGGCGATAGCCATCACAAAGGATTCGGTAAGGAGATTTTAAAACGCGCTCTGTGTAGGAATACACGGCGCGTTTTTTCTTTTCCTGTGATCTCCGAGTTTTACTGACGACCCATGTGGCTCTAGCAAAAGACAACGGGCCCCATCACGGGGGGGGATTTGTTACTCACTATAACCCCCTGATCTCCCTCATACATGAGCTAGCCTCCCCTTTTTGCCCCTTCCTGTAACCAGATCCGGCGGGTTATAATTGGACTAGCAATTGTCAGTCGCTGTGACTGGCCCGGGGTCTGTGTATGCGGTCTCTGGGGTCAATTGACAGCGGGTCCAGTCTACCAAAGCAATTGGCTGCCCTGGATTTGAGACCGTTATAGTTAATCGTCTGACCGAATGCTGTTCTACGGCATCTTAAGGTAGAAGAGTACAGGAGGCTACGAGCATCGCAGGCGCGCACTGGGTTGGGTGCGCGCCCTCTATACATGGGGCTAGGTTTTTGCAGGTGATACCATGACGGAAAGCAAGGCGCGTGGAAATTGTCCGGAACTCTGGGAGCGCCTCCTCGGCGAGCTTGATGATAAACTCCAGTTGGGCTTGCTCGACCGGCTCCGCCGAGTAGCGGCGTACCACTTTGAGACCGAAATATTATTTATCGACCCAGCCTCCCCTGAAGACTGCGCCTACCTCAACAAAGGTCCCACCCTGCAGCAGCTAGCACTCTTTGCTCAAGATGCTGCCAGCGTCCACGAGGTGCGTATTTGCGATAAAAAAACGTTTCCAACTAAGGGTGTTTAGGGCCTCAGATAAAGCACTACCACGCCTTCTATTGCAAAACTATTGTTCTACCTGCTTGCGGAGGAATGTCGGGATCTCAAACTTGTCCTCGTCCTCTCCAGCTGTGAGCACAGATAGCTTCTTCAGCTTGATTACATCCGAGCCATTCTGAGCTGGATTCGTGATCGTCTTACGTCCAAAAGCTGGCGCATCTACGTTCACTGCGCTGGCAACCACTCCGGCTGGCTTGGTCGTGATCGAAGGCGTTACCGTGGAAACTCCCGGTTGATCTCCAAACCCTGTGGCGATAACCGTTACCCGAACTCTATCGGTCAGGCTGTCATCAATGACCATTCCCCAGATGATATTTGCATCCTCATGGGCCTCTGAATGGATGAGCTCCGCAGCCTCGTTAACCTCCTGCAACGTCACATCCGGCGACGCTGTTACGTTAATGAGAACGCCACGTGCACCGTGAATCGATATATCTTCAAGAAGCGGGCTCGAAACTGCCTTCTCAGCAGCTTCTACGGCTCGGTTGTCACCGCTCGCCTCACCAGTTCCCATCATCGCCATGCCCATCTCGGACATCACTGCGCGAACATCGGCGAAGTCTACGTTGACTAATCCTTCGCAGATAATCAGGTCACTAATACCCTTTACTGCCTGGTACAGGACGTCGTCGGCCTTGCGAAACGTATCGAGGAGCGATGTATTGCGCCCCGCGATCGAGAGAAGCCGCTGATTTGGAATGGTGATGAGTGTATCAGCATGCTTGCGCAGCTCTTCGATCCCCTGATCGGCATTGCGCATACGGCGCTTGCCTTCGAACATGAACGGCTTGGTAACCACACCAACGGTCAGACACCCAATGCTCTTGGCAACCTCGGCAACTACCGATGCACCGTAGGTGCCTGTTCCTCCACCCATTCCTGCGGTGATGAACACCATATCAGCACCCTCGAGTGCCTTACGGATCTGCTCTACCGATTCTCGCGCCGCAGCACGACCAACCTCCGGATCAGCACCAGCTCCTAGCCCCTTAGTGATATCATCGCCGAGTCGAATCTTGTTGGTCGGCAAGCACGATGCAAGAGCCTGGGCGTCGGTATTTGCAGCGTAGAACTCAACACCCGTCAGCCCACTTCGAATCATGTTGTTGACAGCATTGAGACCGCCACCACCGATTCCGAATACCTTTATTTTTGCATTTCCCGACTGAAGAGCCTTGTTCTTTACCTCGTCCATGCTGCGTTCCCCCGTACTACTCAGACCACTTTCACTACTTTGACTACTCTGAAAATTGAATTCGAGCTGCTGACCGTTCGACACTGTAGCACTCACGTCAAAAAAAACCGAACAAAAAGAAGATTGACCGTGCTTCGATCGACTACTTTTTTATCGGGTCACCTTGCCCCAAGGCTCGTGTCTCAACTCCCCAGCCGTCCATTATTATCCTTTACCGGCAAAAGTAAAGAGATACAAAAGGTGTTTCTTTTTAACGTCGATTTTATTCCCTCTGCCTCCTCTCGCCAGCCAACGGATTTCCGCCCGTTAGCTACTAAGGACCCAGTGCGCGCCTTTACGTTTAGCCTATGGTACATATTATGGTACCGCTGGCAAAACCAAAGGACCAGGGAGGTTGGCTAAATAAAAACCCGTCAAAAATAAAACCGTACCGACAACACCGTAACGACAACACTGTACTGAGAACACTGCACCGAGAACACTGTACCGAGAACACTGCCTAGAAGTGCTCGCTAAACCACCCCGCCACGCGACGCATTGCATTGCCTACACGACCGCGCGAGGGCTGGCTGCTACGCCTCGTAAGTATCCCATCCGTTGCACCGTGCAGGACCAGCCCAACTGCTGCCGCGTACTCTGGCCCCTTAATCAGATCCAGCAATCCACCAACTCCAGCAGGCGCTCCAACCCGAACTGGGAGGTTAAAGATGTGTTCAGCTACCTGCGCTATCCCTGGAAGATTTGAAGATCCCCCGGTGATAACCACTCCACTCGTCAGCATGTCTTCACACCCGGCCTTGATTATCTCACGCTGAATCAGAGCAAACATCTCAGAGGCCCGCGGCTCAATTATTTCTGCAAGCAACATCTTAGAGAGGACCCGTGGAGGACGTCCGCCAACGGAAGGAACTTCGATTATATCCGACTTGCTGACTCCGGCAGTGACAGCCGTACCGTATTCACACTTAATTCTCTCTGCTGCCATAAGCGGCGTTCGTAGGCCTGCAGCGATATCGTTGGTGATGTGATTCCCCCCCACCGCTACCACCGTGGTGCACTTGACTGCACCAGCGTGGAAGACTGATAGACTACAGGTACCGCCTCCAATATCGAGCAAGAGCACCCCAAGCTCCTGCTCCTCCTGCGACAACACAGCACGCCCGGATGACAACGGCGCCGCAACGATATCCTGCACCGCGAGGCCACAACGATTGGCACATTTAACGATATTTTGAGCGCTAGCTATCGCTCCCGTGATGATGTGGACACGGGCCTCTAAGCGCACTCCGGATATG
This sequence comes from Bdellovibrionota bacterium, assembly GCA_044360225.1. GTDB lineage: Bacteria > Bdellovibrionota_C > UBA2361 > UBA2361 > OMII01 > OMII01. The sequence continues at coordinate 99 of JBIKKR010000209.1, read as the reverse complement.
CCGATCGGATCACGCACTCCATCCTGCTCGTCGATTACGAACTCCTGAGGAACAACGTGCAGGATCTCCCTGTCGAGCGGAACTGCAACAGCCTTTGCC
>JBIKKR010000078.1:0-14243 GCA_044360225.1 Bdellovibrionota bacterium | reverse complement strand
CAAAAAGCCAAGACTGCGTTGTCCGCGCTCAAAAAAGATATTAAAACGCTAGCCTCTTTTTTTGACTAGCGTATCAACTAAATTATGTTACCTACTATAGTTCTTTGCGCTACCCAGGACTTATGGCCACTAGTCCGCCAGTTAAGATTGAGGTCGAGAGCCTCGCCGATAGTCAGTGTTGAATCAGGTGAGTTCGGTGTCCCCTGGTTTGGAAGTACCACCTCATCACTAATAATTGATACCGTCGCTGATGATGGGGACGTTACGGCATATCCTGGTCCCGCGCCCAGAGTTAGTGTCACTGATTCGTCGGCTTCGGCGACTGAGTCATTTACTGGAGTGAGGGTGATGGTCGCGCTATCTGCGCCTATTGGAATCAAGATAGTCGCGGGAGGCGCTAAGCTCATTGAGAAATCGGAGTTTAACGCGGCCGATCCGGAGATCGAGAACCGGACAGATAGGGGAACACCGAGGTCCCCTTGTCGACTAACCGTAAAAGTAGCTGCTGTCCCGCTTGATTCGCTGAGGATAGATGCGTTAGCCCTGATTGAAACGCCCGCGAAAGATTGCTCTACCGCTCCGATATCACAGGCAGGGCCTCCGTTGCCATCACCATCTTGAGGCCGAATAAATCCCCGTTGATCTACTGATGGGCATCCACTCGCGGAGCCAGAGTCGACAGCTGGACTGCCTGATAGAAGCGCGTGGGTTTTTGTTGGGCCACCGTTATTCCCGATGGTATCGAGCATAGGGTCGGTGTTTCGCAGATCGCTGGCGGAGGCCAAGCCGCAACTGTCAGAGCTCTCTATATTATTTCCGAGTGAAGTCACCGAGGCGTTGCAGTTATTGGCAGTTGCTCCGGCTATTATAGAATTTTTCAGTCGGATATTGACGTTTGAATTGGCGCTACCTGTGAAGATATTGTCTCCGCGTCCAGCCCCTGTGAGGGTGTTGTTCACAACAGTGCAATTGGTTAACGCTAGCGGACGCGATCCCGATGCCTCAAGGCCTCCACCATCTCCGTCAGAGGTATTTCCCGAAAAAGTTGAGTTCGAGACCTCAGTATTGCTCTCATCGCTAGCGAGAGCCCCTCCATACAACGAGGCATAATTTTGTGAAAAGCTACTTATTGCTAATGACAAGGTAGTAAGATATCCGTTAATCGCTCCTCCGCGTAGTCCGCGATTACTCGTGAAGTGACTTCCAGTTACATCTGCCCGACCCCCGAGATCGAGAGCCCCCCGTTGCCCGTGGCGATGTTTGATTCGAAGAAGCAATTGAGCGCCTTAAGAGTCCCGGCGCTTTGAATGGCCCCGCCATGTGAGTTTGAAGTGTTAGATTTAAAGACACAGTTGGTGACGGTTGCCGTTCCATCATTGCACAGCGCTCCTCCTCTGGTGCCGCTGTGATTGCCGAGAAATCTTACCTGCTCCGCTATCAGCTTTGCTCCACTCGCGACCTGAATTGCTCCTCCACAACTAGACCCTCGAGTCGCGCTGTTCTCACCATTCGATAAAGTAAGGTTCTTCAGGGTCAGCTGATTAGGAGATTGCACTGCAAAGTGTCGGCGCGCTCCGTCGCCATCGAGGGTTATCAGCCCGCCACCATCAATCACTAGAGAAGAGCTGACCGATATGGATGATGAAAGTACTATAGTTGTAGGTGCGTTTCCGCATTTAAAAACTACCGTTTTTCCGCCTGCCGTGGAAATAGCGCTTGATAGAGCGGTAGCGGTGCAGCTACTTGCAGTTCCCGTTCCAACCGTGACAGTCGAGGGTAGAGTTTGAAAAATCTGGTCTGCTCCGACATATTCAGTTCCCTGATTCGATATGAATCGTGCCCGCCAGTGATACAGCGTGTTTGGGGTAAGGACCGTTGGAAGCCAGTCGTTCCAGACACTGAAACCGGTTTGACCCGCCGGAAGAGACACTGAGTCTCTTCGAATCTCATAGGAGGTGGTCTTGCCGAGTTCAAGGAATGCCGTTCCGGCGATTCCATAGGTATAGATCAGCGTTTCTGATTTTGCGCCAGTTTCTGATATCTCAGTCGTTGAGGGATTGGGGTATAGCACGCTCGGTTCTTGGTTAAAAACATATACGCCCTGAGTTGGTCGTAGCCAAGGATTCGCGTTACCGTCAAGCATCCAAATGTGACCCTGGAGCGTGCCACTATTTAGCTTAGTAGTCGAGCGAAGAGGGATCTGTATCTCTAAGCTTTGGCCCAGAGGTATAGGCCAAGTGCGAGCATGCGCAGTATCCACCGAGGGAATCCAAAATGATCCTTGATTGTATGGGGAGGGCTGGAATGTCTGCGGGCATTGATCGGCTGGAATCTGTGAGCCATTGTAAAAACAGAATACTTTGTTGGTCGAGTCTATCGCTAAAGAGGTGTTAGGAGGTAGTGATAGGTCGATATAAGCCCTCATCCCACTGCACGAGTTTCCGAGTCCAACGATAACGAGGTGAGCGTAATAGACAGAGTTGACAGCCGGCAGGCCGGCCTCCGGATCGGCAATAAAACCCACATAGGTGCCCCCGCCTTTTTCTTGATACGGAAGACCCTGAATAATACTGGGGCAGTTGGTGATGTTTGAGTATTGGATCTGCCCGTCATACCAAGCTGGTTTCGCCTGCGCAGAGTTAGCGCTTGCTATCATTAAACCCACGATAACGCTGAGCAGAAAAAACATTCCTTTCCTGCCTTGCTGCACTGGGGTCATTGAATTCTCTTGGGCCTGACTCATTTTCATTGCGTACCCTACTTTGTGAAAGCCCTAGATAGGCAAAACATGTCTTACCTCACACAGCCGAGGTCAAGCTCATATATATCAATTACGCGGGTCCAAGTCGAACTTACCTAAGGGGCAGATAGTGCTGCGACGCCCGAGAAAAAGGGGTAACTATATGATTTTGCTGACCTGAAAGTGGTGGCAGGAACTATTAGCCTAATTTCGCCATTTCCAGCCACCTTAACTGCGCTTTTTAGGATGATAGAAGTCAGCCAGGGTGGCTAAAGTGTGACGACCCCCCTAGTACAGAGATCCCAACATCAACCTTTGGTCCCACTGAAGAGGAGCGAATTGCGATGACCTGGTCTCGTATCTCTACACCGGCTTTGTAAGCCGTGTATCGATCGGTTCCCCAAGCAGTGGAGGCAACTCAGGATGGTACTGGCGACCACCGTGAGATGGAACGAGTTGTTGCTTTGTTGATTGAATATCCTTCTGCAGGTGCATAAGAGCATCGAGCACCGTCTCAGGTCGCGGCGGGCAGCCGGGGATATACATATCAACTGGTATGATCTTATCGATACCAGCAACGGTTGTGTAGTTGTCGTAGAATCCACCACTAGATGCGCAGGCTCCGAAGGCTACCACCCACTTGGGCTCTGCCATCTGCTCGTACACACGAAGCAATACGGGAGCAAGCTTATGATTAACGGTTCCAACGACCCACAATAGGTCTGCTTGTCGAGGAGTAAATCGCGGTAATGCGGCACCAAATCTGTCGGTGTCATAGTGGGAGCAGTTCACAGACATAAACTCCATACCGCAGCACGCCGTTACAAACGGGTATGAAAACAGGGAATACTTACGAGCCCAGGCGAGCGCGCTTTCGAGGGTGGTTGTGAGAAAGCCTGAGGGTTCCGATGGAATCATAGTAAACTCATACCAGTTACGAACATCTGCCTTCCATAGCTTAGCGCATACTGACCGAACCTGCCAACACCGCCAAGGGTTACTGATTAAAATAGTGGGTCATTACCAGCACTTGACGGGTCGTGACTCGCTGGCAGTTTCGGGGTACCTTTAGACTATATGAAAGATGCACCCGCAATGACCCCCCAACAGGCAGCGCTTTCAGACGTACGGAGGTCCGGCCTTGCGGCCTACCGCGAACTCGCCGTCGGTTCTGCGGGTTGGGGGAGGTGCATTCTGAACGAGGTGATCCAAGGTTTGTGTGGGTGGGTCCCAGGGTTGCTAGGTTTTGCCACTCGGGCGCTTCTTTATCCATTACTCTTTAGGCGGTGCGGTAGGCGTCCTGCAATCGGGCGTGGCGGACTGCTCAGAGTTCCCGGTCAGATCTCGCTCGGCTCGGGTGTTCTGATTGATGAGTACGTAACCCTCGATGTCCGTGGGGATCAAGCGCAGATCGATATCGGTGACCGCGTCAGTATCGGTCGGTTTACAACGATAGCTGCTAAGTACGGCTCGGTAAGCTTATTGCCCGGGGCTAATATTGGCTCGTACTGCCGTGTTGCGACAAACTCGAAGGTTGTTGTCGGCGAGAGCGTACTAGTCGGTGCATACTGTTATATTGGCCCGGGTAATCACACAGAGGGTGATGGAAACGGGCCGTTAATCGAGCAACCGATGGATATTCGTGGCGGTGTCGTGATTGGAGATCACGCCTGGTTGGGAGCGCGAGTTACGGTGCTTGATGGGGTGACGATCGGTCGTCACGCAATTATCGGCGCGCATTCGCTCGTTACAAGTGATGTGCCGGATTGGGGGGTCGCTGTAGGCACACCAGCGCGGGTTATTCGGGTGCGCCAGGGGGATGGGAGTGATAATCCGCAACTATTCACTACGTTTATATAGGTCGTGAGCGTGCCCCAGGCAGCAAAACAATGCAGTTACGTGCAATCGAAATGATCATAGCCACCCGGCTGAATGATTCGTTCATGCTCGCCACGCGCCGCTCTGACACCTTTCGTTGCAGTTATCTCTCCTATAAGTATGCCGGGAGGATTGATAGTATCCTTGCCCGCCTTTTCTCTCGAAACGGTGAACAGCAGCTCATAATCCTCCCCACCATTCCACGCTAATTCGAAGGGATCGATACCAAGATGTGCTGCTACTTCCACTACTCCGGGAAAGAGGGGGATGTTCTCTTCGTATATGAGGCACCCAACATTGCTTGCATTGCAGATGTGGTGGATCTCAGATGAGAGTCCATCACTAATATCTATCAGAGCATGAGCTACCGAGCCGATCTGTTCCGCAAGATCCGCTCGGCATCTGGGCTCTACATGGCGCTGCTTTGCCTGGTCCAGGCCCGAAAGCTTACGTTGTAGAGCGTGGAGCCCTGCTGCTGAGCCACCTAATGGGCCCGAAACGTAGACCAGATCGCCCACTTGGGCATCACTGCGCCGACGTATCCTCGACTCATCCGATATGTATCCGATCGCTGTAACACCAACAGTAAGCGCAGTTCCCCCGCTTGTAGTGTCACCACCTAAGAGAACGAGCTTTCTTTCGGCGCACGTTGTTCGTATTCCATCAAAGACTTCTTTGAGTCTCTCGAGTGCAAGAGTCTGTGGGGCGGTAATTGCGATAAGAACAAAGCGCGGTTCGCCTCCCATCGCCACTATGTCTGATATTGCACTCTCAAGGGCTTTTTTGCCGACCTGGGATGGAGAGTACAGATCAAATGAAAAATGCGTTCCTTCAACCAGTGAATCAACACTGATAGCAACCAAGTTTTCTCCATAACGTACTACCGCCGCATCATCACCGTTAGGGACAACGAGATCATCACCATCTGCTGGATGGATGCCAATAATGCTGCGTATAAAGTCAAATTCAGAATTCAGAGGGTCACTCAAGCAGGCTATCGGGTAATACTCAAAGAGGGGGCAGTCTGCGCCACAGAATAAACGCGTTGTAGATCTAGGGTATCACGTTCAGGGTAATCTGCAAGAAACACCTTTACACATCATGCCTGGCGGTGTCGAATAATGCAGACATGCCCTTTGTAGGATCATACTCTATGATGCGTTTCTTGTTGGTCTCGGCACTCGTTGTCGCAGCGGTAGTTGGGGCTCTCTTTACAGCGAAGCGTTGGTATGTAGCTGCGTTTCCGGATCTTCCGCCCGGAGTTTACGGAGGCACTATTACGTTTGATGGATCGAAGCGAGCGGTGCCTTGGGCTGTTTTTCGTAATTCCGGTGAACAGAGTCTCGCCGTAGCTGTTGGGTTGGTGACGATTTCGGCGCAAAGGGTTGCTCCGATTGATCTGGTAAGTGGCGCGCGACAACCCCTCTTTGTAGGGGGTGCCGATGTGAGGCTACGGCTCACTGGAGATATGGTGAAAGAGGGGCGCTATGAGGGAGTGTTTCTCAATCCTATCTCGCAGGAACGTGGTAGTTGGGTCCTGCTCAAAAGTGGAAATCTCGGCATCGTGCCTGAAACGGAGGCAGACCTTACTCGGTGGTACTCGTTGTGGCAGGAACTTGAGCAGATTGAGGGAGAGATACAGATCTCGCAACGAAAAGTTGACGACCAGAGTGGCTCGATTGAGAACTTGCACCGGGTAGTGTCAGAGGGAGATGTGCTGCGCAAGACAGCGGATGTTCGGCTTGGAAGGGCTGATTCAGAGATGGAAGCAGCGCTCGATGAGCTGCGTGTTCGGCAGGAGCAGCTCGACCGGAAGCGCCGAGATTTCGATCTAACGCAGCGTGTGTCACAGGAGGGGCGGCTGGTGTTTCTCAGTCGTGAGACGATTCAGCGCGAGTCGCGTTGGATTGAGCTAACCCTCGACCTGCTCGCGCCCGAGACCTCTATCGGCTTTGATCAAGCTCTGGAGCGGGCAGAACGGGTGAAAAAGCTGAAAGAGGCGATTACAAAGGAGCGTGAGGTGAAGGCAACCCGAAGCGTTGCAGAGAGTCCGGTTGAGCGCGATCGAGAGTCGCGCTCGGAGGAGGAATTCTATGAACACCTGCGCTAAGTTGATCGGTGTTGTTGTGGCGTTCGTGCTCACCGCGGCTCCTTCTAGAGCCCAGCAGCAGAGAGGTATCACTCTCGTAGAGCGTATGCAGTTTACTGGGGAAGTCGAGCGAGTTTTTATGGTAGCGATGGCGGATGCCTCCGTGGCTGAGATCGTTGATGCAACGTGGGTCGCCCCGCACGAGGGGGATGAGTTTGCGTGCATTGGGCGGGTCACGCTACCTGAAGTGGCTGAGAGATTGCAGGTAGTATCGATTATCCTGGGAACTCGCGGTGAGGTACGGTCTGCGTATCGTGAGTTTGCGGCTGAAGAGATCCCTCCGACCGCGCACCTGTCCTTGGCAGAGCTTCGTGCACGGTTCGTTGAGCGTCGTGGGGTGTTTCGCAAGCTCCAGAACGAAACTCACGGTCTTCAGGAGCGGCTTACGGCGCTTCAGCGCGATGCAGACAATATCGCGATGGTGTCGCGGATCGTCAGTGCGGAAGAGCAAGTTTCAGATGTGCATGCGAGGCTAGGAAGGCTCGCTGCTGCTCAACAGAGCATTGATCACCGTGCTGCGCAGATAAAAACGCGACCTCAGCCGCTCAATGCCCAGAAGCGAGAAGCCGAGCTTGTGGGGCAGCTTGGGGAGCTTTCACAAGCTCTGTCGGCAGCTGAGACGCAGGCGCTTACGCGGCTCAAAGGGGCCAAAGGGGCGCTGCAGGAGAAGCTTGCGCTGATTGAGGAGACGCGCGATCAGCACATTGGTCTCCTGGAGGAGGATTTAGCTCGGCTGCAGAGCGGTCGCTGAGATTTGCTGCCTGCTTTCGATCTCTTTTCCTTCTCAGTGATTTCGACTAGGCTCAACGACGTATGTCAAAAGGTGAGCCAATTCAAACTCTTGAGCAGCTTGCGGAGGCGCTTATCGGGCGTCGTATGGTGGCTCCTGCTATCTTTACTCTTGAGCTATGTAAACCACTCATTGGCTTCGCACGCGAGTTCTATGATGCCACTGAAGGGTTACAGCGGGCTCTCTTTGGCGACAAGCTGATGCCGGCCGTGCGTGAGGTGCTCTCGTCGAGTGAAAGAGTTGAGGAGCTCATTGTTCTCCTTGAGCAGCGTCGTGAAGTGATGTCGAACCATCGGGTAGAGAACGCATGAATGGCTTAGAGCACGCCTCACCTGCGGTCATTGTTCTGTTACTCGTTGCTCTGTGGCTATTGTACCGTGAGTTCACCCGGATTCAAGGTGGTTGGCACCATACGATTCGGCGTATCCCCGGAGTAGATGCTATTGAGGGAGCAGTGGGACGCTGTGCCGAGCAGGGGCGCGCAGTATCGTTCACGACTGCGCTGACCGACGTGGGCCCCGTGCTCTATGCATGCCTTGGCGTTCTCCAATCGGTCGCCAAAAAGATCGCGCAGTATAAGTTAAAGTTGCTTGTGCCGCAGTACTCGCCAGAAGCGATGGCGGTTGTTGAGGATAGCGTTCGCGAAGCGTACAGCGACGTAGGTAAATCAGCGCTCTTTGATCCTGAGAGTGTTATGTTTCTCTCAAGTGAGCAGTTTGCATTTGCGTCTGGGTACATGGGTCTTATGCACCGCGAAAAGCCCGGTGCTGCGTTTCTGTTCGGCTCGTTTGCGGCAGAGTCGCTCGTCTTGAGCGAAGCTGGCCAGCAGGTCGGCGCGCGACAGGTCGCAGCGAGTGTGAGTCCAGAGCAGGTGGCTTTTTTTATCTGTACATGCGACTACACCTTAATTGGTGAAGAGCTCTTTGGTGCGTCTGCGTATTTGGGGAGGGATCCTGTTCAGGTAGCCACCGTTGCAGCTCAGGACCGCTTTAAGCTTCTGTTTGTAGTGCTGATCGTTTTGGGGGTTGTGTGTGCTACTCTGGTATCGCTCATGCCAGCACTGGCATGGATGCGACCTCTTGATCTCCTGTCGCTTGGTTGGGAGGCTTTGGTTCCATGACACAGCGTACAGGAAGCAGCCCACAGAATCCTGCAGCGTATAAACGAGACCCACGGGCGTTTGCGCTTCGCGTGGTCACGTTTCTTGGTGGCTTGTACTTCTTTTTGTACTTTATCGCTCCCGAATCGCTCATTGAGCAGACGAGTATCAAGGGTGCCCACGAGGCTATTTCTAATGGCTTTATCGCCGTTGGCTCGATGGCGATTGGGCTGGGCATCATCAATATCCTCGCATCACATGGCTCGCGCGTTATCTTCGCTAAAAAAGGGTGGCAGTTTAGTATAGCGCTCCTGGTAGGCATGTTAGTGATGATCGGAGTAACGATCGCCCAGTGGGTTACAACACACGGCCTTTCGCGGGATATTAGACGGGTTCAGGTGATCGGTGACTTTGCGACTCGCATCGTAGAGGATGCGCGAAGCGAACCGGGTAAATATAAAAGTTTTGCCCCGAATGGGACTATTCCACCCTTACAGGCCCGCGTTGCCGCGCTTGGTCAGTATGGGATTCAAACGGCTGAGAGCCTTACGGTTAACGATCGGAGCTTCAATGGAGACCCTGCGTTCGAGCCGCTGCGAAGCGAGTGTGCCGAGGGAGCGAAGGTGCTGACTGATCTGCTGAGTAAGCTTCGGGTGCACTCATGGGATACCATCGATCAGGACGGCGAGACGCTTCTTACATTGGTGTCGCAGCAAGCAGCGCGAGTAGCTTCAACGTATGCTATCGTGAGGCGTAAAGAGAGTGCTGGCTGGCTCAGTTCACGGCTCTATGATTTCCTCTACAACGGACTCTTTAACCACCTTGGGGCGAGTATGTTTGCTCTTCTTGGGGTGTACATCGCGGCCGCGGCATACCGGGCGTTTCGCATACAGAGTATTGAATCAGCGTTAATGATGACGGCTGCTCTCGTTGTTATGTTGGGGCAGATATCGTTTGGCAAGATGCTCTATAGCGAAATGCCAGCTATTCGGCAGTGGTTACTCGAGGTGCCGAACAGCGCCGCGTTCCGAGCGATCCGACTCGGAGCGGGAGTCGCGGGGTTGATGCTCGCAATACGGATGTGGTTATCGATTGAGTCACGAAAGCGTGGAGGGAGCAAGTAAATGGTCCCACGTCGATTGATCTATCTTTTAATGATCGTAGCGGTTGGAGCGCCAGTGCTCTTTGGGATCTCTCAGTCACCATCACGTATGGTGTCGGCTGAGCGGATGTACTCAGTGATGGAGAGCGTCTCGTTTGCGCCGGGCGAAGTGGCGATGGTGTGGCTTGATTTCGGACCGAATACGATTGCTGAGAACGAACCGCAGGCAGCGGTGATTATCGAGCACCTGTTCCGAAGGCGTGTTCCGGTTGTGCTGCTCTCGCAGTATCAACAATCGGAGGGATTTCTACGGAGGATTCCCCAAGAGATATCCGAGAGACTAGAACGCGAGTTTCCGGGAGAGCAGTGGCGTTACGGAGATGCGTGGATCAACGCTGGGTATAAGCCGGGTGCAGCTATATTCATTCAGGCGCTTGTCAATGCTCCTGATATCTCCAAGTTTCTCGGACGGGACGTGTCGGGAATGCCAATAATACACTATCCAAAATTCGCCTCGATCGGCGGAGTAGAGCGGGTCAAGCTTGTTGCTGAGGTAACTGGTCTCGTTGGAGTGTTTGATACAGTGGTGCAGTTTTTCCAGAAAAAAGGGTATCGGCCAACGCTCGTTCATGGATGCACCTCGATTACGATTCCAGAGGCCTATATATTTCTCGACTCAGGGCAATTAAACGGTTTGCTTGAAGGGATAGCTGGGGCAGCGTGGTATTCAGAGGTGCTACGGAAGAACTATCCCCTATCAGATAACTCAAAATTGCTCGTGACTAACACAGCATTGAGCGCGGCTCACATTATGATCATTGCGCTGATTATCGCCGGTAATATCGGACAGTGGATAATCCCGCTACTAAGTGGTCGTCGTAGGCGGAGAGAAGCACGTGCAGGAGGGAATCGTCGTGGTTAGTGCTGATATGTGGTCGCTTGTGTCGGTGCTTGTAGGAGGCGTTGCAACGCTCGCCATCTTTAGTTTTCTAATCAAGGAGAATGGATTCTACCGCCTCTTTGAGCACCTCTTTATCGGTATCGCTGCCGGGCTTACGCCGGTGCTCGTGCTGCGTGATTTCCTCTGGCCGCAGATTATTGATCCGATGCTCGGCACAACGATAATTACCTATCCGGATGGCACCCGCTCGGATGCGTACCAGCCGCTCTATCTTCTGTATCTGCTCCCGATGGCCTTTGGATTGCTCTATTACACGTTGTATTCAAAGCGACACTCGTGGCTAGCCAAGCTCGTTATCGGGTTTACCCTGGGTGCCAGCGGAGCTCTGGCGATCCGCGGGTTCTTCTCAGAGGTTATTCCGCAGATCGTCAGTAGTTGTAAGCCGCTTGTAGTCTTCGCTTCGACCGGCGCTCTTAACGTCTGGGAGAGTATCAATAACACCCTCTTTGTTGTGATCCTGTTGCTTGTCCTCAACTACTTCTTCTTTACGTTTGGTAAGGAAGGGTCACTGCAGAGTCGAACAGCAGGGTGGGGACGTCCCCTCCTGATGGTGTGTTTCGGGGCTTTTTTTGGCTCGACGGTAATGGCGCGGTTGGCGCTGCTGGTAGAGCGAGTGCAGTTTATCGTGCGTGATTGGGTAGGTGCTGTCGCGAGTGTGGTGGGGATCGGGTGATGCGCACGGAACCAGAGAGCCTCCGCACTGTCCTCGTCACCGATTGTGGTTCTACGACGACCAAGGCGCTCCTCTTTGAGCGTCGCTCTGAGGGGTGGCGTCAGACATTTCGCGGCGAGGCACCAACAACGGTAGAGGAGCCTGTCGCGGACGTAACGGTTGGGGCGCTTAACTCTTTTCGTGAGGTGCAAGAGCTCAGTGGTCGTGAAATTATCGCTCGTGATGACTCTTTTATCGTAACTACTGAAAATCCAGCGCGAGGGATCGATCTCTATCTTTCAACGAGCTCAGCAGGCGGCGGTTTACAGATGCTGGTGGCGGGAGTTGTTCGGACGCTTTCAACCGAGTCGGCCGAGCGTGCAGCACTCGGTGCCGGAGCGATCGTAATGGAAGCCGTCTCGGCTGATGATGGACGCGAGGACCACGAACGGATCGAGCGAATTCGTCACATAAAGCCCGATATCGTGTTACTCACCGGTGGTATCGATGGTGGCTCAACCAGTCATGTCGTTGAGATGGCTGAGATTCTCGTCGCCGCAGCTCCGCGGCCACGGTTTGGTGATACTCTGACGTTACCGGTTATCTACGCTGGTAATAGAGAAGCTGCCGAGAGCGTGTGTGCGATCCTCGGTAGGCTCGCGAAGGTCCTTGTTGTCGATAACGTGCGTCCAACGCTCGATACCGAGAACATTGCACCAGCGCGAGAAGCGATCCACGAATTCTTTCTCTCACACGTAATGAGCCACTCACCTGGCTACGGGAAGCTCCTCTCGTGGACCCCGGTAGCGGTGATGCCAACCCCTGCAGCTGTTGGTGATATGGTCAATGCCTTCGCGAAGCAAACTAACCAGAGTGTGCTCTGCGTGGATATCGGCGGAGCAACGACCGATGTGTTCTCAGTGTTTCCGAATCAGGAGGGTGTACAGGTTTCTAATCGAACCGTGAGTGCTAATCTAGGGATGAGCTATTCGATAGCGAACGTTCTCGTTGAAGCAGGCGCTACAGGTATCAAGCGCTGGCTGCCTTTTGATATAGAGGAGAGCGAGTTGCGTGACAGACTGCGCAACAAGATGATCCGTCCCACGTCGATTCCACAGACAGTCGAAGATCTCTGGCTTGAGCAGGCCGTGTGTCGCGAGGCGCTCCGGTTGTCACTCAAGCACCACCGATCGCTCGCGATAGGTGTAGGTGCTCCTCAACATGACCGAGGGATCGCTGATGTATTCACCCAGAAGGCTGACCGTTATGAGCTCGTGGATATGCTTAAACTCGATATCGTCATCGGCTCCGGGGGTGTGCTCAGTCATGCACCATCGCGAATCCAGGCAGCGTTGATGATGATTGAAGGGTTTGGTCTCGAAGGGGTAACGCAGCTGGCAGTTGATTCGATCTTTATGCTTCCGCACTTAGGAGTATTCGCATCTGTGCACCCAGCTGCCGCACAAGAGATATTTGAGCGCGATTGTATCGTGTACGTTGGGGTTGCTGTGGTGCCGCGGTATTCTCCTGCGCTTACGCGCGGAGCGATCGTGGCTGATATTCTAGTAGATGGAGAGGTGCAAGGTCAGGTGGTGGCGGGAGAGGTACATCGACTAACAGTGGCGCAGAACATAACGGGGATTCTCTCTGTGGTGCCGCGGCACCGGAGCGTTGAAGTTGGGGCGGGCCCGGGTAAGCAGTTTGAGCGAGAGGTTCGATGTGGCGAGTGTGGAATCATTGTCGATGGGCGGAACCGTCCGTTTAGCTCTGAGAGCTTTACGGCAGAGGCGCAGCGTGAGGTATACAGAAATGTGGACCTTCTAAAGGGGGATTCGTGACCGCAAGCCTCTTCACCCCCGGATTGCGAGTTTCAGGATGTACAACCGTGCGTAAGCGGAGAGAGCTGCCGCTCGCGGGAGTAGTTCGTGTCAGCGAAGGTGAGCGGGTTCAGAGTGATCAGATTATCGCAGAGGCGGAACGTGAGGGCGAGTTACGCGTCGTTCGAGTTGCTGAGATCCTTGGTGTGTCACCTCAGGAGGCGTGCGAGCGTATTGTAGTGCGCCTTGGTGATTCGGTAGAGCAGGGGGCGGTGGTTGCGAAGTTGCGTGGTCTCTGGGGGCTATTCACAACAACCGCGGAGGCACCAATTGCGGGACGAGTTGAATTCATCTCCGAGGCAACTGGGCACGTCGGCATCCGCGCGCCCTCGAGTACAATCGCTGTGCGTGCCTACATCGATGGTGTTATCGAGAGGGTTGAGCCCGGACGTGGAGCTGTTGTTGTTGCTCAAGCAACATTGGTCCAAGGGATATTTGGTGTCGGTGGAGAGCGTAGTGGAGTTATCACGATGCTCGCTGTCCGCCCCAACCAGCGCGTCACTGAGGGAGAAATCCCAACTCACTGTGCAGGAGCGATTGTGATCGGGGGGCAATCACCAACTATCGGCACTCTGAAGCTCGCCGCATCTCGTGGCGCAGTTGGGTTCGTTACTGCATCGATTGATGACAAGACACTTGCTGAATACGTTGGATACGATATTGGCATTGCATTAACTGGCGATGAACGTGTGCCGATGACTGTAATTATCACAGAGGGATTTGGTTCACTCGCGATGAACGAACGGATAGTATCGATACTTCGTCGCGCCGAGGGGGCGCAAGCGTCGCTAAACGGTGCAACACAGGTGCGAGCTGGTGCACAGCGACCAGAGATTATCACTACGGTTACTGACGTCAGCGCAGCGGACTTCAGCACTGCCGGCTCAAGCACCGCCCAGCAAAGCGACTCGAATATACAGCAATATGCCGCGGCTAGTGAGCAGGGGATCGGTTTGCAGGTCGGGAGTCGTGTGCGTGTAATCCGTGTGCCGTAT
>JBIKKR010000081.1:0-13912 GCA_044360225.1 Bdellovibrionota bacterium | reverse complement strand
GGACGGACGAATAATCTAAGTCCTAGGTTGTAAGCTCTTCGCGTGATATCCCAAACTGCTTTCCACACCGAGGGCAAGTTATCTTGAGTACTGTGTCGTTCTCATACAGCTCCTCAAGGGCTTCTACGCTCATGGAGCGAAAAAAGGGCAACAGCTTAGCAGGTGAGCAATCGCATGAAAATGCGAAGTGACAGGTGCGCATCAAGCTCTTCTCAACGGTCTTGGATGCTGCAAGCTCCTCAAGGTCAACGGAGTGAATCCACTCGGCGTCGTACTCTGGTAATGCTACTAATCCGATAGCAGTATCGCTCGTATCCGAGAGGAGTAATCGTAACGGGTACCCCTCGCTCTGGTCATAGAACTGGGTCACCATACGCGCAACGTTCGAAGAATCGCACAGAACGTGGCTGTTAAAGGTCTTGCCGCGATTACTTACCTGAGCATGTATTGAGTGGGTGTTGGCATCGCGAATGTTGTCGGTGAGTACGTGGCCCACTAAGAATCCGTGAGCCACTCCAGACTCGTCCATAATCCCAGTATTACCTGTGACAAAAAGCGAGTAGGAAGGCAATGTGGCGATGTGCGCCGTCCAGGCGTGGGTCTCAGTTGCAGTACGGGCTGAGAGGTGCACTGCAAAGCAGGTAATAAGCTCCTTCAACTTGGTGTCGTGCTCGTAGGCAGTTTCCGGAGCGAAATCTTTGCGGTGCAAGTAGTAGTCGATCAGATAATCGGACAGATCTACCCGCACAAGAAGTGCTTCTCGTTTCGGGATGTATTCGGAGATGGCGACCAAGCCGTTGGACATAGAGTTGACGCTAGTTCCCTAATTGTATCAAAAAAAAGCATATGGGGCTAGGAGATATGCTCATGACAGGATATCACCAGGGCGGCGCAGTTGTTCCGCTAGTTACTTGAACGTGTTGAAAGCTTCAAGCCCTCATACAATCCCAATCTGCTCGGAACTAATAGCCTCGCAAGACTTAGCTCGTATAACAGTTTTGCGGCTTGATACAAAACTTTGCGCACTTCTAGGGTCCGTACATGAGGGGTTCACTATGTTTTTTTGATACTTAGCTGGAGGCACTTATTTTGCATAATGAGAAGCTGCGAATCACGAGAAATGTTACTCGGGTAAGGGAATCTGCCATAACCAAGGTAACGGATGCATTTTGGACATTGATTTTCCGGGGTAGTTAACTGAGATGATTGTGCGTAGCATCTGAGGCGTTCTCTGAGTGAGTCACGCTCCGTCATTAATGGAATTGGACCACAAGGAAAAATGATGCTAACAATAGAACGTCTGCAATTCCGGTTCGAGTGAAAGAAAATAACGTCATCTTTACTAGTATCGCTGATGCAATAGCTCCGTGTGACCGAGGTGGGGTATCGTGCGAAGAACTACGTACTCAGGGCGAGCAGTGGGGTATTTACGGATTAGTGGAGCCGCAGGGTTAGAAGTAAGCCGAGGAGGTGCACATCGTTGAGACGTTTAATTCGTCCGATAATGACTCTAGTGCTCGTGTTAGTAGTGAGGTGTTTACCGTGCGAAGCGCAGAGGTACGTAGAGGAGGGGGTAGAACAACCGACTGTGGCAGCATGGGTGAGTACGCCGCTTGAGGAAAGCACTCCAGCGGCGATAGCAACTTTAAGCGCGATTCCATCGAAAACCCCAGCACCTTTGGTGATAGTAGCAAGAGATGGACCGTTCGGTGCAAGAACCTTGTTTCAAGGGGCTAATTCTGGGTACTCAGAAGTTGCTGATTCAGCGCTGTGCCTGCATGCGGCTACGTACACGAAGGCGGCTCGCATTCCCCAGAATTGCCCAGACTACAAGTGCGAAAATCTGGATAATCCTCCGTTAGGTTCTGTGGCTGATACTAACTTGAGGAAAGCGTGTGAATTGCGGTTGAACGGAGCGGAGCAGTCGTGCCCTGTTGCGCGGGTACGGTATCAAGTCATTAAGGCTTCAACAGGTGTCTACGATTCGCCACGTGATAACTGGGCCTGGTCATGGAGCGCCATAGCTAACACTTGGTACCGTGTGAGGGCGGATGGAGCCAAAATCTTCAAGTGGAGTGGCACAGCTTGGAATGCGGTGGATCCCGCAATAGCAGAGGCAGATGGGGTGCCACGCGACTGTAATGGCTGGGTGTGGACGGGATACGGTGACGAGGTTACCTGCAGGTGTGATGATGGCTAGAAGCCATCTCAAAAATCCCCTGGGCTGCGGCTCGCTGCGCTACGAGATCGCGTCGTCTTCGGGAGAAAACGTGCTCGCTATATCGCAGCGGATACACCTGCGCGCGTTTTCTCCCTGCATTCTCGCGCTCTCGTAGCTCGCAGAGCCTCGCCTGCATGGTATTTTTGAGATGGCTTCTAGCTAAAACTACCCCTCTCAAGGAAGTTACCGGCCAGGTCCGCGAGTCGCCGGCTAAATGGCATCGTCCCGTGAAATGAGAGGAGTGAAATCTCTTCGTGACATCCGGCGAAGCTCGCCTCTCGTGCGAGAACGAGTCCATCGTTATCAGCGCCAAAAACCGGAAAGAATCCAAGCCGCGTTCCGGTTGCACCGATAACGCAACCGATCTCAAGCTGTCGCGGAGTTTCTGCCAGCGCAAGCGAACCAAGCTCGGTTAATATCGGTCCAAAGATTGAGCGAGGAACGGCATACCGC
This sequence comes from Bdellovibrionota bacterium, assembly GCA_044360225.1. GTDB lineage: Bacteria > Bdellovibrionota_C > UBA2361 > UBA2361 > OMII01 > OMII01. The sequence continues at coordinate 11,238 of JBIKKR010000081.1, read as the reverse complement.
GCTAACACCCGCGCAATCGTTGCCCCGTTATGAGGAGAGCCGAGTGTGACCAGCCGGTGGAGTGGGGCATGCGTATGCGCTGCGAGGTCGAGGGAGCGTACAACGATCCCTCCTAGTGAATGGCCAACAAACGATACCGATTCACTGCGCGTAATGCCGTTTACAAATGACCCGAGCTGCTCGGTCGCTTGTGCCAGGGTCAGCCGTCGTGTTGGATAGCCGAAGCGGTGGACCGTGCTCGTTGGAAAGCGCGCCTGTAGTCTACGGGCCAGAAGTCCCATATCAAAGGTGGTGCGACCCAGGCCGTGGACGAGGACGATGTGTGGTGCTGTTTGCATCCGTGAATGGTGGCAGATCTAGGAATTAGCCACCAGTGGTGCTAGGTCTACCGGCCTGTAGGTTGAAGGCTTACGTACCTTCCCACGGGCATCTTTGCCGACCGCAAAAAAATCAGAGCCAACCTTAAGCACAGATACGCGAGTTACTTCGGCCGGCCAGGTCACGCTGAGCCCACATCCCCACTCAGAGCGCCCAAGTTCACACTCGCCGCGTGTCCACCCAGAGAGTCTGACGAACTTCTCAAGATTGTTATCACACACTAACTCAAATGCTTCTGGCAGCGGAACTCCAAAGGCGCAGGCGTTCCAAAACATCGTGTAAGCAACGTCCGCCAATCCATCGACCATCTCCTCGTGGTCTGGATTCTCCTGTGGATGATAGGTCAGAGCATCGGGAGAGGTAATCTTGGTGCCAGAAAACTCCGGAATCACCCCGAGGCCATGAATGACGTACTCCAGCACCTCAGAGAGTAACAATTGCGCCCCCAGAGCTCGGTCAGCCGGCGATCCGCTCTGAAGCTTCTCACGAACCGTTTGACCGGCTAGCTGCATAAAAAGGGCGATTTTTGAAGCGTCCATACGGCTCTCCTTGAGGCACTGTGGGTGTTCGTCCATTCGTCGAACTATAAATCAGCCAGCGCCTAAACTCCATCATGTTCAGGGGTCAATTTGACCCTCAGATTAGCAATTTTAGAGCCTGCATAAACTACGCGGCAGTTTCAGCCAAAAGCTCTCGCGCTGGGGTGTAAAAACGGGGTATAGTGCCGGCCGAAAGAAGGCTCTCTCCCATTTTGAAGGTGTTGCTGATGCAGATGAACTCTTGTGCTGAGCGTGCTGGTACACAGCGCGCTAGTAATGTGTGTGCTCGTGGAGAGCGCGGAGCAATTGTGCCCGCGCTTGGTACGTTCCTGCTCCTCATCGTAGTCGCGGTAGTTGCAGTAGCATTTTTCTTCGGCAGCGTCGTGCCGGTTGGTTCGGTCGGTGTGCGTAAGATAGCGTTTGGCCCCAAGCAGGGATTGCTCAACAAACCGCTCCCTCCAGGATATCACTGGACGATCCCGGGTTACTCGACGATATACCCAGTGCCGCAGACGGTGCGAGTGCTCGATTTTGATCGTGACGTGCAGAACAATCCAGGCAGTTTCGGGTCACTCGACGTGCCAACGACCGATGGAACAACGGTGGATATTGATGTGTCGATTCTGTACCGGTTTTATGGGTCATCAGGTAGTGATGGAGGCGCGCAGCACGGCGGTCCAGCTGATTTACTGCACAAAGTAGGAGCAACAGAGCCGCAGTGGTCAAAGTATCTTGCGCAGGCAGCAGACAACGAGCTCAAACGCTCGCTCGGATCGCTCTCGACCGTAGATTTTTATGATCCCAAGGCGCGACAAGACCGCGTCACTGCCACCGAACGGAACTTGCAAAACGCACTTGCACCACTCGGCATCAAGGTTGAGAGCGTGCTGCTCAGGCGCTACACCTATCGCGAAGAGATTGATCAGGCGATCTTTAAAAAGAATCTTCAGGAGCTTGAGTCGGCCTTCAATAAGGTGGCGGGCGACTTCGCTGAGGCGCAGCGCGACGTAAACAAAGTCGGCGCTGATGGCGATGTAGCGATTCAGAACCTCGATAAGCAAGGAGTTAGTGAAGCAGAGAAGATTCGCTCAGAAGGCGATCTTTACAGGCGTCAGAAGGTAGCTGAGGGCAATCTCCTCGTTGCGGAGGCTAAGGCGGCAGTCGACAAGATGCGCGCCGATGTTTTGGCACAGGTCGGAAGTGAGGTGTACGTGGCGCTGCAATTGACGCAGGTTCTCCAGACCCTCAAGGGCGGAATTGTTGCCAACATCGATCCGTACGATCTCGATCAATGGGTAAAGAAGCTAGCAGGTGCCGAGGGACGCGCACGAATGGATAGCACGGAGGTTTCAAATGCAAAGTAGGGTAAACGTGCGTTCGCTGTGTTTTGTTGTTGTAGCAGCGCTTTTCTCCTCAGGGTGTGACACCGGATTGCAGCATATGGGTGCTACAGAGTATGGAGTTAAGTTCCGCAAGCTACCGCCGATCGTCGGAGGTGGAGTGGGTGGGCCGTCGAGTGTTGCGTCACCACTAGAAACTGTTGTGGTGCTGCCGTGGGAGTCAGTGTATCGGTTTGATACCTCACCACAGTATTTGAGTTGGGGGCGTGGAATGGGTGATGGGGCAGGCCAGCTTGTGCAGGCCGAGGATGTCCACACCAGGGCTCGTGATGGTAACGAAGCTGCGCTCAAGCTTACGGTGCGTTATCGTATTAGCCCCGAGCCAGAGAGCTTGGTGCGGCTCGTGCAGCAAGTTGCTCGTACCAACGAAGATGTGCGTCGATTAGTGATCTCCAGTGTTCGTTCTGAGATCCGAACTCACATGAACAAGCTACGTACCGCGGAGTTTCGCGATGATAGAAAGCGTAACGACACAGTTGATGAGGCGCTCGCATCGATTCGAGAAACTCTATCGCCGTGGGGTATAGACGTTGAAGCGATAAACTTAAAGCAGTACCGCTTCGTACGGCTGCTTCAAGACGGTAGTGAAGATACGAGCTACCAAGACCGGTTGCGGGACATTCAGGAAAAGGAGCAGGACATTGAAGGCGAGCGTACCCGAATTGAGACGGTACGTGCCAAGAAGAAAACTGAGTATTCACAAGCAGAGAGCACCTTTAACGCCCGGGTATCTGAGGCGAGAGGCTACAAGGAGCAGTCCACGTATCAAGGGGATAGCTACTACGCAGCCAAGGTTAATGAAGCTAAGGCGATAGCAGCCGAAGGAAATGCCGAGATCGAAGGTTTGCGAAAGCAGATAGCAGCGCTCTCTGGAAAGGGGGGCAAAGCTATGCTGCGGCTTGAGGTTGCCAAGCAGTTGGCCAAGGCTGACCCTAAGTTTGTAGCGGTTAATCAGGGCGGGAGCGGAGCGCTTGACCTCTCAAAAACCGATATGAATCAGCTTATCCAGCAGTTAGGCATAGCCGAAGGGCTTGCAGCCCGGACAGCTTCGTCGCAAACTAGTGGCCGCAAGGAGCCAGAGGCACCACCCAGCACAGGTGCAGCTCCAGCGGCAGCGCAGTAGCGCCTGATCAATCGCGCAGTAGCGCCTTTTGCGGCAGGTCACAAACATAAACAAGTAAGGAGATAGGTAGCAATGGCAACAGAGATTCGAAGAAGAAAGGTGGCGCTCATCGGAGCCGGCCAGATCGGCGGGACGCTCGCACTTCTGTGCGGTCAAAGAAATCTGGGAGATGTAGTCCTCTTTGACGTCGTTGAGGGTATGCCCCAGGGTAAGGCGCTCGACCTCGCGCACCTCGCTCCAGTGTTCGGGTTAGACTTCAAGGTTACCGGAACGAACAATATCGCTGATATCGCCGGTGCTGATGTGTGCATCGTTACATCAGGCTTGCCACGTAAGCCGGGGATGAGTCGTGATGATCTCGTAAAGACAAACGCCGAGATTATCCGCAACGTAGCGAAGGGTATCAAAGAGCACGCTCCAAAGGCGTTCGTGATCGTTATCACCAATCCGCTCGATGCCATGGTGTACCTGATGCAAAAAGAGACCGGATTCCCAGCAGCGCGAGTTGTTGGAATGGCCGGAGTTCTCGACACGGCGCGCTACCAGGCGTTCCTTGCTGAGGAGCTTAATGTTTCTGTTTCGTCTGTGTCAGCGTTCGTTCTCGGTGGCCACGGAGATGACATGGTTCCGGTGCGCTCGTACACAACGTGTAACGGTATTCCGGTTGGTAACCTGATCAAGGCTGATCGTCTCGATGCAATCGAGAAACGCGTGCGTGGAGCAGGCGGTGAGGTTGTTGCATTACTGAAGACAGGTTCGGCATTCTATTCGCCAGCAGCGTCAGCGATTCAGATGGCTGAGGCATATCTCTTCGATCAGCGCCGCGTACTCGCAGCAGCAGCGATGCTTAACGGCGAATATGGGCTCAAAGACCTGTACATCGGAGTCCCAGTAATCATCGGTCGTAACGGAATCGAGAAGATCGTTGAGATCGAGCTGACCAGCGATGAGCGCAAAGCTCTCAATGAATCAGCAGACCGCGTACGCCAGCTTTTAGCTATCCTTTAATTGTAACTATAACGGAAAGACACCATGAATCTTCACGAATACCAAGCGAAGCAGATACTGCGTGAGTACGGATTGCCAGTTCTTGCTGGCCATATCTGCTACACCCCGGGTGAGGCAGAGGCAGCAGCAGACCTTTTGGGCGGCGGAATCTGTGTAGTAAAGGCCCAGGTACACGCGGGCGGACGCGGTAAAGCTGGCGGAGTAAAGCTTGCAAAGAGCACCGCTGAGGCTCGTGCACACGCCGAAAAGATCCTCGGCATGACTCTCGTAACTCCACAGACTGGAGATGCTGGAAAGCTGGTCCGCAAAGTCTACGTTGAGGCAGGCTGTAATATCGCCAAGGAGTATTACCTTAGTTTGCTCGTTGACCGAGCAAAGCGTGGAATCGTTATTATCGCCTCAACTGAGGGAGGAATGGAGATTGAGGAGGTTGCACACAAGACCCCTGAAAAGATCCTTAACGTAATGATCGACCCAAAGGTCGGCTTGCAGGCGTATCAGACCGGCAAGCTCGCTATTGACCTCGGAGTTCCAGTTGAGGCCCGCAAGCATTTCTCGCAGGTAGTCACCGGGCTTTACAAGGCCTTCGTCGGGTGTGACCTCGCGATGCTTGAGATAAATCCTCTCGTTCTTACCAAGGAGAACACCTTCGTAGTTCTCGACGCCAAGGTAGCTCTCGAAGATAACGCCTCATTTAGGCAGCCCAAGATACGCGCCATGATGGACTACGATGAGCAGGATCCGCGCGACCTCCGGGCTCAGAAGTACGGATTAAGCTACGTTGGTCTCGATGGTAATATCGGTTGTCTCGTAAACGGCGCCGGTCTCGCTATGGCAACGATGGATATCATCAAAGCCTTCGGAGGCGAGCCAGCAAACTTCCTCGATGTAGGTGGTGGAGCTACCAAGGAGAACGTAACCGAGGCGTTTCGTATATTGCTCTCTGACCCGAAGGTTAAAGGGATCTTGGTCAATATCTTCGGCGGTATTATGAAGTGCGATGTGATCGCTACCGGAATTATTGAGGCAGCCAAAGAAGTCGGCCTCAAGGTGCCACTTGTTGTGCGGCTCCAAGGAACCAACGTCGATTTGGGTCGTAAGATGCTCGCAGAATCTGGGCTCGCTATCACTCCAGCAGATACGATGGACGATGCAGCTAAGAAGATCGTTGCATTAGCAAAGTAGTGAAGCGATAGGAAAAAGAGCGCTTTCAAAACGATAATCACAGAAAGGATACCATGAGCGTTTTAGTAGATAAAAATACACGAGTAGTAACACAGGGAATTACCGGTAAGACGGGGCAGTATCACACCCGTATGTGCCGTGAGTATGGTACTCAGATGGTTGCCGGCGTAACACCGGGCAAGGGTGGCCAGGACTTCGAGGGCATTCCCCTGTACGACACCGTACATGAGGCCAAGAAGCAGGCAGGTGCCAACGTTTCGATCATATACGTGCCACCACCGTTTGCAGCGGACGCGATTATGGAGGCAGTAGATGCAGACCTTGATCTCGTTATCTGTATCACCGAAGGGATCCCCGTTCTCGATATGCTGAAAGTTGCTACCTTTATGGAGGGCAAGCGCACACGGCTTATTGGGCCAAACTGTCCGGGTGTGATCACTCCAGGTCAGGCCAAGCTAGGTATTATGCCTGGACACATCCACAAACCGGGACGTATCGGAGTGGTTTCTCGTAGCGGAACATTGACCTACGAAGCGGTATTTCAGTTGACCGGGCTCGGTATGGGTCAGTCGACCTGTATCGGTATCGGAGGAGATCCGCTCAACGGGACAAACTTTATCGACTGCCTCAAGCTCTTTAAGGATGATGCTGATACCGATGCTATCGTGATGATCGGTGAGATCGGTGGTAGTGCAGAGGTAGAAGCAGCAAACTGGATTAAGGCCAACCTCAAGAAGCCTGTCGTCTCATTTATCGCCGGAGCAACAGCACCAGCTGGTCGCCGCATGGGGCATGCCGGTGCGATTATCAGTGGTGGCGATGACACAGCAGAAGCCAAGTTCAAGGCTCTCTCAGCAGCAGGTGTTGACATCGTTCGCTCGCCGCACGAGATCGGAATAAAGATGCAGGAAGTGCTCGGTAAGTAGCTAGGGTGAGCGACGAGGTCGTTTCAAAGTGCAGAGCATTTTTTGAGAGCGATACTGCTGTCAGGCTGGCTATTCTATTTGGCTCATTTGCAATCGGTCGTGCGAATGCCACGAGCGACATTGACGTCGCTGTGGCGTATGGAGATCGCATGACGCTTGATGATCGAGTACGCAAGGCTCAAGAGCTATCTGTGGTTGTTAATAGGGAGGTCGACCTAATCGATCTTCGAGACGCGCACGGTGTGTTGTTGCAGCAGATCTTAGCGCATCGTATCACCTTGGTTAATCGCGACTCAGAGCTGTACGGCAATATCATCGCCAAGAGGCTTAACGAGGAATCCGATCTCATGCCGTTGTACGAAATGGTTAAAAAGGCGCAGAGGGAGCGCTTTGTGAATGGAAAAAAGGGTCGTTAGTCAGAAACTAGATAACATCCGGAACTACGTGCGCCGCATTGAGGATAAGGTACCGACGGATCCGGCAATTCTAGCTTCAGATTATGATACACAAGATATTATCTCGATTAATCTTGAACGAGTTGTCCAGAGTTGCGTTGATCTCGCAGCGCAGATCGGATCTGATTTCGACGATATGCCAGTATTATCTGCTGCGAGCGTGTTCCTTGAACTTGCAAAGCGTAAGGTAGTATCTACAGATCTAGCGGAATCGCTGGCGCGGGCTGCGGGTTTTAGAAACCTGCTAGTGCATCGGTACGCATCGATCGATTGGCAGCGAGTGTATGTATTTGTAACCACGCAGCTAGGGCTGTTTCGAAGATTTGTCCAGCAGGTGGAAGTATATTCAGAGTTGTAGTTACGAGCCCGTAATCAGCAGGTGAATCTGCTTAGCCAAGAGCGCCACAACCACAACGATTAGCACAAGGCGAACAAAGCGCGCACCTCTAGTTAAAGCTAACTGCACTCCCACGACCGAACCGGCTACGTTTGCCAGTGCCATAACTGTGCCTAGAGAATAGTTCACATTTCCTGTTGGAATAAAGTACACCAGAGCCGCCACGTTGGTAGCCACATTCATCATCTTTGCCAAGGTTGATGCGCGGATAAAATCAAGGCCCAGCAATAGAACTAATGCAACCAGCATAAAGCTGCCCGTTCCAGGCCCGAAAAAGCCATCGTAAAAGCCGAGCACTCCACCGATACACCCAGCTACGATAAGTTCTTTGCGCGGCGACAAGCGCGGAGCATGCACGTCACCAAGAGATGGTTTGCACACGGTGTACACCAGCACTATGCCCAATACGACAACAATAACGGGGCGCAGGATCTCTGGATTAAGGAGTGCCACACAACGTGCCCCAAGAAACGAGAAGATAAACGCCATCCCCGCCGCAGCCAGTAGTATCTGCCACGGAAGCGATTGGGCGCGATAAAACCGAACGGCAGCAACAGTTGTTCCAAAGACACCAGCGAATTTATTTGTGCCGAATATGAGTGCTAGCGGTGTATTCGGAAAGGCAACAAGCAAAGCGGGGATCTGAATAAGTCCGCCGCCACCACTGACAGAGTCAACGAGCCCAGCCAGAAATGCACAAAGTGCCAAAAATAGGTATGAGCCGGTTTCCATATCGCTTGCGTATTGTCGGCTTCTTTCACCAGCTGAATCAACCCCCCTCTTCAAGTATTGCAGATCCAGTGAGCATCTCTCATACTTCCAGCCCGGAGACTACAAAAATGCCAAACACGAAAAAGCGAGTTCTCATAGTAGGGGGAGTAGCCGGCGGAGCGAATGCGGCTACGCGTCTTAGGCGTCTCGATGAGCAGCTTGAGATCATTATCTTTGAGCGCGGACCCTTTGTCTCATTTGCAAATTGCGGATTGCCCTATCACATAGTAGGTGAGATCGAGCAACGCCAGAAGCTCCTCCAACACACCCCTGAGTCTCTACGGGCACGCTTTGGTGTTGATGTGCGTGTGTTACACCGCGTAGAGAAGATCGATCGCGCTACAAGTGAGCTTGAGATCCTCGACATCACCAATAACAAAGTCTACCGTGAGCGCTACGATTACGTGGTGCTCTCGCCAGGTGCCGCACCCTTTAAGCCGGCAGTTCCAGGGCTGGATCTCCCCGGAGTTTTCTCGCTGCGTGATGTGCCTGACATGGATCGAATTATCGAGTGGGTGGCCAAGAAAGGCTGCAAACGGGCAGTTATCGCGGGTGGTGGATTTATCGGTTTAGAGATGATGGAGCAGCTCCATCAGAAAGGGCTCCACTGCACGTTGTTTGAATCGAATCCGCAGATCCTTACACCGCTTGACCCTGAAATGGTCGCACCGATTGAATCCGAGATGCGCTCACGTGGGGTAGAGCTATATCTTAGCAACCCGGTAGCCAGGATCGGGCAGGGAGCCGCAGGAGCATTAACCGCGGTCTCTAAGAGCGGCAAAGAGACCGCAACAGACCTCGTTATCTGGTCTATTGGTGTAAAACCTGAGACCGCGCTCGCCGCTCATGCTGGACTTACAGTAGGCACCACTGGCGCCGTTAAAGTAAATGAACATCTACAGACAAGCGATCCCAAGATCTACGCAGTAGGGGACTGTATCGAGGTAACTCACGGAGCTACGGGAACGCCAGCGTTTATTCCCCTTGCTGGACCTGCAAATCGTCAGGGACGCATAGCCGCTGATAACATCTGCGGTATTCGCTCGACGTTCAGAGGCACCTTTGGAACAGCGATCGTGAGGGTGTTTTCATACACAGCAGCCTGCACCGGTGCTAATGAGAAACTGCTCTCTAAGCACGGTATCCCGTACCAGGCGCTCCATCTCCATCCAGCCTCGCACGCCTCATACTACCCCGGAGCGACGCCACTAGCGCTCAAGGTGCTTTACCACGCTGAGACCGGCAAGCTCCTTGGCGCGCAGTGTGTTGGCCAAGATGGTGTTGATAAACGGGTCGATGTGCTCGCTGTAGCGATCCAGAGCGGTTTAACTGTAGAGGACCTGGTTGACCTTGAGCTGTGCTATGCCCCTCCGTTTGGTTCGGCCAAGGATCCTGTGAATATGGCCGGCATGATCGGCGACAATATACGGGCAGAGCGGGTGCGCACTGCCCAGTGGAGTGAGGTGGCAGAGCTATCTAAAACTATGCAGCTTGTTGATGTGCGCGATGATGCTGAAGTGCAACGCGGAACGATCCCTGGAGCACTACCTATACCGCTCAATCAACTGAGATCTCGTCTTGCTGAGCTGCCACGGGATAAGGAGCTTTTAGTCTTTTGCCAATCGGGCCAGCGCTCGTATAACGCCTGCCGCATCCTCCTGCAGCACGGGTTTCGCTGCAGGAACTTGAGCGGGGCGTATAAGACTTGGTTGGCGAGGGGGTAGGGGCCCCTTAGTCGTATATGCCAGGAGCTTGGTGCTGTTGCTATTGCCATAAAAGTTCCATCTCGACTGTCATGAATAGGTCGCTTTTTTTGCGTAACCTTCTGAGAGGTTCACGCGGATCCATCTTAGGATTTTTAGGTAATTGCGCGCCAACTGCCATACGAGATCCTCGTAACTCTTTCCGAGATAACCGGATGTAGCAGCGAGACCGATTCTTTGGATCAGGGGATGTAGACTTCAAACGGAAGACACTCACGTTTGGGGTCTCTGAGGCGTTGTTATGAGACACTACGTGTTAGTAATCACATTCTTTCTCTCTTCGCTGACACTGGCAGTTATCGTAGGGGATGCGATCACCTCAGCCACGTGCTTGGCGGTACGTAGTGATTCCAACAGCTTGTCTGCAAGCCAGCAAGTAGCCCTTAACAATCACTAGGAAAAAACCTCTCGAATACGCGAGTTGCCTGGGCTATGATCTTCCCATAGTGATCGTGCATTACCGTGGGTCCGCTATGAAGAGCGCAATTGTTCCGAATTACATGTCTGGCTTTGGAAACGACTTTGAGACCGAAGCGCTCCCAGGGGCCTTGCCATATGGCCAGAACTCACCTCAGCGGTGCGCCTATAACCTCTACGCGGAGCAGCTCTCGGGCTCGCCATTTACTGCCCCTCGCGGCACCAATGAGCGTTCGTGGCTCTATCGGATCCTTCCGAGCGTGAAGCACTCGGGTCCATTCACCCAGATCGACGTCCCGTTTTGGAAGACGGCCCCAAATTTTGAAGACGCTAACCTTCCGATTGCACAGTATCGCTGGAGCCCACCTGCAGCACCTACAGAGGTTGCAAACTTTATAACAGGGATTCGCACCGTCACGATCGCTGGTGACGTGCACACCCAGGTAGGCATGGCTGCGGGGTTTTACTTTGTAAACACCTCAATGGTTGATGAGTATTTTTATAACTCAGATGCTGAGATGATGATCGTCCCACAGGAGGGCGATATCTGCTTCTTTACTGAGTTTGGAAGGATCGATCTCACACCTGCGGAGATCGCTATTATTCCGCGCGGTATGAAGTTTAAGGTAGAGCTCCCTGGCGGCCCCGCACGAGGTTACATCTGTGAGAACTACGGGGCAAAGTTTACACTCCCCAACCGTGGACCAATCGGAGCCAATTGCTTAGCAAACCCGCGAGATTTCAAAACTCCAGTCGCAGCGTTTGAGGATAAGCAGAAAGACTGCCTACTCACCGTAAAGTGGTGTGGGCGCTTTTATCAGACAACGCTCGGACACTCACCACTTGATGTGGTTGCATGGCATGGAAACTATGCGC
>JBIKKR010000207.1:0-4002 GCA_044360225.1 Bdellovibrionota bacterium | reverse complement strand
GATTACATGGCACGCCACGCCGATTTCGGGCTGAAGGTGCACTACTCACGCGAGGTTTCTCTGCTCGATACTGGAGGAGGGCTAAAAAAGGTACGAGATCTCTTTGAGGGAATAGAGCCATTCTTTGTGCACAACTCCGACATCTACTGCACATACGATCTGCGCGCACTCTGTGCTGAGCACCGATCTTCTCAGGCCGTAGCTACCCTGGCAGTCATGCACCGTGAGTCGAAACGTGGCCTCTACTTTAACCCAAACCGACAACTCACCGGATGGACCGGAGAACAGGGCACGAGCAACCAGGCTGCTGTGGGGCAGGATGCCACTCTCTGCGCATTTAGTGGTATCTCCGTATGCTCCCCTGAGATATTCACCTTCATGGATTCCCGTGATACGTTTTCAATTATTGAGAGCTTTCTCACTGCTGCGCGTGCAACCGGTCGGGTATACGGCCATACGATTCCAAGCACTGGCTGGGTCGATATCGGGACCCCCGATACGTTACACTCGCTACAACGTGAGTTAGCTTGTGTTGATAATCCCTCTTAGGTGGCGTGCCATGCGACAGCGTAAATTTCTACGGAAGGGCGTGAGCCCGATCGGTATTGCAATATGCTTGCTTGGTGGCACCGCATTGGCACAAAGCTCTCCACCTACAGCACTGCGCCCCTACCCTACTTCAGCCTTGATCTCCACACACCCGCTACCCGAATCAAAGCGTGCGGTTCTTGAGCAGCTTTTCTTGCCACAGATCTCACCGAGCACCCTGAGCGCGCGTTCTCAGGAGCTCTGCCAGCCAACGATCTCGCGACTTCCCCCGGTCGATGACTCAACGAAGAAGGCCGTTGCCACAACTACGGTGACTATTGCTGCGGAACTTATATTTGAGCGTCAGGGTGCTGTATCAGGCCCTGAACTCCCAACGTTCTCTCTCATCGTTGAGATCTCCCCGGCGCGAGTATTTCTGCAACACATGAGTCCCCGATTTCCGAGTGATGCAGGGGGATTCTCAGTTCAAATGGCGCACCAGACCACTCGGCCAGTTCGACTTGAGGGGAAATTTGATTCCGATATCTTTGCGCTCGTGCCCCCAGTTCGAGAGTGTGGTGTGCAGGGTGTTACCATCTGCACACGACGCTTCACCACGAACGACGAACTACTGCAGGCACCGTACGCACTCAAGTCTGTCCGGCCGCTTGTGACAGCGAAAGCTGATGGAGTGTACGTGCCGCTTGGCGGCGTTGTGGGAAAGCTTGTGGTTGGCTTGCACGCGTCTCCGGGAGTGAGACTCCCCGCACAACCCATCATCACAAAGGCCGGAGCAGAGACCCTCTCTGAGGCGGTTGAATATCGTACTCCGCGTGAGCAACGTACCGTGCAGCCACCACTGACTATCGAGAGCTTTCCCTTCCAAGCAGCGGTCGAGAGCCACGTAGATTTCGGGCGTGCGGAGGGCAGCATCCGCTCTGTCAGCAAGCGGGTAAACATCGAAGTTAGCAAAATATCTATCACCGATCTCTCCGATATACAGGTCGGCACCTCGGCAATAACCGTGCAAGGCGGTGAGTGCTATCTGCTAAGCCAGTGGGGTGAGGAGATCGTGTAGGCTCACGTCCGTGCTTTATATCTATAATTCTAGTGGGTTAGAGCGTCCCTGGCGAATCATCGAAAATTCCTTCGCCGCATAGAGTAACTTTTTTAGAAATAGTATCATAACGTTGTTTAGCCTGCGCGACGGCGGAAGAGTTGCGAGATAGTCTAGAGAGAGAGGATTAAATATGAGTGGTGCAGAAACTTCAAAGGATCGCCAACTAGCTGGTTTACAGGGTTGCGAAGCTTTCGTTGGCGCAAGCGGGACCACAGCACAGCTCCCTACGGATCAGAAGTCGGTAGGCGGTTCTCTTAGCAGTGCCTCGTTTGTTTTCGATTCGAATAATTATGTACCAACGGCTCAGGCCAATCAAAGTCCAGACCCTGCGGCGGTGGAAGCGCAGCAGCTCCATGACCTTAGCCAAGGAGTTGCTAATTTAGCTAGGTACCTCTCTGATATAAAGAATGCGTTAAGCAGATATTTGTCTGAGGCTGCTATGAAGGAGGGGTTTGCATCTTTAGACGAGAATGTTCAAGCAATTCGAGAGGGCGTCACTGTATTAGGTAGCGAACTTGAAGAAGCTACAATGTTCACTCCCAGCCCTGCGAAAGTTGAACAATTAAAGACGTTGATCAAGGCAATCAGCAAACACCTGGCAAGCGTCGCCGAAAATTTTAAAAATTTTAAGGGTGATAAGGCAGAGGCTGGACAGCAAGAGGCCTCCTCGCTGCAAGAAATCCTCAATAGCTTAGCTAACGGCCCCTCGCTCAATCCGCAAAAGAAGTCAGTGGTAGAACCCGTGGATCCGTTCACTCCAGCGTTTGCGACTGAGAACATTACCACCCGCCATTTAAGATTCAGTGAAACAGCGAGTGCCGCAACTGAAACGTGGGAACAGATGGCAAGCCGAGCCGAGCGACTGCAGCGAGACGATCAATTTAACGGTATCGTTACATCTTCAGTACAGCGACCACTTCCTCTAGACAGGAAGCTTACCAAACTCAGTAACTTGAGTATAATTGAGTATTTGCAAGATACGCTCGGCGGGCATCTCGAAGCAGTAGCTCAAGATAATCGAAAGCAGGTGGAGCTAGAGAACAAATGGGAGCTGTTGCGGCAAGCTGCAGAGAATAAAGAGCTAAGTGAGAGCCAGCTTGCGCGGGTCAGGCAGAAAATGAGCGATACTGCAACTCAGCTCGAAGCCCTTGAGCAAGGCGAATCCTTAGGGATACTTCATGCGGCGCTACGAAAAACCTGCGGCGGCCTCCGCTTCCAGGATCCGCAGGACAAAGACAATCCTCTCGTCCAAGCATTGCTCGATGTTAGCATTCCAAGTACAACAGATCCGATTCCTCACCTCTCATCAATTACTGAGCTTCTACTAGCCTCTGGCGCCACAGAGAAAAAATGGGGACTCGTTTGCTTTATTCACCCGATAACGGGAAATCAAATTGAGATTACTCCACAAAGCAAGCACGGCCTCGATGCGACTGTTACTATTTATGACAACAACGGAGCTCAAATCATCTCAGATCGCATCTGGAACCACAATCTAGTTGAGTTGGTTGAGCACTTTATAGCTACAGGCAGTGCTCCCGTACAAAAAGCTAAAATCACAGATTGGCAGGTAAGCGGAGAGCTCAAACAAGCTAATCAGACTGCTCAAGAGCAAAGCACATCAAAATCAAATAAAGCTATCGAATTCTTTGAAAGCCTGCTTCAAAAAGAGAAGCTTTCTATTAGGAAGACGCCTGTCCGTGATAGACAATTTCAAAGCAATCGAACTACGTATCATCTCCGCATAAACCGAGCAGATTGTATTCCAGAAGTTAGCGCCTTTTTCGATTCAGCTAAGCTATGTTGGACGCTACTATCTGGGGATAGCCGTCAAACAGGAAGGACGACACTAGAGGCGATCTCCTTAGTAATTGGATTCCTCTCCAACAAGGCAAATACGCCTGATGAAGCCTTACCTTTTGAAGGGACAAATCAAGCTGCTGACGTGACACTAGCTAGTGATGGCGTCAGCAACGGGGCTACTAACCCAGTAGTGATTCCCCCCGTACAGTATGCTTCAATACAAAACTTGGAAGAAGCTGCGCCTGCTACGACACATGAAACAGCGAGGCCACAACCTCCTCGAAGGAGACGTTGGTTGAATAGGTTTTTAGAAATACTTGGGCAGTAGCATTTACGCCATGGGCTGCGCTTCATGTACGCCGGAGCGCGGGCTTTCTAGACCGCCCCACCTGGGCCAGGTTGAAACTCCGTAGGGTCGCGGGGTTTAGATCGCTTTTGGCGGAGCAGAAGCTCCGCGGTCCGAGACAGACCGCCCCACCTGGGCCAGGTTGAAACTCCGTAGGGTCGCGGGGTAGAGATCGCTTTTGGCGGAGCAGAAGCTCCGCGGTCCG
>JBIKKR010000206.1:0-4006 GCA_044360225.1 Bdellovibrionota bacterium | reverse complement strand
AAGAGAGTTTAAAAGATTCAAAAAACTTATCGATCGGTGGGTCGAACTCGCCATAGAATTGGCTAAGCTCTCCGCAAAACGGGAGTAAAAATATCGGGAGAACTCCCGACTCTCAAGTCCACTAGTGTCCCGTTAACTTCTAGGCGACCTAATCTAACCACCTGAATCACTTATCAAAAACGACTGTTTTTGTTTTTGACGATTTCAATTCATTCCAGCAAATCTTTTATACTTTCCCCTGTTGACTACTTATGGGGAGAAGCTGCATGCACGCTGGGAAAATGGTTTTTGCGCAGTTGATGGAGTTTGTAACCGAGTACGAATTTCGCAAGTGTGTAGCTCGATATGGTGGTGATCACCGAGTGAGAAATTTCACATGCTGGGATCAATTTCTCTGTATGGCATTCGCACAGCTCACGTATAGGGAGAGCTTACGCGACATAGAGGTGTGCCTCCGAACCAAGAGTAAGAAGCTCTACCATCTTGGCATCCGAGGAACAGTGGCACGCACCACGATTGCTCGCGCGAACGATCGACGCGACTGGAGGATCTATCGCGACTTCGCAATGGTGCTGATTGAACAGGCACGGACTCTCTATTCGCAGGATCCTCTCTCGGTGCGACTAAAGCGTGCAGTATACGCTCTCGATTCGACAACTATTGACTTATGTCTGTCGGTCTTTCCGTGGGCAAATTTTCGGTCTACTAAGGCAGCAGTAAAGCTCCATACTCTCATGGACCTTCGAGGTAATATCCCCTCTGTAATCGTGATTTCACGGGGAAATATGCACGATGTGAACATTCTTGATAAAATCGTTTTCGAAGCAGGGGCCATCTATATCATGGACCGTGCGTACCTTGACTATGCGCGGCTCTATAGAATCACGCAGGCAGCGGCGTTCTTTGTTACACGTGCCAAGAAAAACACTCAGTTCCAACGCATATACTCTCACAAGGTCAACCGAAACACTGGTATCATCGCTAATCAAACCATAACGCTTACAGGGGTTACATCGTGCGACGATTATCCGGAAAAGCTTCGCCGAATCGTCTTCCGAGATCCTACAACAAACAAGCGACTCGTATTTCTGACCAACAACTTCTCGCTCGCTCCAAAAACGATCGCTGATCTCTACAAGTCCCGTTGGCAGATCGAGATCTTCTTCAAGTGGATTAAGCAGCACCTTCGCATCAAGGCATTCTTCGGTACATCCGAGAACGCCGTGCATACTCAAATCTGGATCGCCGTGTCAGTTTACGTTCTGGTCGCAATTGTTAAGAAGCGCCTTGAACTCGAACAGAGCCTCCACACTATTCTACAGATCTTAAGCCTCTCGACTTTTGAAAAAAACCCCATTTTTCAGCTGTTTCGTGACGTAGCTGACCCAGAAGAGAGCAGTTGCTCAGCTAACCAGCTGAAATTGTTCTGAAGTAAACGGGACACTAGTGACCTCACTCGGTTTTTCTCCTTTTGCTTCTATTGCTTTAGCTAGCAACTGAACTGCGTCGTACGCCTGAAATGATGGATTGTCAGGTGCCTCTTGATACTTCATCTGATACTTATGACCAAACGAACCCTCTGGTACAGACGGGCCTAATGAAATCAAACCATCAGAAGAAGCGCCGGCGGCACGAAGCGCGGCGCGATCTGCTTCGATTGTAAACAGAGGAACCGCGACTCTCTGTTTACGAAGTTCAATAATGTAGTTTGGAAGAAGCGTGTAGCTGGAAATGAAAACCGCATCAGGTTTGGCGCGGCGGACATGCAAAACTTCGGTGCGAAGGTCCGTGGTTGTAGTGAGCGGAGCGGCGTACGATACGACCTCTCCACCTAACTCTAGGAATTTACTCTTGAATGCTTCTGCAACCATTAACTCCCAGCTCTGCTGGGCAGCAAGGACCGAGACGGTCTTGCAGGTCTTGCGAATATGCTGCGCTATGTGGTCCGCCTCGATACTCGGATCAATCCACGTAGCAAATACCTGCGGAAGCCCCAGTGAGGGCGTTGATGGTGTTACGAGAGCGATACCGTCGGTTTTCGCTAGTGGTGCGATCGCAAGTAGGCCATCTTGAAAGCTCGGTCCCACAATAAACTTCACACCATCAACGTGAACTAGTTTACGATACGCAGCGACTGCTCGATCAGCCTTCCCCGCTGTCTCATCTTCCCAGATAATAGAAAGTGGTCGTCCTCCTACACCCCCAGCTTGGTTGATATCGTCCACTGCAAGTTGCGCACCACGCTGCGCTTGCACGCCATACTCAGCGTTCGCACCGGTGAGAATAAGAATCGCACCTACCTTGATCGGAGTGGTGTCCGCGATTCCGCTAGCCGCATGAAACAGAAAAGAGAGGAGGAGTAGCAAACGGGGATAATTCATACGTGGACAATCTTTAAGACGCGCAGGTCCGAATTATTAAGCTCGTGAGTAATCCAACCAAGCGCAGCGCGTGAATGCTTCATCTTGCTTTCGTCCTATTAAAATTGCGTGCTTGGCGCACGTTTCCCGAGTCCGATCCTGGTAGTCCATGTCCGCTTTCGCGAAACGATTATAGCGGGCCTCGAGCTGATTTCCCATTCTTAATAACACGTACGGAGGCATCGCTCCAAATTACACCATCGCGCCTGACTAAAAGGGGGCCGACGACGCCTCTATAGTTTGATATCTGCCGGAGAGCGTTAGCCAAACTCATATCCTGCTCCTTGCCTATTCGCGCGGCCTCTGCGAGCAACATCACTGAATCATAAGCATGTCCTGCCCCTGGCGTCACCTCTCGACCATATTTCACCCGATATCTGTGCTGAAACTCCTCGGATGGCATAGCGGAATCGACATACCACTGCCCTTCAAACGGGGCTTTATTCAAGGCGAGACCAAAGCTCTCAATTGACGTTAAGGGCACGCGCAACTGCAAAGTGCGCGCCTGCCTGGCGATAGTTTCAATTTCAGGTGACAGCCCCAAAAGCATGATCGAGTCGGGCCTTGATCCCTTCATTCTAATAAGCTGAGATCGAAAATCATTGAAACCACCATTATACGTTTCTATTCTAGCAATCCGAAACTTGCCTGCCGATTGGCGCTTAAGTTCTTGCACAATCCTCTCGAAACCTGCTTCATTAAGAGCGAATATGCCCAGCGATCCCTGCGGAAGCTTGCGAGAGAAAAATTCCACAAATTTCGCCACTCCCTGTTCAGCTGTAAGATAGTTAATAAAACCGCTCTTGCCATCTGCTACGTCAGTATCACTACATATACCGATATGCACGACAGCGGCGCTGGCAGCGATCGGTTTTAAGACCTTGGCAACCCCGGATATGATCGAAACCAGGGCTCCAACACCTTTTGTAGAGACTAGTCGAGAACCTATGGCCGCCGATGGACCTAAAGCGCCCTGATTATCCTCGAACAGTAATCCAACAGAGACTCCTCGCTCTCGCAAATCTTCCTGCGCTAAGAGTGCGCCATCACGAATACCATTTCCAAGAAATACCCAGTTACCCGACATCGGCAAAACAAATCCGATTTTGAGAGGACGAGCATCACTCGGGGACGCCCCGGCGCTTGGAATCGCCACGCCGGATGCCATCAACAACATCAAAAAGATCGTTCGACAAATGCTCATGCAGCTCACGATATGTGTAGGGGGCGTAGTCACTGGCTCCCTTGGCTACCTTTGTTCTGTGGGCGTCTCCACTTTACGTAAACTCTCCAGGTTTTGCCACCCATTGAAAACTCTTCGGTTGCTAGCGTCAAACAGGTATTCTCCAGGGAGCAATATCGAATATGAGTTCTACCGACCCAGTTCGGAATACGACCAGCTTCAATCGCGTGCTCGATTCGCCCCGTTTCCTCGTCTAGACTCCAATGCCCACAATAGGAGTCGAAGCTACCGAACGCCCCCATGACCTCTTCGGGAGTCGATTTAGAAATATCTTCCGAAGCAAAGAGCGATCGATCAGACCTCATGAGAGTAACGGCAAGATGCTTATCAACAGTATATATCA
>JBIKKR010000077.1:0-14329 GCA_044360225.1 Bdellovibrionota bacterium | reverse complement strand
CGCATACGCCGCCTCAGGCTCGGCCGGGCCCTTTGGGGCTGCATGGCGCACCTCAAACCCCGCCGGAAATGATATCGCGGAGCCAGGCGTTACTGCATTGACCATCATCGCCTCGGAGAGCAGCAGGTGGCCAATCTGCCATGCTATGTGGTGCGCCCCGGGTGTTGGACGGATCAGGAGTTCTTGATCGCTGAGATCCGAAAGATAGGCGTTGGTAACGTACCGCGCTGTGTTAAGCACGTAGAGGATGGCGTCTTTGGTGTTCATAGATTTACCTGTTTCGTAGGGGTGCCCTCTGAAGGCTCTCAAAGGGCAGTGAGTATGGGACTCTCCGAAGTATTATCGGACTAACTGGGCCTACTCGCAACTGCTGCTGTAACCATGGTGGGGCCCGGTGTTACCAGGCCAATCTCTCGGCTCATACTTCGAGCAGGAATTCGATCGTTATCTAAAGACGATAACGCGAATATCATAGTATAGTACGGGCAACACCCCTAGCACGGAGGCGCGATATGTTTTCAGTTGAGATGGATGTAAAGGACGAGCACATCGATTTTCAAGGTATCGTCGACGGGTTGTACTACCCGTGGTACATGGAGGTCGTGCGGCATAGGTTCGTGAAAGAGGTGCTCGGTGTCGACATGGAAGCAGCAGCTCGTGAGGGCCTTAACTGGGTTCTCGCTGAGTACACCTTAAAGTTCAAGACTTCGCTCAAGAAAGGCGATCGGGTCACTGTTACCTGTGAGCTGAAACCGATTGAGGGTAGCCGCTCTCGCTTCGGATTTCATCAGACGATCGTTCGAGACGGTAAGGTTGCCGCGGAGGGTTCATTTACCGCCACTTGCGTACCGACGGCGGGTGGTCGGCCGTTTATTCCCGAAGGTGTGCTCAGCAAGCTCTCGTCATCTCTTACCGTTATGTGCGCCCTACTTATCTCATCACTACTCACGGCGTGTGGCGGCGGCGGAGATAGCGATTCTGTGGGCTATCTTTACGTTGGAGGGTTGTGGCGCGGAGGGCTCGTGCTCACCGAGAACACGTGCCAACTTGATCTTGCCCCAGGCTACACGTTCGCCAATTCAGTATCGCAATCCCTTAACTCAATCGAATTACGAGACAATGAAAACCGGCTCTTCGTAGGGGACCTCGTTGGCGATGATGGATTCTCAGTGGATGCACTCGGTCCATCAGGCCAGAGACTCCGCGATGGTCGTCTATGTTCCCTAACCTATCGATATCGCTATGACAGCATCAACGACGATGGCGATCGCACCGCTCAGGTTAGGTACCTCGTTGTTGGTGAGTGCTCAGATGGTAGTGAGTGCCAGAGCGAATACGCTGGGGATGGGTTGCGGGGGTAGCGAGAGATCAGGGCATCGCAATTCTCGTCCATTTTAGAGGGCCACAAATGCGCGGGAATGGCTGTTTTTATTGAATTTGGCAACGCTGCCCCGCGCCTTTGTATCCTGATCGAAACTTCCAGTGGTTTCGAGTAGATAGCGGGAGAATTGCGATGCCCTGGCGAGGGATGACAACCCACCGTAAAGCAGCTACTGCCTAACCCGAACGAGCCAGAACCAAGAGACGAAAGGAACTAAGAGCCCTGCAAGTTATATGGCGAGGCCTCTTTTCTTGAAATGTTGCTCAAGGACTTGCATCTCGTCTCTCGGGTTTTCCCTCCTGATTACTTTACGCTCTCTAGCACTAAATGAATTGTCAAGGATGTTTTCGACCATATGACGGCGATGAAACGATACCCATGCCGTAGCATCTCTATTCTCATTGTGCCTTTGTTGCGCGAGTGCATCGTTTGCACGTGGTTCACGCGCCTGCTCGCACAATTTCAAAAATTCCTCCGGATCCAACCCTGTAGTACGCACAAATTTCGCTTCCTCCGAGGTCCAGTTTTCTGGTTTTTTCTTACAGATATTTGCTATCGCATCGATTATGGCTTCCTTCCTCAACAATGTATCCAGGGCGACTGGGTCCAGCAGCTCCATCTCACCACCGTGCCTCTTTAAACCTTCACGCAATTCATTAGCTGCTGCCGTTGTGGCCTCATAATCAAACGGCATAGATTTACCACTTACAAGATCCTTGACTGCTTTAGCCGCCGCGCCACTTCCGATTTCCCCAAGAAATTGTTTCACCCCAGGGCTCTCCATAAAACTATCAGCTATCACCTCATCCCTCTTTGGCAAAACGGCCTCCCACTTCTTTGCTCCAGCGTTCCATGCAAGCAGCGCCTGTTTCTTTGGATCCCAAAAGAACTCCTGCGCTCCTGCCTTAAGAAAGTGGCCCTTACGAGTTTTATCATCTACTGGCTGATGATGCCGAACGTACTGAAGGTCAAGATCATAACCCCACTGTATCTTAGCGGTAAGCTCAGCCTTGAACCGCTCCTCCTTTTGAGCTACGAGGGCAGCTTCTTGCTCTGGAGACCTGGTGGCGGCTGCTCCTATGCGAGCCGCTATTCCCTGAAGAAAACCCGCCGCTCTCGCCCCACCTGCCTCTAAGGGGCTCAGCGAATTCTCTTTCGCATTCTGCACGACATCAGCTTGTTGATTGGGTTCAGCCTTAACTGATGGCGACTTCTGACGCTCTGCCATATCGGAGACTCAATAATACTACAGTCCTCACCCCGTATCGGGCCCTTGAGTCCAACTGCTTCAGGAAATATGGTGATTGAGAGAGGTCCATGCCGAAAGAGCAGGCTAGGCCCTTGAACCCTAAATTCATTCCCTAACCCGGACGAGCCGAAACCAGGTCAGGGAACATATCTAATCGCCGATGCGGATTGATCTTTCTTGACATCGCCTGATCGGATATGTCTTTATTTAGCTCGTCCGGGTAGGAGTAACCCACGCTACTCGTAACAATTCATCGCCAGATCGCGCAACTCGCCTCTCACACCCCGCGTCGCAAAATTCTGAGCCAGTGAGATGTTGTGGCCCTGCGGATGTATCGGTAGCACCGTTCGAACGGAACCCAGACTTTTGCGGTTCGACGGGATCGATCCGTTAGCTAGTGATTCAGGTACTGCATTGCGATACACCCCGATATCCAGAAGTGGGGTTGAGGGTTCGTTTGAAGCCCCAGGATGCGTCATTACGAGCACGCAGAGATACTTGTCAAACGAGGCTCCCGAGAAGTCGCGCCTAGTGACACACACGTTCTGATGTACCTGGCTCAGCTCGTCCACGCTTGAGAGGTCGATCGTAAATGTGGAGAATTGAGAGCCGATCTCACTCGTTGGCTTAAGCTCCCGGATATTAATCAACCCTCGTACGTTTGACTCAGATAATCGAAGCGTACAGGTAAACTTCGTCGGCTCCGCCACAGCGGTCGAAACAGCAATACAACATGTGATGAAGAGTGTGCTCAGGATTTGTCTCATGGTGTTGCTCCCTATGCGATAGATGGCGTTAGTACTCCCACAAACCTAACATCGATATACCGCTCACGGTAAGGCAAAATTCGGGCCTCAAGGAAAAGACAACCCCTCGCTATCGCCGGTTTTTCTGAGAAATGGCGTGAGTAGAGGGATTTAGGATCATCATTGTTACCCAGCAGAGCCCGAGAATCACCTCCCCTACCCACTGCTCTCGTATTCTGGTAGGACACGATATGGTCCAAACTGTCGTTTTTTTGGATAGTTGAGTGGCAAATGTAGGTGATAGGTCTATGGTTCACTTAAATTTCGCCCTCTACTATCCACGGAAAAAAATATCCTCCATACCCCCCTCAGTGAACTCATTTGTCGGATTGGTGCATGTTTGAAAACTTAGGAAATGAAGTTAGGGCAGCTCTGAATTCAAGCAATCCGGAGTCGATGAGGAACGTCCTGCAGCGGCTATCCACGGCTGACGTGCTAAAGATGTTCGACGCCTTAGTCTCCAATCTTACGGCCAGCAAATGCACTGTATTCCGTAACGAAATTGTTGTGTGTATCGGCACACATTTTGAAAATAATCGGCAGCTTATGAAGAAGTCTATGGGCTGGATAGAACAGACTCTTTGCCAGCAACCTGAAGGAGATACCTCTGTAGATCATATACAGCGCGCCGAGGCGGCTCACCTCCTGGGTTGCGTGCATAATCTCAATTATTTTATTTCAGAAGAAAAACTACACCGTCTCGGCGACAGATTAGTTGCGATAGCAACCGATCCTCAAGAAGATAAGTGTGTTCGTCACCGCTGCATCGAGAGCCTCGGTAGAATTGGTTATCGGGCAGCCACACAAGCGCTTGTTGGTCTTAAAAGTTGGGTTGCGGATGAGGATCTTGACGATGCATTGGACGCGACCATTAGACTTCTCAATGGTGCATCTCACAGAGCCCAGCCTTTAACTGGCATTTCAGGGCCAGCAGCTGGATCTATCGAACGAGAGACGATCTATGGGAGAGAGATCTTGCAGCTTATGGAGCACCTTGAGCGGAGGAGCTTCACAACCAACGATTGCCCGAAAACTGAAGAAGTTCAGGTGAACGATACCTTAGTCCTCACGATCAAGACTGCCATACAAAGCGATGAGGTCATCATCTCTATTTCTATAGCACGCACGAGTGTTGATGGAGAAAACATCGAGAGACGTGAGTGCGATCTCTTTTTGCTAGAATTCCAATATATTGTGGGCGACTCTGTCGAAGAGGTTGCAACACTTAATGAAGAAAGCTGCATATTGTTCCATGGTCAGCATGGTGCAGGTACTCGATATGTTTGATCAACTCACTGCTAATTTAACCCGCACCAAAGACCCGGGAGTTCGAGATGCGGTCGTTTTATGCCTTAAGACCCATGCCAACAAAAATCCTGAGATCATGGATAAGGCTATAACATGGGCCGATAGAACCCTTAGCGTTCCCCGGGAGTCAGTGGGAGATCACATCCAGCGAGCTGAAGCAGCCCACCTGATCGGGTATCTGAAGGTTTTCGAACAGAGAGGTGCCGACTGCAAAAGTCTGGGAGATAAATTGCTTGAGCTTGCTAAAGATTCAACTGAAGAGGTCGAGGTTCGTAGACGTTGTATTCAGAGCCTCGGAAGAATCAACTGCACAGCGGCGTGGAAAGCTCTGAATGGCCTTTGTAACTCGTTGACAGACGAAACGCTTTTGAGGGAATTGAATACAGCCATTCAGATTTTGCTACCGAGTATTCAGAGGCAATATAACTAGTGGGCCTGGATAAAAACTCCATTACTACAAAACTAGCGCGCACAGAGTCCGCGTAGTTCTAAAACTCAATATAACCAGCCTATTAGGCGGACAAACGAAAAGGCTTTTACGCATGTAAATATATTGTACCATATCTTTACGGTATATGATCCGTTTTTACCTCCCATTTGCCTATCTACGCCGGTCTAGTCGCCTATCTGAACGCGCGGTGGCGGAGGCGTCCTCTATTTCGCGGGGCGCCCTAAGGCAACTAGAACGCCCTCAAGCTGGTAACGTTACCGTGAAGTCCGTGAATCAAGTTGCCGAGTGTTTTCAACGTGACGTGGAGGTGGTGCTGAGCTGCGCTGATATATTTTCGGAATATTCGACCGTGGCGCTCTTTTATAACGTGGCTCGTGATGGGTTTGACTCCTGGAAGCTGCATCTTTTTGACTTAGTCGATGAATTCCGCCGTACCGTTGATACAAGACTCATACTTCTACCCCCACCTGCGCATGGCGATCCGCGACTTGTAGCGTTAGTAGCATCCACGGTCAGATCTCTGTGCGATGAATTCGGGATAGACACGCCGATGTGGGCCCGCAAAAGGTACTTTCTACCCGTCCCGTGGTTTGTGTCAGGGATGAACTCTCTTAAGGCGAGCGCCTTACTTGAGTCACCCCTTCCGTATCGCGCAAACAATATATTTGTACATGAGAACTTTCTAGAGCGCGCGTAGCATGTTGACGAGAGAGCGCATAACCGAGTTATTCGAGCAGCTGAACGCACTCTTGCGCGCGCGGGGAGAAGTTGGTGAGGTTGGCATCGTCGGTGGTGCTGTAATGTGCCTCGTCTACAACGCTCGTGCCGCTACTAAAGATGTTGCTGGAATCTTTGAGCCAGCATCGATTATCCGTGAACTTGCAAGGCAGGTTGCTGAGAGCGAGTCGCTACCACCAGATTGGCTGAATGACTCTGCTAAAGGTTTTATCATGCCGGGTTTTGCGCAACAGGAGGTGCTTACCCTTTCGAATCTTAGGGTGTGGGCTCCCGAACCTCGCTACATGTTGGCGATGAAGTGTATTAGTGCTCGCTGGGATTCGTCTGACCGCGATGATGTGCAATTTCTGTTGAAGCTCCTGGGCCTGAAAAATCCCAAAGAAGTTTTCGCCATCATTGAATCTTACTACCCGAATAATCGCATTCCTCCGAAAACTCAATTCCTACTCGAGGAGTTACTTGGTGCTGAGTAGTGAGCTGTGAAAACCGCCTAACAGGAGACTCCACGATGAAAGTTGTAACATCGTGGCGCTCCTTAAAGAGGGTGCGCCCCCACTCCACCACACCGTCCTCCCACAGCGATTGAGACCGTCATATCGCTCAGCACATTTACCACTGAGCGCATCCTAGCTACGATCCAGTCTACTGCTAACAAAAGCGGAACAACTTCAAGTGGCAATCCAACTGCCGACAACACCAACGACAACGAAACAACGCCAGCCTCAGGAACCCCAGCTACTCCGATCGCTGCTAGCACACTCATACCAGCGGCAAAAACCTGCTCACCGAGGGACAACTCAATCCCGAGCGCCTGCGCAACGAAGAGAACCGCCATCGTCTCATACAGCAGGATTCCGTCGTTGTTCAGATTAGTGCCGATACAGGTAGCAAGACGCGATGCTGATTTCCGCACGCCCAAGGAATCAAGTGCTTGAAGCGTTAACGGGACTGTAGCCAAGCTTGAGTTAGTGCCAAAAGCATTTGCCACCGGCCGAGCTGCCGCACGCAAAAACGTACTGAGGGAAATTCCTCCTACCCGCGTTATCCACCACGGGTAGACAAGCGATGCCTGCAACAACAGCCCAAGAGATGCCGCGACGATATAGAGGAACAGTCCTTTAAACGGCGCAAAACCGGACTCGCCTACAGTTTTAGCTGTCACGCAGAAGACTGCTACGGGCACCAGCACCACGAGCTTGAGGATCACCTCGTTTACTATGGCGCTGAGTATCCGCACTCCGCGCTCTGCAGACTCCTGCGATAGCTCTGCACCAGTAGACTGCATACCATACGACTGGACATACCGGCGCAGTGTTACACCGATAAGTAACGCCATAAGCGCCACTGCAATTACGTTGTTTTCAGCGAATGGGCTGACGATGCTTTTAGGAATCAGTGAATCAAGAAATGCAGCCCATGAAAAATCCTTAATAGCGGGCGCTACGGCTCCTCTAATCACAAAGCCCACACCCGGTTGAATCAGATTAGCAATACAGAGGCCAATGATAAGAGCGCATGTGGTATTGATGGCGATAACACCGATCCAACGCCGCGCAGTCAGCCACGACAACGATGTCGAGAGCACGGCCTCAATGATGCTCACAAATACAAGTGGAATCGCCACTACTTTAATAAGTTGTATATATAGTGAGCCAACGATACCAAGCGGCTTCACCGCTTCTCCTGCCACTGTCCCGACGAGCATACCGAGCAACATCGCTACGATAATGTAACGGGTAACTGAGTGTGTGCGGCGCGTCGACATAGGAATAGCGATCCTTATGAAGTAGTCACACCACTCTACCAAGTATCTGCCCAGCTACGAACTGCGTGACCCCTTGTGCTAAGCGCGCATCAAGAGCCACTGCTTCTTTCAAAACCGCCTCGCACTGATGCTCAATCGATACTCGCTCATCGACACTACGGTCTCCATCATCGAGATCATCAAGAGCTTGAAAGCACTCCCCTACCCTCGTTCCCCACTTGATGTATTGCTCAAGAATCGACTCGCGAACCCCAGCGCACACCGCACCGCATCCAACAGAAGCTCCAAAGAGCGCTCCTGTCTTTAAACGAATCATCTCATCACGACTTACTGAACTTTTATTCCCCTGCTGGTCGATGTCGTGTTGCTGACCAAGGCAGAGGTCCCACCATGCGCGTCCTAAAGTTCTCACAACGCGCGCCTGACAATCACTCGAGAGGATCGTATCGCTCGTGACTACCATGAGCGCTGCCCCTAGAAGCGCATCACCCGTCAAGATAGCCGTCGCCTCACCAAAAGCTTTGTGACACGACGCGCGCCCACGCCGCATATCATCGTTATCGAGCGCTGGGAGGTCATCGTGCACCAGTGATGCTGCGTGCAGTAGCTCCAGGGCTACTGCCGGAGCGATAGCAGCGCTTGTCTCAGCCAGCGCATCCGCCGCTTGTCGCCGCAGATCGTACGATACCGCGCACGCTAATATCCCCCGAAACCTCTTTCCGCCGCCCTGCGATACGTAACGACACGCCTCATGCAGCTGAGAAGTTGTGTGCTCAGTACTCCGGCGCACCGCCGCGCCACTCCAACCTTCAACCGCAACTAATCTGGCTTCTATTGCGGACCGCCACCCTGATATCAGACTATCGTTCTGCCTCATAAAACATCGCCTCTATTCTGGCGGTTCCATATCGCCCTCTGTGGAACTGAAAGCATCTCCCGAAAGCGCCCAACCATGTACATTGAGCCGGTAATAAACGCCGCGCCTCCGCCGCAATCAGCAAATAGCTCACGCAAGCACCGCTCGTAGTCATCTCCGTAGCGCTCTATTCTTACCCCGGTTCCCGATACCGTAAGCTCCTGAGCTAGTTGCTCCTGGTCTAGCGCCCTCTCAGAGTCAGGGCGCACCAAACGCCAGGTACCAACGTAGGGCGCTAGCTTACGAACCATCTCCTGCCAGTTCTTGGTATCGAGGACACCAAAGGTCAGATCAATACCCCTTAGGTCTCGTGATTCGAGAAATGAGATAAATGAGTCGATGCCTGCTGGATTATGTGCGCAATCAAGCACCAGATGTAAGCCACTTACCGACACCTGTTCGAGCCTTCCAGGCCAAAAGACACCCTCTAGCCCCATTTTCACGCGATCAATCGGTAGTCCAAGCACAAGCCCTATCGTCGCAGCAACGCTAAAGTTATGGGCCTGGTGCACACCATCGAGTGTTGGGGTAAATTCAAGCGCAACGTTCTTTCTCCCAGCAAACTCCTTACCCCAATACTCGATAGAACGAGCCCCCTCGCCCGTCTTTACCCGTGCATCGTAATCCCTGCCGAACTTGTAGTGTGGAACACCGGACGCTGCCTTAGAGATAACAGCATCAGCCTCTTTGCCAACTATTCCCGTTATTAATGGGGTTCCTGGCTTGATGATCCCCGCTTTCTCTGCCGCTATCTTTCCTAATGTATCTCCCAGTATAGCCTGATGGTCGAACGAGATAGTGACGATCGCCGTAACAGCGGGTCGTGAAATGACATTAGAAGAATCGAGCCTGCCACCAAGGCCAACCTCAATCACTGACCACTCAACCCCACACTCGAGCAGCCCGAGGAATGCAACGGCAGTAATCGCTTCATGAAAACTGAGCTCCACAAGCTCTCGTGAGGCGGCCTGGCGCACCGCGTAGGCAAACTCACCCAGAAACTCATCTGAGCACGGCAATCCATCGACCACTATGCGCTCGTTTACCCTCTGTAGGTGCGGCGATATATTCAGACCAACACGATAGCCGCACGCTCCCAGAATAGCAGCGGTTGTGGCAGAAACCGAGCCCTTTCCATTAGTCCCCGCTATATGGACCGTTGGCACCTTATCTTGCGGGTTGCCGAGTCTACGCAAAACCCTAGCAATCTCCTCAAGCGAGAAGCCTCCGCGCCCATTCCATGGCTTTAGACCACCTAAATACTCGAGACCAGCCTTTACTTGATTCACTGTCCCACCGTGGGACACCCAACGGCACCCCTGATTACGCGAGCAACAAGGTGTCCCACCGTGGGACACGCCTGAATAGAGTAGCTAACTCTCACAATTACACCGGACAACGTTCTGAACTACCATCTGTCCCACCGTGGGACACTTAACCTTCCGCAACGAGCTTCCGGAAGATAATCTGGAGGTCGCTGTCCCCATAGAAGTCTATCGTCAGGCGACCACCATCAGCGTCTGCCGATGAACGAGATAGCTTTACCTTCATTCCAAGGGAGCGCTGAATCTCGTCTGCTATCCTCATGTCTTCCGCGCTAACTACCTTACCTGCCCCATCATCACTGTTCGCAGGTGCTGGCTTAGGAGCTTTAAGGTTGCGCTCAAGCTCAGAACGGGTCAGAACATCAAGGTCGTTTAGGTATGAAGCCCTGATGGCTGGATCGTCTATCTTGGCCAGCAGAAGCACCTTTGACTCGGCAGCTCCCTCTTTGAGGGCGTTGAGGAGGTCATCAGGAAGCTGCAGGATCTCAAGGCTGCGCTGTACTGCACTTTTTGAGATGCTGAGTTTATCGGCGATATCACGAATACTGAGGTTGTGCGCATCTCGCAACGCTCCGATCGCCTGAGCGCGCTCCAACGGGGTTAGGTCGTCACGCTGGAGGTTCTCTACCAGCTGCATCGCCAGCATTCGATCCTCTGCCTCATTTCCTTGGTTTACTACAGCAGGAATAGAGGCCAAACCAGCTAGATTAGCAGCTCTAAACCGGCGCTCTCCTGAGATAACCGTGTACCGTCCGGGCAGTTTTCCTGCTCTCACGAGGATAGGGCTAATCACTCCGTATAGCCTAATAGATTCAGCGAGCTCCTGGAGCTTCTCCTGATCGAAGGTTCTTCGTGGCTGATTCGGATCGGCCTCAATAGCTGAGAGCGGGATCTCGCGGTAGGGGATACCCCCTCGCGAGCGCTCATCGAGAGCTGGGCCCTGCATTAATGGGTTATTGGCGAATGAAAAACCACGCTTAGTCATGTAATACCTCACTAGCTAACGCTGTATAATCCTCTGCCCCCGGAGACTTCGGAAGGTACTCGAAGATAGTCTCTCCCTTAGCTGGTGCCTCTGCCAGAGCTACATTCTCACGGATAACAGTATCGAAAACGAGGTCACCGAAGTAGGCCCGAATAGTATCCGCAACTGCTCGCGCAAGTCGTTTGCGACTATCGTGTAAGCAGATAAGAACT
Source organism: Bdellovibrionota bacterium (assembly GCA_044360225.1). Classification (GTDB taxonomy): domain Bacteria; phylum Bdellovibrionota_C; class UBA2361; order UBA2361; family OMII01; genus OMII01. Next base: position 3,193 of record JBIKKR010000077.1, on the reverse strand, counting down.
CCGCCCACTACCAGGTTCTGATTGTACACACTTCTGACTTGATCAATAGTATCAAGTAGTTGCCTTACTCCGTGAAGTGCTAGGTACTCACTCTGAACGGGCACGATTACCTGGTCTACAGCCGCTAATGCATTAAGTGAGAGAAGCCCAAGGGTAGGGGGGCAGTCGATCAGGATTACATCGTACTGGTCTCGCACCTTATCGATAGCGCGCTTTAAGAGCAGTTCACGGCCCACCATGCCACCCAACTCAAGGTCAGCCGCACTGAGCAGGAGGCTCGACGGCACCACATCTAAGTTAGCAGAGCGCTTGACTGTAACATCCTGAATCCGCTTATTACCCTTGAGAACATCGTATACGGTCCACTCGGGTCCCTTTGGCACCTCATTGAGATCGGACGGGTCCTCCTTCACTCCGAGTCCAAGGTGCGTCGTCATGTTGCTCTGTGCGTCGATATCTATCATCAGCACCCGCTTACCACGTTCTGCCAAAGCTGCGCCGAGATTAACGGTCGTCGTTGTTTTGCCAACTCCGCCCTTCTGATTTACGATACTAATCGCTATTGCGCGTTTGGGAGCCGCGCTCTGGCTATTGTTTACCTGATCGTTTGCCACACATCACCCTCGTAGAGACTCGTGATTCGAAATAAGGAATCTCGCAAAGTTCAGCGATAAAATCCACACTTAAGTCACTTCACGATAGGAAAAACTCTGGAAGCTCGCTTTTTCCTCAATACACGATTCAATCACGAGATTCGTGAACCGACATAAGGAATAACTCTCACCGCGTCCCATTTTTGTATCTCAAATCACGATAGTTTTCTATGTCATTTCACGATGTCTGCCTCTATATCTCAATTCATCGTGTATCCACATAGGGACTATCGTGAATTATCTATGAGGATATCGTGACTCGAACTCCAGTGGATCGTGCTCACACATAAACGCCTATCGTGACGTGACCTAAAAAGGCTCGTGAACTGAAATAAAATTACCCCTTTAACCTATTAAAATAAAGAGGTTTTTCCCCCGCTCACTAGATAACATGTTATACAAGAAAAGATTGTTTAACTAACTAAAAGTAAGCTAAGGTGTCGTCACTTTTTAAGTGGATCTGTTTTTGTTAACGCAAACCAGGCTAGCTATACGGCTATCTGCACGCAAGGTTTCTTCATGGAAGATAACTCAGCAAACAACGCTCGAGTAGTCGACAATTCTCTCAGCAGGACACATCTACGTAGCGATGTACTGCAGAGGGATACCCTTCACGCAGAGGATGCGCCGTTATCAATCTCTGCGGGTCACTCATCAGCACCTGCAACGAACAAACTCTCGCGAGATGAGATGAACCTGGCTGAGTTTCCACTCACGGTTCTCTCCAAACGCGCGGACCCGTCTGTCAAAACCCTTGAGTTTTCTGATTACGTTAAGGGTAAAAACGGAGAAGTTATTAACCGCCAGTGGATCATCACCGGAGCCGACAAGTTCGGATTGCCGACATCATCGGACGATGAAGTTCTGTTAGGGCTACTCAAGCTCACTGCGGATGATGGAGTGCAAAGCCGAAAGGTTCACTTTACGCGGTACGAGCTGCTACGAGTCCTACGGTGGACCACAGAGGGCCGCAGCTATACGCGCCTTCAAAACGCACTCGATCGCTTGAGTGGCGTACGCATCAAAGCCACCAATGCGTTCTACGATAACGAAACCAAGCTCCACAGTACGCGCAACTTTGGTATCATCGATGCTTATGAGATCAACGATGGGCGCGATACACAACCGAGCTTTTTTACCTGGAGTGAGGTACTCTTTAAGTCGTTCCAGGTCGGCTTCATTAAAAAGCTCGACCTCGATTTCTACCTCGACCTCCAGAGCGCTGTTTCCAAGCGGCTCTACCGTTACCTCGACAAGCACTTTTGGTATCGCTCACGGATCCAGGTAAATCTGTTCACCCTTGCGCATGAAAAGATCGGGGTCTCGCGTAACTACGTGTACGCAAGCTCACTTCGGCAACAGCTCGAACCGGCGCTTGAGGAGTTAAAAGACAAGGGCATTCTCAGCGAATTCGACTTTATCGGGAAGGGCAAGAGCACAGAGGCAATCCTTGTAGCAGCACACGCACCTAAGAAAACCTTGACTACGACGCAGGACACAAGCACAGCCGCTACAGGCGCGTCTCCACGTGTCGCTAGCCCGGACCGAGGCTTCACGGATACACGACGTGAGCATGACAACGAAGCACGAGTTAGCAGTCAAGTCTCAGACGATGTGCGCGCAGTTCAAGCGGCGCTCGTGGAACGGGGCCTTGCAGAGAAACAGGCCTTCCGACTGACAGCGGGGCAGGGGGGGGCAACCCTTGAGCGCATGCGTTCGATTATCGCGCACTTCGATGCGCTCGTCGCCCAAAAGAGCCCCCTGATTAGTCGGAGTCCCACAGGATTTCTGTACCGCGCTGTTGAGCGACCCTTTGAGTTTATGTTGCCGGGAGAGCGGCGTGTAAAACAGGTTCAGCCTAGTTTAATCGATGGTAACAACGATGATGAGCGCACGCGCGAGCCTATGGCCAGGCGTGGACAGAAGGGTAGGGAAGCGCACGACAGAGACAGCAACAGGGCCACTTCAGAGTCCAAAGTGGATAAAGTAGACCTTGAGGTTGAGTACCTAACTGCGCGAAGCCAGCGTTTGCAGGACGTCAGAGCGAGTACGAGTGCAGACGACCGTGATCAGGTTCGTCGTGAAGTCGAGCAGGCGCTCTCGAAGTTACGCGCGCACATATCGCCTCAGCGTTTCACAGAGGCTGTTGAGCACGGAGTCGATCAACGACTACTCGATGCTCACGGCTTTCCGGAGTTTGAGGCTTGGGTGCAGAGGAGGGGGTAGATCCGCCTGAACGGAGTAGTTGCCGATCTGCACACGGCGCAGCTACCCCAAATCCCTCTACTTTAGTACACAGGTTTTAAGGATAGGAAGATCAATCACTTTTGTATAAATAGCTGAACTCTGGTAACTGTCTGAAGATGTGTCGATTATAGTTGCTGATTATAGTTATGATGTTTCAGCCGAGATTGCTCAGAGTAGGCTCGAAAAGCGAGATTTGCGTCCTGTTACGTCCCACATAACTGACCCCAGTTTTGAATAGATCGATCCCACATAACTGAGCCCAGTTTAGGGGGTGCGGATCCCACATAGTTGAA
>JBIKKR010000205.1:0-4014 GCA_044360225.1 Bdellovibrionota bacterium | reverse complement strand
CCCGGCGGATCTCTTCTTTAGTGGTGATTCAGCGAGGATGTGCGCCCGTGGCGTCGGTATGATCCAAGAGATCGCCAGACTCAATGAATATCGGCTACCATACTCGCGTTTGGTGGTGGCTGCATACGCGAAGAGTACCGGTAATGCAGACACAAGCTACGTGCAGCACCTGACCGATCGGAGATCGCGGGAGTTGTTGTCGTCGACCAAGATCCGTCTCTAAACGCCGACGTCCCATGAGATCGGGACTCCCTTGGTTTCCTCTGGAGCTTTTTGGCGTGTCCTTCTTTGTCTTAAATATTCCCGTCTAGTTAGGCCGTTAACCTGCTTTTCGCAGCATATGCAACGCTGCATGCGGGAGTCTGTTACAATTGCGACCGGTGCAGTGCATGAGTCGGTCGTTTTCGCGATATCAACTACTTGCCTAGTGTCGAGGGAAGTATGATGCGTCATCTGAGCGATACGAGATAGGTACTTCTGCTGCCTTATGCGGTGATTTACGCGACCCTGCGGAGTGCTGCGCATTCCGACGCTTCCGATCACCGATTCCGAAATGAGCCGATCACTTGTTCCGAAATGAACCGATCGGAGCGAAGCGACGTTTTGTAGGCATCACGAGTTGGGTTGGCGTTTTAATGTTGAAGTGACACGTCGCATGGTTTCTCCCTGGATCTCTATCCGCTCCGAGTCGTGAACGATCCTGTCGAGGATAGCGTCAGCCAGAGTTGGATTGGGTATGGCGGCGTGCCAGTCAGGTACGGGGAGCTGTGAGACGAAGATAGTGGAAGCGGTTCGGAATCGAGCGTCAACGAGGTCCAGAATTTCGTTGGCATGGACCTGAGGCAAGGATTCCCTGAGCCACTCATCGATAATGAGGAGCTGCACCTTTGCCAGCCCCCGGTGGTAGCGATGGGAGCCTCCGTCGTGGCGAACAGTTAAAAGCTCTGAGATCAGATCACTTAACTTGGTATAGCGAACAGTAAAACCTAACTTGCAGGCGTTGAACCCGAGTGCGGAAGCGAGAAAGGTCTTTCCAACCCCTGTTGGCCCCGTAATGACGAGGCTGTGCTTTGCTTCAATCCATGATGGCTGAGCAAGCTGTAGGATCTGCTGTTTGCGTAGGGTACGCTGTGCCGAGAAATCTATATCCTCGATGGATGCGAATGAGCGGAGCTTGGCAGCACCAACCCGTTTCTGAAACGCGAGGTTCTGTCTCCTTAAGCTTTCTCTATCAACGAGCATAGCGAAGCGTTCCTCAAACGCAAGGTCTCTATACTGCGAACTCTCTTGCTGCTCTCTATAAGCTTCAAGGAACCCGCGTAGCTTGAAGCCAATGAGTTTATCGGTGATTATATCACTGAGCATATTTTTCTCCTCTAATGGTAAAAATCCCCGCCTCTCACATTTGAGTGACGGAGGGTTAATTCATCCTTTGATGACTGGTTCTGATTGTGTCGTTTTGCGACGAGAGCGGCATGGACCCTGTGGCATGAGGGTATGCCGACTGAGTTAACGTGAGCGCAGGAGGCTTCGAGCTCTTCAGGGGAGAAGGAGGAGGCAAATCGCATAATACCGAGGGCGGCACGGAACCCCTGCTCTGGATGGCGTTTTGAGGCAAGGACCCGTTCGATAGTGGTTTTGGTGTGTGGGCCGATCTTTGCTCCCCAGTTTATAAGACGTTCCGGGTTCCACTCGGAGCGAAATCTGTGCTTTGGTGGCATGTGTTCCGATATGGTTGAGTATTGCCCGGGTATGAAAAGTCTTGGATGGAGTGCGACTGAGTTCCCGCCGACTAGGATCTCAACGGATTTCTCAGTAGCTTTAACGAACGCTTCCTGATGGAGGAAGGTGTAGGGGACCGAGTAAAAACACCTCTCAAACGCGATGTGGTAGTCGATATTGACCCGAACCTTCTTCCATGACGAGAAGACATACGAGTTTTGGGGCAATGGTTTTAGAGCTGGCTTGTCGAGGGTGACAAAGAGCTCGTGTCGGCTTTTCCCGTACCCTTTCATCTGACGGTGGAGCCAAAGATTCAGCAGCTCTTTGATGGCTTGATTCAATTCATCAAGTGAGCCGAAATCGCGGTCACATAGGGGGGCTAGGATCCTACGAGTCGTATTTTGAACAGCATTTTCCACCTTGGCTTTATCTCGTGGTTTTCTGACTCGGGCGGGGAGCACAGCGCATCCGTAGTGCTCGGCGAGCTCCTGATAGGAGCGGTTAATCTCTGGCTCATAGAACCAGGCATCCTTAACACCGCTCTTGAGGTTGTCGGGGACTAGGAATTCAGGAACTCCACAAAAAAACTCAAACGTGCGAACATGGCTCATCAGCCATGACGAGAGCCCCTGATCTCGACTTGCCTCAACGTATGTGTAGTTACTTGCGCCAAGCGTGGCTACGAATATCTGAGCGTCAAAGAGCACCAACCCCGTAGCTCGGTCGATAATTGGGATGGTATCCCCTGCATAGTCAACAAAGAGCCTCTCGCCAGCCTTGTGCTGCTGTGGCATTCGGATCTCTTGCCGCTCACACCACGCTTCGTACAGCTCGCAGAACCGAGAGTAGCCGTATCCGTCTTCCGGGTGTTCTTGTCGGTACTCGGTCCACAGGAGCAGCAGTGTAACTCCCTTACGACGGAGCTCGGTGTGAAGCCGTCCGTAGTCGGGCTCGGTCTTGCGGCGCTCTTCGTCGGTCCTGGGCTTGCCAAGGGCTGCCAGAAGGTCGGAATCGCTCCTGTCCAGGTAGTCCTGAAGACGAACCCCTCGTTCCTTTGCGGCGGTTGCGTACTCCCATACCGTTGATGAGGATATGTGACAACTTGAGGCTATCTGTCGATTGCTTAGCCCCTGCTCTTTAAGCCTTAGAATCTCTCGTACCTTTATCACCGATAGCTCCTTTCTGGTCCTTCCCATACACGCTCGCCTCCTTTGCGATGCGTGCTGGTTTACCCCTAAAGGTCGCTTCGGTTCCAATCCCGGGTGCCGATCGGCAGCTCCGGAATGCCTGATCGGCACTTTCGGAATCAGTGATCGGTCATTTCGGAACAGGTGATCGGCAGTATTGGAATCGGTGATCGGATCAAATCGGAATTAGTGATCGGTTGGCGTCGGATTTTGCAGAGTGCTGTGATCTTGCCTGCCAGCGGCTCTTTGCGTCTCTCTTCGTGCGATTGCAGAGCAATCCTTCGAGCAATAGCGTTGTCCACGATCGCACGTAGAGCATACCTGAGCTTCTTTTCGACAACGCGCACAAAGAAAGGAGCGGAAGGATTCCATTCCGAAGAGCTACCATTCCCACCCCCACCCAGTCAACCGCCGCGGGGTATGGCGGGGTACGGTTCAGATGAACCGGGCGGGGGAGCGGGGTACTGCTGGTTATGCTAAGTCGGCGTTTAAATGCGGTTCTTGGTCGGTGTTAACATCTGCACTCACACCTATCGCCTGGGCTAAAGTCAGAGCACTCGCTAAGACTGAATCCGTAGCAGGCTCGCAAGAGCCCCAGAAATAATCAACGCTAAACCTTTCTCGCTACCAAAAATACCGCTAGTCCGGAGGGGTTTAGTTAGGGGCGCTTACACATACGTAAGCGCCCGTAACTAAGCCCGCTATCTCTCTAGTTCCAGCTAGGCTACAAGCCTCATTCGCACTTCGATATCCGTAGTGCTGGATTCATGGTGAGGTAAAGATGAGAAGATACCGAAGCAAAGCGGAGTGGGCTTCAATACTGGAGGAGTATTCGTGTAGCGGGCAGAGCCTAGAGGTGTTCAGCAGAGAGCGAGGGATTAGTCCATCGAGCATGTATCGCCGACTGCGTAAGTTGAATTGTGGCGAGGGTGAGTTTGTCGAGCTACCACGACCCTGGATGCCATCGCAGTATGAGGTTCTTGTAAACGGTGTGACCCTGCGGATACCTAGTAGCGAGACGGCTAATAGAATCGCTGAAGTAGTGAAGGCCCTAGGATGTTAGCCATAGGGAGAAGACCGAGAGTTTACCTTTCGAGGATACCTA
>JBIKKR010000076.1:0-14387 GCA_044360225.1 Bdellovibrionota bacterium | reverse complement strand
TATCCTAAAGAGTGTTATGGGACTAAGAGCGAACAGCGTAGCCTACTAGTAGCCCGCCTTCTGTCTTGTTTTCGCTAAAATATATTACTCTAATCTTTTCAATATATTAACATCATACGAACTCTCTGCTACCGTGCCCATGTTAGGTGCTCCCGGTACTGCTCATAAGAGGCTATGATCATCGCCCATGATTAAAAAGATACCCGATGCAGAACGACGCCGCCTCAAAGAGGATTCACGGCGCTCTAAAAATTGGAAACGCTGGGGCCCCTATCTCTCAGAGCGTCAGTGGGGCACTGTGCGCGAGGACTACTCGGCCGACGGTTCAGCGTGGGGCTACTTCACACACGACCAGGCACGGAGCCGAACGTATCGTTGGGGCGAAGATGGCCTCTTGGGTATAACCGATAGACAGTGTCGGATCTGCTTCTCGTTCGCTTTTTGGAACGGACGCGACCCGATCTTGAAGGAGCGACTGTTTGGTCTCGCCGGATTAGAGGGAAACCACGGCGAGGATGTAAAAGAGTGTTACTACTATCTCGACTCCACTCCAACGCACTCCTACATGCGAGCTCTGTACAAGTACCCACAGCGCGCGTTTCCTTACGATCTGCTTGTGCAGGAGAATCGTTCGCGCAGTCGACTCGTTCCTGAATTCGAGCTTACCGACACAGGAATCTTTGAGGACAACGAGTACTTCGACATCGAAATCGAGTACGCCAAGACGCGTCCCGATGATATCTTGATACGCCTGACGGCGCACAACCGCAGCAACAAGCCCGCTCCACTGCATATTATTCCCACCGTGTGGTTTCGCAACACGTGGAGCTGGGGTCGCACAGGCGAGGGCTACACCGCCAAGCCCTCTGTTTCAGCTTTACAATCGGGACATTTCGCGCTGTTGCACCCGCAACTCGATCCTGTCGTCTTCATCGCGGATCCGATGCACCGCGGGGCCAAGCCAACCCCGCTCTTTACCGATAATGAATCGAATCGCCGGCGTTTATTCGGCGGCGAGAATGAAACGCCCTATGTTAAGGACGCATTTCACAATTATCTGATTCATAACCAGACCTCTGCAGTCAATCCGAAGCTCGTTGGAACGAAGGCTGGCCTACTCTACTCGCTCAATGTAGCAGCGGGTGGATCCGTGCAACTACGCTTCTGTCTTCAGAGTTCATCCGATCCATCCAAGGATAAGTTTATCAAGGAGTTCGATCAGGTGTTGGAAGTCCGCAAAGAGGAGTGTCGTGAGTTCTACGACTCTGTTGTGCCCCCAAGTGCCGACTCGGAGCAACGTGCCATTCTTACTCAATCGTATGCCGGGCTCCTGTGGACCAAGCAGTTCTATTACTACTCCGTGCGTGAGTGGCTTGAGGGGGATCCTACACAACCGACACCAGCAGCATCTCGCACGAAGCTCAGGAATCATCAGTGGGAGCATCTCTATAATCGCGATATCATCTCGATGCCGGATAAATGGGAATATCCGTGGTATGCAGCGTGGGATCTCGCATTTCACATGATTCCGTTCTGTAAGATCGATCCGGACTTTGCCAAGAGTCAGCTGCTGTTATTCTTGCGTGAGTGGTACATGCATCCAAACGGCCAGATACCGGCATACGAGTACGGGTTCTCTAACGTTAACCCACCGGTTCACGCTTGGGCGTGCTGGCGAGTGTATCAGATTACGGCTCAAAACGGTGAGCGTGACACTCTCTTCCTTAAGCGCGCATTTACCAAACTCCTCCTTAACTTTACCTGGTGGGTAAACCGCACAGATGCGAGTGGTCGTAACCTCTTTGCAGGTGGATTCTTGGGGCTTGATAACATCGGAGTCTTTGATCGCAGCGCTCCTCTACCTAAAGGCGGTAGCTTACAACAGGCTGACGCAACCGCGTGGATGGCTTTCTACTGCGCAACGATGCTCTCAATGGCTTTGGAGCTGGCAACAGAGGATGGTGAGTACGAGGATCTCGCCTCAAAGTTCTTCGAGCACTTTATCGCCATATCATCAGCTATTAACAACTTTGGTGGCACCGGACTTTGGGACCAACTCGACGGGTTTTACTACGATCAACTAGAGCTGGAAAATACAACTATTCCCCTTCGCGCGCGCTCACTCGTAGGGATCATTCCGATGCTTGTTGTGGAGATCCTTGAGGACCATAAGATCCGAAAACTCCCTGGATTTAAAAAGCGGCTTGATTGGTTTATCGCCAACAATCCAGCGCTTGCCAAGCAACTGGAAGCTTCTCACAGAGCCCAGAGCTCTCCGAGCGATCCGCATAGCCAGTCACGTTCGCGGGACATGCTCCTCACGATACCATCGACGAAGCAGCTCTTGCGGCTTCTCGCGTACGTTTTGGATGAAAATGAGTTCCTGTCGCCACACGGCATGCGTTCACTCTCGCGAGTTCATGCTGAATATCCATATCGTCTTACCCTTGAGAATCGCGACTACGGAATTGATTACTGTCCTGGCGACTCCAACACTGACTTTTTCGGGGGCAACTCCAATTGGCGAGGACCGGTGTGGTTTCCGATGAACGCTCTGCTCATTGAAGCACTTGAGAAATACCACGACTTTTATGGAGATGCTTTCAAGGTCGAATGCCCGACTGGCTCAGGCGTCTATATGACTTTGCGAGAAGTTGCCGTAGAGATCTCTCGGCGCCTTACCTCACTCTTCACCGCATCTCCGGACGGTTCGCGTCCGTGTCACGGTGATAATCAGCTCTACGCCAAAGATCCACATTGGAAGGACCTTATACTTTTTTACGAGCATTTCCACGGTGACAATGGCCGAGGTATCGGAGCGAGCCATCAAACTGGTTGGACCTCGCTTGTGTCAGAGTGTATTGAGCGGCTGTGTCGTAAGGGATAAGTCTCGATATGCGAAGAAACGCGAGTAGAAGATCAGAAGAAACAGTAGAACGTTTAGCCGGTAATCTCTACGAACCTTCGCAGCGCGTTTTCTAAAGGCATAACCGATATACCGCCTTCATGGTACTCTTCAGTACCCAGATAGAGCAGGTGGCACTTCGCATCTGGATAGTCTCGCAGAAAGAGGTTGAGGCCTTTGGTATCCTCGATTCGTACGCGGTCGGCGTGTTTGATTTCGAAGGCGTGAATGCCACGCGGGCCGTAAAGAACGAAGTCAACCTCTTCCTTTGCTTGAGTGCGCCAGTAGAAGAGCGAATATTCCAGATTGTGATACTCATTTAACGCGCGCGCCTGTTGATAAAAGAGAGTCTCAACGCTCGCTCCGGGAGCGAGTTCAGGGTGATCGAGAGGGCCTTTCGGACGAATAGCATTAAATACTCCGCTATCAAAGAAGAGAAACTTGGGGTGGGCGATAAGCTTACGCTTTGCTCGTTTGCTGAATACGGGAAGCCGTACCGCAAGGAGCAAGTCCTCCAATATACTGAAATAATCCTGAATCACCTTTACGGCGATTCTGCTTTCACGAGCCACTGCCGCCATCGTGAGCCCTTCAGCCTGAGAAAATGATGCAACTTCAAGAAACCTACTAAACGCCGCTAAGTTTCTGGTAAGTCCCTCCTGCTGAACCTCCTCTCTGAGATATGTTGCCACATAGCTTGCGAGGTAGGCGGCAGGATCCTGCTCTGTGTACACTGATGGCAGGGAGCCATAGCGAAGAGAATGTCTGAGTGAGAAGCTCTCGCCCAGCTCGTCAATTGTGAGTGGGTGCATGAAGCGAGTGAGGGCACGACCGGCTAAGAGATTAACCCCTTTACGACGGAGGGCTCGGGCGCTCGATCCGGTCATGATGAAGCGAAGTCTTCGAGACTCAATCAATCGATGCACCTCGTTCAGGATCTCTGGGATCCGTTGTACCTCATCCAGAATTACCCAGCCGGAGTAATCTCGAGGGATTCGTTCGCCGAGCCGAGTAGGATCCGCAAGGAGGTGTGAATAGGTTCGCGCTTCGAGGAGGTCAAAGTAGAGGTCGTTCGGAAACGTGCGTCGTAGCCAGTCGGTTTTACCCACACCGCGAGGACCAAAGAGAAAAAAACTCTTGTCCTTTTGATGGCTTATATTTCTAGGAAACATTGGGTCATTTTATGGGGCAAAAAAGGCCTTAGCAAGGCCTAATTTATAAGCTATTGAGAGTATTGGGGTTATCCTAAATCACATATGGACCAGCCGGTCAGCAGTTGCAGGGCATCTCAATTCACCCGCCATATACTTGAAACTGTTGGAAGTTTCGATCAGGATACAAATGCGCGGGCCTGTGCTGCAAAACTCAATGAAAACAGCTATTCCCGCGCATTTGTGGCTTTTTAAAGTGGACGGGAATTGCGACGCCCCGGCAGTTGCGGGTCTGAAAGATGGCGCATCTACTCGGCTTTTGAATTTGCGGTGCTCACCCTGCCGGTGCCAGTGTTTAAGCCTCCGCACATATACAAATCCTTTGTGCTCTTGAGTATCTGCACCATTTTCATCCTCCTTAACTGCCAAATGTAAGTTTAAACTAATCCCACTCGCTTGCTGAATTCAGCAAAGCCTAAAAGATCGATCTTATCACTTACTGCTCGAGAGTTTTTGCCCCTATGCACCTGATAAAAATGAGGGATAGTTGTCCGATCAGCAAAATACTGTAGATGTGGGGATACCTTCTTTTCTCCAGTCTTGCATTCAACCGCAAAGATAGGCCTGCGATTTTTAAGAACAACAAAGTCTACCTCTCTACCCTGAACATCTCGCAGGAAGCGGAGCTCCATTTTCTCGCCAAAGACGTCTTGCTGAAAGTGACAGAACTTTAAGAGATGGGACGCAACAAAATTCTCCCACCGAGATCCTTCCTCAGTCAACTCACTCCAATCCCACAGATAGAGTTTCTGCTCCTTTTTTACCGCACGAATACGTTCGGTTCCGTATGGGGCTATCCGATAGCAGTAATAGACATTCTCAAGGATCGAGAGCCAACGCTCTGTCGTTTTAAAGTCAACGCTGAGATTCTGAGACAGATTCTTCCGGGAAAGCGGCGATCCAACACGCGCTGGCAGTGCCTCCGCTAGGAGCTCAAGGTGCGAGACCTCATTTACTCTTTCGAGATCGCGAACATCGGAGTACACGATCCTCTCGCGACGCTGCAGATGCCACCTTTTAAGCGCAACTTGACTCTGTCGCAGCATCGGCTCCGGAAATCCCCCAAAGACGAGCAAATTCTCTACGTCAGGGTAATTTAACTCACCAACCGAGAATGGATGAAGCCGTACGTAATGATAGCGCCCAAGCAGGGAGTCTCCGCTCTTTCTGTAGTAGTCGAGCCGCGCGGAGCCGGTGATGAGAAATTGGTGAATCTTGTTGAGCTTATCGTAATACCCCTTTACCAACCCACGCCACTTCGCAAATTTGTGGATCTCATCGAATACGATGAGCTTATCCTTGGAGGACCATTCACCCTTAAGAATGATCTGTCGATCCATGACTGCATCCCAGTTAAGGTAAGCCGACTCTGTTGAGCCGCTTGCAGCCAGCAAATCCTTAGCCAAAGTTGTCTTTCCAACCTGACGGGGCCCGCCCAGAAACACCATCTTCTCATCAAGATCTGATTGTATAGCTGAGGTTACGTATCTTGGTAAAGTAGCCATAAGTCTACTTTACTCGTTAGTAAAGTGGAGTCAAGTCCATTTTAATCTAGACGATGAAAAAAGGTCTATGCAAGTCCTAATTTCCAAACCATTGATAACATTGCGATTATTTGATAACTACGCTAGCAGCCCCTCCGACCTCCACATCGGCCAGATAGTAGTCGCAACATTTAACGGCGTAATCGGCTCTGCACTCTCTGCATCCTCAACACCCCTCGCCTCACGACGCAGCAGCGCTACAAACGCCCCTGCGCCAAACCCATGGTGCGGAAAGAGTCTATACGAGGGTAGGTCACTCAGGGCCGAACGGTACGGCGATAACCCCGACACTTCAACCGCCGAGAACTCTGGAAACTTTCTACACAGCCACTCAACGTTATCCTCGTTCTCTTCACGCGAAAACGTGCAGGTAGAGTAAAGTAAGTAACCACCCGGACGCACGGTGGCTGCTGCGTTGGCGAGTATTCTGCGCTGTCTGCGCTCATTCATATTTATTGTAGCCGGATGAAATGCTCCTGGCGCTGCCATCCCTTTAAGCACAAGCGATTGCCCCGAACACGGAGCATCAACTATCACCAGGTCAAGCCGATCCGGCACAAGATTAGCTACTAATCCGGGATCACACGAACACACAATCGCTGGATCAATCAAACACCGCTGATAGTTTGCTATCAACTGTGCTGTTCTTTTGCGGATAACTTCATTAGCGATGATGATCTGAGGCTCACAATAACGCCAGGCTAAAATTCCCTTGCCTCCAGGAGCCGCGCACATATCGAGAATCACACCGCACTGAGCAGATATCTCAGCAAGTGGCGCAACAGCGAACGTAGATGAAAGGTCAAGAACATAGATATCCCCTTTATCATGCGCAGTCGACTTGCCTGGACGCTCGGCATCCGCAGCGACATCAATCCACGATGGTAGCCACTCTGGACGCCTTGTATGACGCTGATACACACCATCGTGCGGCTCACTTCTAAGCCACGCTACTCCCCGCACTGCGTGGTCGCCGTTTTCGAACGCTGCGAACAGCGCTTCTCGCTCAGCTGCATCACTCAAGACGCGATGTACCACCTTCTCGATGTTTTTTGAACGCGCTACTTTTGGTGGCGATGAATTTTTTGACATCTCCCCTAATGTCGTCTCCACTAATTCTGTTGAGCAAGATGAAAACGCTCAAGTTGTGCCCGCAGGTCATAGAGCGCCAGTGTGCGCATACTACAGGCTGCCTTTTCCTCGAGGGTCATCTCGCCCATCGTCTTTGCGCTGCCCGTCGGACAAAAGATGGAATCCCAACCGAAACCGGCACCACGCGGCGTAACTACCTCGCCGTATACGACGCCTTCACCGTATATAAATGACTGCGGCCCGAGGGCGAGCCCAAAAATCGTACGTACCTCAGCACGACAATCGCCCTTTGAAGCTGCGAGCTGGTGGACACCTTCGCCTCCAAGCGCTTTAAGAAACCACTTAATAAGCGGCCCAGGGAGACCTCCAAGCGCAGCAAGCGAGAGTGATGTATCTTCGATAAGCACTGGCGAATATCCTTGTGCGAGCGCTGCCTGTGCTTTGGCGATAACAACTTTGCGTGGCTCAAGCTCCTGTATCTCAGGAAGATCAAGGTCAACATGGCGCATCTTGCCTAAGATAGCCTCTACCTCGCGGAGCTTATGGCTGTTCCCCGTGACGAAGTACACCTCCTGTAAAACCTTATCAACCTTATCCCAGCGACCTGTCATGCTCTCTTTCCACTACCTTCTATTTGAGCATATTCATGCAACATGCACGACTACTTCCCGACGATGATCGCTTTTTCTGTGTTCCCACAGGTAGATACCCTGCCACGTGCCGAGCGCTAGGGTGCCCTCAACTATCGGTATCGATAGCGATACATCTGTCAGGATCGCCTTGATATGTGACGGCATGTCATCGGGCCCCTCCAGGGTATGGGTGAACAGTTTATCTCGTTCAGGCACGAGCCGATTGAGCCACGCCTCTAAATCTGCACGTGCGGATGGGTCTGCATTCTCTTGAATCGTTAAACTCGCTGAGGTGTGTCGGATAAACACCGTACACAGCCCCTCTGAAAGACGCGTCTCGTGAACGATCCCCACTACCTCATCGGTAATCTCATACAGCCCCTGTCCCCGAGTGTGGATCATTAGTTTCTTCACCATAGCCACGACTCTGTGTTATCGCCTGGTGCCAGACACAGCACTCGCCCACTGAGCGAGAGAGCTTACCGGGGTCTGCTCCTTGGTCACTAAGTCCTTTACCTGAACCGCCTTGGTCGCACTATCAATAAAGAGCACGTAGCGCATACCTCGCTGCTCTGCATACTCAATCTGCTTACCAAGCTTAGGCGCCTTGTAGTACACCTCTGTCGCTACGCCACTGCTGCGCAGTTCATGGGCCACCTTGTTACAGTGTGGTCTATCCTGTTCGGAGTACACGGTGACCAAAACCTGCGACGGACTCTTTTTGCTGGTATCAACCAACTTCTCTGAAAAGAGCAGCTCCATCAACCGGGTCAAACCGATTGAGACACCAACTCCGGGAAGCTTCTGGTCGGTAAACTCGGAGGCCAAATTATCATAGCGTCCTCCTGAGATAACCGTTCCGAACTCAGGATACTTAAGCAAGCCTACCTCAACGATAACCCCTGTGTAGTAATCGAGCCCACGAGCTAGGCTCACATCAACTACGACATTCGCTAATACAGACTCGGGCAAGAGACTACAGATCGTCTCCAGCTCTGAAACACCGTGCTCAATCACCTCACTGTGCACCCCAAGCCCTGCCACCGACTGAGCGAGCTCTCCTGCTTTGCACCGAATCTTTGTCGATGCGAGGATCGTAGCTATCATCTCTGGTGCTACGCCGGGTATCTGGCTTAGCTCGCGACTTACTCCGTCAGCTCCTATCTTAAGCAGCTTATCAACTGCGATGATCGCCTTCTTTCGCGCCTCTCCGTTTAGTCCGATCGCCTCGTAGAGTCCCGCGAGGAGCTTTCTGCTGTTGATTCGAATTGCATAACCACCAACAGAGAACTCGTTCATCACGAGCCCCACAACACTCAACACCTCTGCATCGCACGCGAGCGGCAGCTCATTGCGACCGATTATGTCGATGTCGAACTGGTAAAATTCGCGAAAGCGCCCCTTCTGCGGACGGTCGCCACGCCAGACCTTCTGAATCTGATAGCGCTTAAAAGGGAACATCAGCTCATGCTCATGCTGTGCTACATACCGAGCAAGCGGAACAGTGAGATCAAAGTGAAGCCCCAACTCTGCCTCATCGCCCTCCTCGGCACGCAGCCGCTTCACGGCGAATATCTCTTTGTCGATTACCCCTTTGGACCCAAGGGTAGTCAGCAGCTCAACTGCTGGGGTCTCAATCGGTACAAACCCGTAACTTTCGTATATACGCTTGATAGCGCCAATGATCGTATCTTCAGCGATCTTCTGCTCGGGGAGCCACTCGGGAAATCCTGATATCTTTGATGGTTTGGCCATGGGTTTTACTTCCTTCCATACCTTCCTAGCCTAAAGACGGAATCGGGTAAAGAGCTCACTCTAGGAGAGTAGGACATGGCAGCTCTCAACCATTGTAAAAGACCGCAAATCCCCTCTGTACTATGCGAGCCACAGCCCACCCTGTGCCCAGAGGGGCACCTACGCCAAGGCCTGACGAATAAGCTCCGCGGTCTCTGGTTCGCGTAGCGCGGATTTGCCAAAGCCCCGCAACGCTCCAAGCGCTACTGCTTGAGATTGATACTCGGGATAATTCGAAACGAGCATCACCTTCATACTGGGATTGGGAAAATGTGCACTCTTGGTGAGCCCTACAAGCTCCTGGATGCAATCGAGGCCACTGGCACCATCAGCATCAAAGATTCGATTCACTAATGCCAGCGCTACTCCGGGTTCAGCAACGAGTTTGCGTGCATCCGCTGCCGTGTACGCTCGGACAACAGAGAGTCCAAGCGATTCAGCTAAACGACGAATCGAAGCGTGGTCAGGATCGCACTGTCCGATATCGACTACGCGACCAGTTAGGGTTGAATTGTCTGCATTCATATCTGCTCCTCTTAAAAACTATAGAGACCTTACTCCACGAGCATCAGCAACTAGCACCTCCGAGATATAACCGCAAAAGAGTCCGCTCTCTACAACTCCGGTTACCATCTTTATCTCACCTTCAAGGCTTGCCTGTATCTTTGGAAATGTCGCATCGACAATGATATTTCCGCATTCGGTGATAACCGGGCCGTGTTTCCCGCTGCCTATGCGAATTGAGAGCTCGGTGGCCCCCAGGGCACGTAAACCTGCTTCTGCGAGCACCCGACCCTCCGGAATCACCTCTACTGGAACCGGGCATCCGACTCCGAGCTGATCGACAAGCTTTGATTGGTCAACGATAACAACGAATTTCCTGCAGCGCTTTGCTACGAGCTTTTCATGCAGCATCGCACCACCTTTGCCCTTTATCGCCAGACGTTCTTTGGTAACCTGATCTGCACCATCGAATCCCCACGAGAGATACCCGTTGTATCCGGGATACATCACGGTGAGGCCCAATTCCTGACAGCGCCACGCACTCTGGAGCGATGTTGGCACTACGGAGACCCGCAGCCCTTCGCTTGCGACCCGCGAGCCGATCGCCTCAAGTGCAGCATCCACCGTGGTGCCGGTGCCGACTCCGATAATCTCACCATCTCTGACTCGCTTGGCTATCTCTTGGGCTACTAATGCTTTCATAGGTTTTTCTTTGCGTTTACCGCATCTACAAAAAGAGTGAAGTCCTCTATTCGGTTATCGATAACATCTTTCAGAACCGCATGGTTAAACTTATCGTAGGCGTGAGATAAAGCATTACGGAAGCCCACCATCGAAGCCAAGCTCTGACACAACCTTTCGTCTAAAACCCCTGCAACTCTCAGTAGCTCAAAGCTCTCTGCCATCGTGTCCGGTAGTGCCAATCGGAGAAGCCTACACAGCATCTCCGCTGCCTCAATCGTCGACTGGCACAGCAGGTACATAAAACGCTCACATGCCGCTAGACGCTCGGGGTTTTGCTTGAGCGCCTCGATATCACACGGCCGAAATGGAGCAAGGAGGGCAACGTATCGACTAATCTGCTCTAATTTTGCGTTTAAATGCTCAGGTCTTACCATCTGTTCCCCTATTTTTCCGAATAACCGGCCAACCTAAGCGTTGAGATGTGATCGAAGTACTCGGTGCGTACTGCAAATTCATACCCGAATCGGTTGTCACTGCGATCAAGAATAACTATCCCATCCTGCACAATAGCAAACTTTAACGCGTCACTGCTCGATATATTAAGACATACAAAGTCGACATTATCGGTCTTGAGCGCCTTTGACACCAGCGCCCAGTCCCTCAAGAATGCCGCCCGGATCTGCTCTGGCGGCAGGTCACGCTTGTACAAAACCGCGAGGTCCACATCACTCATCAATCCCGGATTACCCTCGGCGTACGACCCAAAGAGATACACGATCTGAACCTCTGCAATTGGGCTAAAATACCCCTGGCAGGCCTTACTTATCTCCTCTACCGTACATTTCGCCTTTCCACCGGCCACCTGAACTGCTCCTGAGCTACTGCTCGTACTTAAATACAAAAATACAATAAAATCAACATGCTACATGCAAGCCACAAATAGCATTCAACAGAATAAGCGTATTACATACCCCCTCAATACGCTCATTAAAGGCATAAATAGCCTATACCTTCCTCCATTTTGCACCCCTACCCCGACCCTCAACTATCAATCGTCCATCCCGCTTCAGCTGTGCCAAAAGCGCGCGAATCCAATCGCGTCCAACACTTGGACAAGCAGCTTGAAGCTCTGCCAGGGTAAACGATGTAACCATCGAATCGATAGCCGCGATCACCACATCGGCTTTGGCACCGTGACCAGTTACAACACTGTCAACTCGATGCTGCAATTCGCGATAAGCCGCCAACACAGTTCCAAGCCAATACGACATCCACGGAATCACCTGATGCCTACCGTC
The DNA here is from genome assembly GCA_044360225.1 of Bdellovibrionota bacterium. Lineage (GTDB taxonomy): Bacteria > Bdellovibrionota_C > UBA2361 > UBA2361 > OMII01 > OMII01. The sequence continues at coordinate 2,723 of JBIKKR010000076.1, read as the reverse complement.
GTGCCATCCTTGAGAGGATACAAAGAGGGTCTCGTAGTAGCTCTCCTTAGTTTGTTCTATGATTCTCTCCAAACTGATATAACGGCCAACTTCATACCCGTGATGATACAGCGCTAGAACTGACAAAAGGCGCGACATCCTTCCGTTTCCATCGAGGAATGGATGAATACAGAGAAAATCTAAAATGTATAGCGCGATCAGAACCAGTGGGTCATGCACCCCATCCTTTAATGCTTGGCGAAAATTCTCATGCAGCTGACGCATAGCATCGGCCGTTTGGTATGGTGGAGTTGGGATGAATCGAATGAAGCGCGATCCATCAGCTCGCGTTTCCTCGATTTCATTCTGAGTTGTCTTCCAACTCCCCCCCGAGCCACTTCCATACTGCATTAAATCACGATGTAACTGCAGCACGACGCTATCTGTAAACGATATATCCGCCGCATGGGCGTGGATCGTAGCTAAAACATCGCGATATCCGGCTATTTCGCCCTCAGAGCGATTTTGAGGCGTCATTTGATCCCGCACTATCGCAGTTAGGCGCTCCTTTGACGCAGTGACACCCTCTATTCGATTCGAGGACTCTACACTCTGGACGATCGCTACCTGACGCAAATTATCCAGCTTTTCAGGTGACTGAAGGTGCACCAAATCCTGGCGCCCTTTATGCTCACCTAGCTGCCGAATGATCTGCACCAACTCAGGTGTAATCACAAGGCGACTTAAAAATTCCCGCGATAACGAATTCATACCTACAGCTGACGCCTTATCTCCCAGGCCCTCTTCGCCAACTGCCTAGCCTGGTGCAGCGCTGGAATTGAGCTCCGCTCTGAGAGGTACACACCTACGATCACCACGATATTACGCGCAACGATTCCCAGCATAAACGACAAAAAGCCTTCGCGCCAACTCCAGTTGTTCATCTGAAGCAAAAACCGATTGCGTACACTGTAGCTGTTTAACTCGGCTGGAAGCCCCTTTCGCCGCTCGGGCGTGACTACTCGCACGTGATTGCCAACTGCTGTGGGCTCATACCAACACTGCCAACCCCGTCGTTTCGCACGCCACGAGAGGTCAGCATCTTCGCGGTACGCAAAAAAAGCCTCGTCAAAGAGCTGCGGACGTTCGCGCCACCCATCTTTAAGCTGTGGATATATCTGATGTACCTCTGCATCCGAGACAGTTTTAGGAATACACAGGTCAGTAACACATTCCCGTGATATCAGCACACACGCGCCTGTAGCACCAAAAACCGGCTCTGCAGAATCAAACTCGCCCCGCTCCCCCTTGCTCCGTTCCCACTGCCCTGCCCCGCGATCAAAGTGACGGCAAGACTTCGTCAATACCATCCCGGCAGCATCGAGCACGTGCGGATAGATAGGCTCAAGTGACGGCAGCGCGCGTAACAGCTTAGGCGTAATGAGCCCCACACGCGGAGCACGCGCAAATCCCTCGAACATCTTCTGTAAGCAGGTAGGCTCCAATCCTACATCAGGGTTTAGCACCAGAAGTGCTGCACAACCACACTTGAGAAACTCTGCCACACCCTGATTGTGCGCCCCACAAAAACCAAGATTCTCCGTATTTCGAACGAGTGTTATACCAGGTTGCAGACACCTCTCCACTACTGCCGCTGTATTATCCTTTGAGCCGTTGTCAGTCACCCTGATGAAGAGACTCTCGCCTAGCACAAAGCCCTCCTGCTCTGTGGCGCGCCTCAAACACGCTTCAATAGACTCCTCGCTGTTCCAGGTGACTATGTGAATGAAAACAGCGGGGCGTTGCTCCATACGATCTCGATCCAACTTCTGCAGATTTCACTACTGCAGATTTCACTACTTCACTGTATCGCTGCCTATATTGCTAACGCGGGCGCCACTATCCGCGCTTGCTCCTTGCTCAGCTACGATTAGAGCAAAGATACGATCAAGTGCCTCTGCTGTTGGACGCTCTACTTTTCGACCGTTAACCCAGATAGACGGAGTTGACTGCAAGTGCAGATCATCTCCCTGCTTTACCTCATCTCGAACACGCGCGAGATATCGACCTGAAACAACACACTCTCGCAGAGCCTCAGGATCCAAACCAAGTGCCGAAGCGCCCTCTGATACCATCGAATCACGCACACTCTGCACCTGGGCGTCATCAAGCTCGCCATCGCGCTCCAGAACAGGGTCAGTAAAAGCGTAGCCTAGAGCCTCCCAGAAGCGCCCCTGCTCCCCTGCGCACCGAATAAAATACGCCGCAAAACACGAATTTTGATGGAACTTTCTGGTTATCCCCGGGTTACACGCTGAATCAAGCGGATAGTTCTTAAATACAAAATGGTACTTTCCCTCATACTTTGCGAGTACCGGCTGTAGTCCGGTGTACAGCAAACGACACCCCGGGCACTCAAAATCAGCAAACTCAATTATCTGAATCGGAGATCCTGGCACTCCTTTAGCGTAGTCACCGGATGCGCCAGAATCAATCGATAACGGAATCTGCTCAACCTGAGCCGCACGCCACGCAGCAACAGGGTCGCGCTCGGCACGATCACTGTGAACACCAGCACTACGCGTGCCCGCAACTATCTTGGCCACATTAAAGGTAACAACCGGCGATAGCGCGGCAACCATTCCCCATAAAAGAAGGCTGATCGTGCCCGCAAGCTTTGCTCGCTCACCGCGGAATATCCCGAACACAAACCCCACCAGCTCTCGCAATCCACCGACCAAGGT
>JBIKKR010000075.1:0-14437 GCA_044360225.1 Bdellovibrionota bacterium | reverse complement strand
GACAGGATTTCGGACCAAAGGAACTAATTTACCGCTATGACGTCGAAATTAATTGGTTCTCTGCTTACTGTAAGCGTCTTTGAAACCACCGCTAGACCCTGGACTTCTCGCTTAAGATTCTTCAATCTGGGATACTTAAGGCCATTTTACAGATTTATGTAAACTATTTATGCCCCTAGTTTCTTCTTCTTCTTCTTCTTCTGCTGCTGCTGCTGCTGTAGCTCAAGAGCGTGATCAACAGGTAGCTAGTGTGAACGCTCTTGAGCTTCCAACGTGGCAAAACGCACACTCACATCTAAATGCCCGCCTGGATCAAAAAGATCCAATACTTGCAGCAACGCACAGAAGACTAAGGATTCTTGCTAAACTAATAAATATTCCTCTAGCCCCAGAGCTACTAAAAGGGCATTTTGATAAATTCCTCAATCCAGACAAGAATACACGCAACATGCTTGCGGCATATTACGATTCCTCGCGTCTAAAGAAGTGGAATGAGGTAGTCAACTATCTCCTCCAGGAGCAAGCAACCCAAGAAAAGCAATCGCCACATGGGCCAACAGCGCTCACCTCCGCTGCTGAAGCGCTAAAAATCCATCATAACGCACTCACGGTGGAGCACCTGGTAACTTGTCTTCGGCAAAACCGCCAACTTATTACAAGACAAGGAGTCAGTACTGCCGTAATCAACTTCGCCATCTCACTAGATAGAGGCGATTCAGTGCCATGTGATGTCGTTAATCGAGCGCTTCAATACCTCCTTCAAGGACCACCAACAATCGGCGCTGACATGGTAGTTCAAGCCATCTGCCTCGCCGTAGACGATATCGATATGCTCTCAGGATCGGAAACGAGGCAGCTTGAAAAGCTCGCTTCATATTACCTTATTGATACAGGAACTAACGCTGAACTTAGCAGCTCATTGAAGGAGAGAGCGCCGGTCGATACTCCGCAGCCGGTATTTCAACTCCCTAATATGGGAGAGACGGAACGTGCGCGTCTCTGCATTAATGCGGAGAGAGTTGCATCGGATCAGATTCGATCAAGAGTGATTCCGCAACTAATTGGCGAGCAACAAACGAGTATGCAAAGTTTTTTCGCGATACACCGCAGTCGCTTTAGCAGTGCCCCAGCACCGGTCCAAAATTTTGGGCAGAGGCCATTTAATCTCTCCGACTATACCACCTATATGTCTGTGGGACCTCTGTACCAAGCTAATATTGGGCGTTTCAGGACGCTTGAGATGATGTGTAGTGGGACATTCCAACACCTTGCATCTGCCCATCTTAAACAATTAGGTGAGGTATTCTTCAGCGCGCTCGACGGTAGTTTTGAGACTACGAGGCATGATCGTGACCAAGCAATAGAGCAGCTTGTCCTCACGCAAGCTTTCCTTACCCTGGCACACTTTCCATTTGATGGAGCAGGGCGAACAAATGAAGATTTTATCGTCTATTGCGCAAAGCGCTTGGGAATCGACCTGTCCCTTTCAGTTTCAGGATACCGACACCACTGCTCACCCCTAACTGACGAGTTCTCCTGCCTTGAAACCAGATTTAAACACGAGTACGACAGAGCTATGTTATGTGAGCTTGGGATTATTCCATCAGTCTTTGATGAGAGCTTTTGGCTGAACAGGGTCAGCTCCCTAGTGGCTGAGATTAGCTTATTTGGAGCTGCCGGCTGTATAGTCGAAAAATCGCTTCGCTCAATACGATTCATCGATGCACTCAAAGGAGATGCTCAGGCTCGAAGCGCAGTCTTTCGAGACTTTCCAAGCCTAGTACGGATGAAGGCTCTCTTCTTGAAGGCCTGCTCCGAAATCTATTCGCTTATGGAGTCTGAGGCTGGCGAGAATCTTGACCTGTGGATGGCCAAATCACTCGTAACTCCCCCCTGGCAATTTAGATGTGAGCTGTACTGCGCGCGTGAGACGTTTCCAAAGGACCGTATCAGTCAAGCCTTTCTGAATGAGCACCTTGTAACCAGAAGAGGCTGTTTTGTCTCAGAGCGACTCTTGAGCGACTTTGACGAACTGCGCTCTGCACTCGGGCCATGCAGAAACAGCTAGAGTGCTCGAGCGATACCTCCGCTGCAACGTGGCCCACTATCACGAGAATGAGAAGAGCAGCAGGGGAAGAGCGATCAACTTCGAGCTTTGAGCTCTTTGCAGCAAGCGCGGACCCCCGGCGTACTCAGTCCGTCTGAGGGCAGGTTGGTGGGAAGCGCGTCGTGCGTTTAAGCGTCTCCGTACTCGGTGTTTTTTTGGTGTTGCGATCCCGATGTGAAGATCACAATTGATGGTATAGAGTGGGAAACGCGAACATTGAAGAAAACCGCTAACCGTCGGAACCGGGAGGTCGCTAGTTAAACTCAATACAACGACTTTAGTCGCAGACGGGTTCGCACTTACGATGGAGACGAATCAACGGGGTTTCATTCGTGCCGCAGTTGCGCAGATTATGACTTACCAACTTTGCGAGTATGCTTGTTCTTGTTCGACTGAGCGCTCAGCTCTCTGCCTATACATCTAACTCCCCCGCACTCCTTCCAAGGGCCCGGGCGATACGGTCTGTCTCAAACACTAATTTTTTGATTCGGTCCGCGATCCCCTCATCCACAAGGTCATCATCGCAAAAAGCCTCCCGACTCGCGTACACAAAACGTGGAACAATGAGCGAGCGAAAATCGAGCATTAAGCTGTTAAGGAATGACAGCCCCGACATGTACGATCGCTCTCCCCCAGCCGCACAGATCAACCCGACAACTTTATCGGTGAGCTCTCCACCAACGTGCTCGACCAGATTCTTCAGCGCCGACGAAACATCGTAATTATAGATCGGCGAGGCAAAGAGAACTGCGTCTGACTCACGGAGTATCTCCGTCAGCTGGGCTATGTGGGGCTGTGAAAAACTCTTCTCTCCATCGCACAGTGTTAGGGGAAAATCTCGAAGGTCGATGAGCCTCGCTGGGATGCCTGCCTGCAGGGCAGCCTCATAGGCTAACCGGGCTAAAACACGCGAGCTACCGGAGCTACTTAGGGTGGCGGAAACTATGGTAATCATTACAACGCCCTTCACAAGTTAGTTACCTTCCCCTAGCCGAGTACGGCTACTTTGTAAAGCAAAGCCTTTGTTCTACTCTGAAAACAAATACTCCCAACCCACCAAAGTTCCAGATAGGGTTTATCGATTTTGCCCTTTCCTGAGACAACTACAACTGCCGTATTGAGGGCTCCTGTGCTAAGCTCCGGTCAGTCAGGCTAACCATGGTGATAACAGCAAACGATAATGACACAACGATGGAGCAATGGAGCACCACTGTCCGCCGAACTCCGCCCGCTTAACCGACCTAAGACACCGTGATCAGGAGATTTTTTAGAGGCAATACCCTAGCTTTGATTGGGCTCTTCCTTGGCCTGTCAGCAGGGGCTGCCATCCTGATGGCGAAACAGTGGCTGGTGAACGAAATCGTCACCTCCTTGGAGGAGGAGGTGGTGGCGTCGTGCGACTGCTCACTCGCCTTTGACTCGATCTCGCTCTCCTTTTCGACTCTTCGCGCCCGCGCCCGAAATGTACGCATCTCTGAGAAAGGGGTGCCACGACTCTCCTTTAAAACGATCACCGCGAAGGTTGATGTATCGGAGATTCGAGACAAAAAAGTACATCTGCAAAACCTTATTCTGAACGAAGGTCTTGCAGATGGCGTTGGGCCTGACTCAGTTGCGTTTCGTTTTATCGACCAACTAACCAAGCCACTTCCTCCCGAAAAGCAACGCCCGGATCGTTGGCGAGTTATTCTCGACCGGCTTGAGGTCAGAAACTCTTTCCTACGTGAGTCATTCGGCACGAGTGAGATCTCTGGCTCTGACGTTTCCCTCGTCGTCAAGCGCGAGGGAGATAACTTTGCTCTCACTCCACGCATCGAAGATTTTCGTTACACGTCGTACGGCGAGACCCCTGGAGCACCCCCTCAGGAGCTCTTCCTCGGCCCCTTGTCAGGAACTATCTCGATTGAAGAGGCCCAGACTCTCTTTAAAACTATTCAGCTTGGACGAGACAGCTCGCACGTTGAGGTATCTGGGGCAGCCGCGTCTGATGACCAATCAACTTTTTCTGGTACTAGTTCATTCGAAATCACTACAGACTATATCGGCCTCCCGGATTGGCTCAAAGGTTCGATCACTGGAACAACAACGATCTCAGGAACGCTCGGCAGCCCGCTCCTCAACGGCACCATACAGAGCCCCCCTTCTGCTCCGCTCTCCCTGGCCCTACCGTTTGCATCTCAGCTCTCCTTTCCCCAGGTATCCGGTGCTCTGACGATCGACGTTAATCACGGTGATCCAGTCGTCACGCTCTCTAACCTAGAGGCCACGAACGGGCAGGCAGCACTCTCCTCAACGATGCCGCTCACTCTTTCTGATAAGGGTCTCAATGCCGGATTCAAAGTATCAGTCCCGCGATTTGAATACGGCCCCTTTGGTGCTACGAGAGCTCAGGCATCTATCTCGGTGTCGGAACAACCCAAAGGACTCGTAACCGAGATCACGATCACTTCAGACGATCTACTCATGCAGGGCTTTTCACTGGGGCCCAGTCGAGTCCAGGCTCGACTTACTGGTGATGCAGTTGAGATCAGCGCCGAAACAACCAACCAGATCCAAGGATCGCTAACGTGGCAGGGCACCATCGACCTATCAACCCCGGATGCCACGCTCACGGAGGGGCTACTCACGTTATCAGAGTACCGGTATCCACTGTCCTTACCTGTTTCAAAGGATAACCTGAGCCCCGTAGCACTCACCTCCCAAATGACAGTGCGAGGCCCACTGGGTCTAACCACACTCCGCGCCGAGGGAGATACCACCGTACGATTTCCATCCTTGCACGCCAGTTATCCGCTTTCAGGGCGAGCAAATCTCAAAGATGGAATTTTGAAGGTATTACTTCCGAACTCTCCTGTTCGAGGTAACGCGGAGCTCACGGTCGATTTTGGTAAGAATCAGGAAGGCAAGCTGCGCTTCTCCCAGCCGGCGATTAAGCTCAAGGAACTCCTCGGACACGAGGATGAGTGCAGTAAGCTGGGAGGAACGCTCACGTACACCTTCCCACTGCGACAGATCCTCGGGGGCAGTGGTGAACTTGTTGTGCATTCACTCTCTATCGGCTGCGCTCCGTACTCGCTTTCACTTCCATCTGAGTCCCGCATCCCGGTTAGAAATGGCGCTCTACAGCTGAAGAACGTCTCGCTATCAACACTCGACAGCACGCTAGAGCTCGGAGGTGAAGTCGGCATCGCCAAGGGGTTTGATATGTCCGCTAAGGGGCGTCTTGAACTAAGCTCACTCCTTCCACTCCTACCCTCCCTTGACGATCTGCAGGGGTTACTCAAAACTGATATCACCCTCCAGGGCCCGCTGTCACAACCCTCGGCAACCGGTACTGCTCAATTGGCCAACGGACAGTTTGGTGTCTCATCACCCGAGCTTGGGGGTCACCACATCTCAGGCGACTTTGCGCTATCGGGTAAGACGATTCAGATCAAGAAACTTGCAGGTTCGGTGAACGGAGGGACATTTACCGCATCGGGAAATCTCCTTCCTTTTGAACCAACCAATTCATCCTTACGTGCTGAGCTACGCGATGTCACTATAGAGCCGATCGATGATGCCTCTATCACCTTCTCGGGAGCCTTATCGCTCGGAACCAGTCAGAGCACGCGGCAAACTCTCGCGGGAACTATTGACGTTACCTTCGCAGAAGTAGCAAAGGACCTCGATATCAACAAAATTATTATGAATACGATCTCTGGCTTCTTTGTCCCGGGGCGTATTCAACCTGCCGCAGCTAAAAAGGCGGTGGAACTTGACCTCGATGTGGCGATTGCAGCGCCGCGTAATATATTTATCGTAACACCATTTTTAAGCGCTGAGCTCAATACCAATCTACGAGCTCGTGGTAGCGTCACGACCCCATCTCTTGAGGGATCCATGCAGATCTTGAGTGGGTGGGTGGGCCTCAAGGGTAATCGCTTCGACATAACCTCCGGAGGGCTCACCTTCAAACCCTCTTCCCTCATCCCAAATCTTGAGATAGTCGGCGAAGGTAACTTACGCGCCCCAACCGGGGAGGGAGTCCTTGTTATCCTGGATGCATCTGGTCCGCTATCAGCACCCAAGCTCTCACTCACTTCGGATAGAGGCCTCTCGCAGAGTGAGCTCCTGCTGCTCCTGACATCTTCACGGCCACTCGGTGAGAGCGCCATGAAGGGTCGCATGGACTCGCAATTCGGATCGGACCAGCGCTTCTTTATGTCAGACACCTCGTTTTCTAGCTTCCGATCCTTTTTCAGAAATCTTACACGGCTTGATGTGCTGTCATTCGAGCCGGCATACAACCAATTTACCGGCACCATAGAGCCGGCCGTGGTAGCTCGGAAAAACATCTCTCCGCGACTTACGCTCCTCGGAGAAAGTCTTTTTAGCTCGGTGAGCAACTCACGGGCAGGCGGCGTCTACTCACTGACTCCATCCCTCGACATCAATGCGTTCTTTCAAACAGTGAGCACGCAGAAAAATTCGATCATCTCCAGCGATCTCACCTACACCGTGTGGTCCGAAGAGTCCCGATTTGTTGCGATCGAGATAGAGGGGCTTGAACAGTTCAGTGCCCAATCAGTACTCAATGCCGCCCGCCTAGGGCCATCATCGCGAATCGCCAATACCCCTGAGAGCCTTACCTTGATTCAGAATCAGATTATTTCATACATGAACGAACATGCGTTTATGTCAGCATCTGTGTCGGTCACCTGCACCTCAGGTGACACGTTTTGTCATCAATTACAGATCAACGTCAGTGAGAATAGCCCCAGTACTATCTCGAGTGTGATCTTTGAAGGCGATACACTCAGCCCGCAACTTGAGGAGAAGACTCGTTCTCTAGCCCCGATCAATTCACTGGCAACGTCTTCAACGTTGGCGGCTATTGAGCGCGCTCTGGTCCTTTCGTTGCGTAGCGAAGGATTCATTGCGGCTCGAATTACCCCCTCGTTTCGACACGACTCAGGTGCGCATTCCTCTACGCTCGTAGTGAGCTCTGAACTACGTCAGGCAATCTCGTTCGTCTTTACGGGGAACAAGGCGTTCTCAGATGAGGACTTTCTCAATAGTATAGACCTCTTCTCGCGCAAGCGGCCCTTCGGCAACAACACGATTACGCTCCTCATTCAAAACATCCAACAGATGTACCAAGAGGCGGGATTTCTCTTTGTTCAAGTATCACACTCTGAAGATCGATCGAGCCCAGGCAAGTTGATTTACCGTATTAGCATCACCGAAGAGGCTCCTGCGAGGGTCAGAAAGGTTTCACTCTCGGGAAATTCCGCTTTATCTCGCGCTCAGATCATCAGCGTGATGAACTCGATGGGGATGAAGGAAAACGTCGCCTCCTTTGAACCAACATATGCAGTTCCTGCCCGTCTTGATGCCTTACGAGACGCAATCATCGCCGTCTATCACCACGAGGGCTATCCCCACGCGAATGTAACGTACGAGATATCGAGGAAAGACGAATCGAGCTCCCTTACTGTTGACTTTACTATAGGTGAGGGAGAGCCGCTGCGTGCGTCGATACACGAGGTGATCGGCTACCCGGCAGAATTGGCCCTGCCAAAGCCACCCTCTCAGCCCACCTCTCTGCCGCGAATCAATATCTATACTGACCTAGTGATATCGTCCCTAAAGGACGAGGGATACCTCGCTCCCTCTGTGCTGACGAGCCCCTCCGATGATTACCGGTCGATCACCGTGTTTGTTGAGCCGGGACCACGCACCATTGTGGAATCTGTTTCGTATGAGGGTCTTGTTGCAATCGAGCAAAATACCGCTTTGCGTGTGACCGCTGTGAAACCACAATCTCCGCTTCGCGCCGATGATATCAACGTCACAAAGCGTGAGCTGCTCAAGACCGGGCTCTTTTCGAGAGTAGAGGTGCTACCTCAGGATGGCAGTATTGATAGTCCGAGAGAGGCGATACTCATTCGTGTTGTAGAGCGTCCACTCCAAACATTGGAACTCGGACTCGGCGCTAACTCAGAGTTCGGACTACATACCTTCGGAGAAGCAACGAATAAGTCCCTCTTTGCGGATGGTCGAACTCTCTCGCTCCGCGTCGATACCTACTTTGATCAGGCACAAATTAACCCCAACGGCTCGGGATTAATCAGTCAGGGTTTTACAAGCCTACGCTACCTCGACCCGGCTCTCTTTGACTCAGACTATACTCTTAACGAGGAGATACGCTACCAGCGGCAAGAGCTGAGCACTCAAGAATTCAACATCGACCGCCTCCTCGTCGGTTCTTACTTGTTTCGCCAGATGAACGCTCACCTTGCCATGTCGGCCGGACACTCTCTCGTATTCGATAACCTCCAGGATGTAACGCCAGGGGCAATAATCTCTGACCTTGATGACGGTTCAGTCCGATTAAGCTTCCTTTCTGGTGTGATCAAATACGACAGGCGAGACGATCCCCTTCTGCCTCGCTCTGGGTACACCGCGACCCTGGAACCCAAGCTCGCGTTTCAAGGGATCGGCTCAGAGGCTAATTTTGGCTCGCTTGTTGCCAAGACTACGGCGATCCTGCCCCTGGCGGGACCGACATCTCGCTATTCTCTTGGCTTTGGGCTCAGTGGAGGACTCGCGCAGCCTTGGGGATCTACAGATGAGATACCTATTACCCAGCGCTACTACCTCGGTGGACGCACAACCGTTCGAGGATTCCGTGAGAATTCTCTCGGACCGCGAGGGACTGACGGTGCCGTCATTGGTGGCGACGCGATGATATCTGGCAAAACACAATTTCAGTACCTCGCAGCTGACTCGCTGAGCACTCACCTCTTCTTCGACTTCGGTAACGTGTTTCTACGCCACAAGGACTTTGCCTTGGATGACCTGCGAAAAAGTATCGGAATTGGTTTCCAGTACCTCTCACCGATCGGGCCGATTGGATTTGACGTCGGCCGCCCGCTCGACGAGCGCTCAGGGGAGCCATCAGTTCGAGTTCACTTCTCGGTTGGTAGTATGTTCTAATCTGTTTAAATGTCGAGTTACCACGGCGGATGTCTACGATATGTTTCATGCGCTAGAGGCGTCTGGCCTTATAACCACTTAGTATCATAAGATTTCCTGCCACATCCATTCATCCTCAAAGAAATATGAACTCTTTTTTCCAACCTTGCATCCTACCTCACTATAGCCACAAGGGTATGGGCTACGTGGAGTCGATCCACTCGTTTAAACAGAAGGTTAGTTAGCGGGGCTCTTATGCAAAGCGCGATAGTAATTGACGAAAGCGGGAACCGAGCGGCAGTTGCGGATACGATTCAGCTGCTCAACGATGTTAAAGCATTCGCAGACATCCTCGTAGCGAGCACCCGCCAAGCGCCAGAGAACCTCTCGGTGGGCATGTGGATCACTGCAGACTCAATCACAGAAGCCCTCACTCAGGCGGCTTCAATCGCTGCAAGCAAGCGGGTATTCGTTGTTAGCTCAACTCTAGCATTCAGCTCGACTGACCTGTCGAAGCTCGTACCTGAGATCGAGAACAGGAGCTTGAGTGAACACATCGTCGTTGCAGTGACCTCGCAGGATGAGTCGATCGACATACCTGAGATGGCACCTGACACTATCGTATCGGCTCTTCAAACATTCGACTCGTTCCCCTTTATGTGCATATCAACAGCGAGAAATACGCTGCATGCTGCTTGCTCCGTCACTGCAGAGTCAGTCGCCGAGATTCTAGCCGCTACACTGATACAATCGATATCGGATGGAGACTCAGTACGCATTTTGTCCAATATTAAACCTCTTGTAAAATCCGAGTCGGTAAGGCAGCTGTATACACTTTCAAACGCCGCTAAGGCCCGCTGCTTACAAATGGCGATCGATGGCCTCAATATTGAGGAACTCTTTCCTCAGCATGACTGGAAGAGCTTCAGCCAGGAGAGTGCAGCAGCGTCCTACCATTCACTAGCGGCTCTATTCCTGCGTTTCCAAGATCCGGAATCAGCGGCCCAGTGCCTCGCATGCAGCGAGAAGCTCGAAGAGAGCCCGCGCTACTTCGCTCTCCAAGGCCTCATCCAGCAGGCCCAAGGCGAAACATTAGGAGCGGTAGCAAACCTAGTTTCAAGCCTACAGTGCTATGAGGCACGCAAAACTACTGACGGTAAGCACTACCTAAGCTTTACGCCCAACAATCTTGAGGTAATCAAAACCCGATTAGCGGAAGGCCTCGAGGCTCTTAACAAGCGCGACAACAACCGAGCACTCGCATCGTTCTCCGATGCAGTCTTTAGCTTTGATAGCTTCTACTCTGACCATGGGGTGCGCAACCCGGCTGAGGGCGAGAATTAACCTACGGAGACGCGGTAACACCTGACTTACGCGAGGTTTTGCTCGATAACGACGGGTAGAGGGTCGTTTCTGAAAAACATAACGATAGCATCGTGTTGGCCGTTTATGCAGCGACTTCTCGCCTTTTGACGACCTGCGCAGAGCGCGATACACTACCGTTCTTTAGAGCTGGGGATTGGCTGTGGCACCGAGCGCTACCTCGCACGGATTACCACGTGCGTTGATCATGCCCGCACTATATTCTTACGTAGGTCATTGGCGTCACGTGATTCAGATCTTTGCCTCCCTCGGACTCCTACTCACGGCACTTGGGCTCTCTGGGGGCTCCTGGTACTTTTGGGATAAGATTGGCGATGCCCTTATACCAGCTGGACGGTACCTAGTGCTTGTAGGTCTGATGTGTGCGGGAGCTGCCCCTGTCGTCTCGTACCTACGCGGTCACGGATGGCCGTCAAAGGAAACCTTTGCAGACAAGCGCGTGTGGTCAGTTGGACTACTTGCGATCTTTTTCTCAGATTGGCTCGTTCGACCGTGGGGACTGTTCAAAGGCCCGACAATACGGGGTGAACTACTCGTTGGCGGTTTTATCTGCTATCTGCTACTTCGCAAACGTCGGTGGATCCGTTTTTTCTCTCTGTGGCCCGCAATCGTAGTCGGACTTCTCGTGTGGTCATTTCACGTAGCCTCGAAGGGCGCGCTGCTCTTCTCAGATGACCATGCAATGTTTCTCTTTCGGCTTAGACTTCTACGCGAAAACTTCCCGTCGATCCCCTTCTGGTCCCCTCTCTGGAATGCAGGTTTTGACGCCAGAGATTTTTTTGCAACGGGCGCGCTCAATGCATATTTTCTCAGCGCTCCGCTGCTCTATCTCTTTCCCGCAGAGACCGTGTATCCCGCCATTATATGTGGAATTCTATGGATCCTTGCCCCAGCGAGCACGTATGTAGCATCCCGACTCGTGGGCCTTCCGGCAATCGCCGCGGCTCTCTCGACGACCCTCTCCTTGTGCTCAGGTCTCTTTTGGTTCCGCTGGGCCCTCAAGTATGGCACCGTGGGTTTCATAACGAGCGCGGCGCTATTCCCTCTAGTGCTCGCGCTGTCCGTCCGATTCATCAAGGACACAAAACCATCGATACGGAGCGGTGCTGCTCTCTGTATCGTCACCTCGCTCATGTTGCTGTGGTCCCCCTCCGGTATCGCAGCTCTGCCGATACTGCTTGTTGCTATTCCGCAGTTACCTCGACTCGTTCGCTCAAAACGCCACATCATCGCTCTGGCAGTCCTGGTAGCCCTCAACCTGCCGTGGGTCTGCATGATGTGGAAGGTTTCGAGTGTTGGCCGATTCTTAAACTCTCATACCGAGACTCTGGCTACTCCTACCCCAACTACCATACGTGATTCCGGCTCAAGCTTGGCTGCCCCGCCCTCTCTGAGCTCCGCGAACGCTACCCAATACCGTCACAAGAGTGGCTCGATCAGTTTCAAGAAAGCGTTGGGTAATTGGCAAAACAATGCCACTGCTCTTAACCCTATCATCGTAGTGCTTTCGGTGCCGGCACTCATTGTGTTCTCAGGCATAGCACGATCGTCCATTATCGCCGTATGTGTTTGGTTATTTCTGCTTGGCACGGTGGGTGTTTCGCTCAAACCGCAATTAGAGCTCGATCGTATGATCGTTATAGCCTCAATCGTAATATGCATACCGATAGGACAATACCTCGCCCACCTTTTCGCTACGGCGAGTAGAGGGCTCTCGTGGAGACTCGCTGCTAGCTGCACTGGCGCCTTCATGCTTATCGGTCCCTTCGCTGCCACCTCGGTTGTACTAAATCGCTCAGATGACACCTATAGCTTTGCAGACAAGGAAGTAGCATCGCTCGTGCGTACCTTATCCAGCAACGCTGTAGGTGGTCGGGTGGTTTTTAGCGGATGTGTACTGCACCAACTCAGTGGTGGACACCTCGCTCCACTTCCACTGTGGTCACAGACACCGATGGTTGCGTCGAGTTACGCTCACAATATTTGGAAGTACGAGCAGCCGATCCCTGAACCCCTGCTATCTCGCGGAGATCCTGGCATTCGTGAGTTCTTCGATCTCATGAATGCCTCGCTCGTCACCGCTCACGAGCCGACATGGATTGAGTACTTTAAAACTCGCCCCGCGGAGTACGAACAGATCTGGAGAGGTACGGAGTTCTTCGTCTTTAGGAGGCTCAATTATTCACCCTCGTACACACTCCGTGGAGAGCTGGTTGACCTCACGTTCACATCGAGCTCGATCTCATTTACTCCGGCTAGCGATTCACTCGTACTCAAATTTCGGCACTTCCCCTTTATGCAGGCCTCTTCATGCAAACTGCGGTCAGAGCCATCCGCTGCTGGATTTGATCTTGTCTCGCTCTCGGGCTGCACACCTGGTACACGCGTGACGATTCAGAGCGTCTCTCCAGCGCGACGCCTTTTTGGGGGAGCATAATGTACAGTTGTCAGAGTAACACCACTCGAATGCTTGCTAGCTCACTCGGCCTGCTACTCGCATTGACCATCGTGCTCCTTGTTGTGTCTCTCATGGAATCGGTCGCTCTGGCTGGTGATTTTCACGCAAAGTCGTGGTTCCCATTAGTCAATCTTAACCACAACGGTTTCCTTGCGTGGCGACTCGATTCCCCCACGCACCTAGCATCAAAACTCTTTCCGAACTACAACTTTGCAGAACGTCCGCTCATTGGTGCACTGCTCCTCGTACTGGGCACCTTCATCTTTATGATTCGAAGCAGCTCCCTGAAACCTTCATGGCAACTCGCTCCATACGTTGCAGCTGCAGCAGCTCCTACCCTCATCCTCCTCATCTTGGGACTGGATCCAGTAGTACTCGGGTGCGTAGCTTGGATCCCGCTTGTAGCCGCATGTGCCCACATGACTATGACGAGCAATCGGCAGGAACTTTCAATCCTCGCGCTCGCTCTGGTAAGCTTACAAGCAGCCCTGAGCTCAAACCAGGCGGGCTTTGTTGGTGCTGCCACAGCTATGTGGCTCGCCTACCTTTTAGCGCTTTCAGAACCGGGAGGCACGCGACGAGTTGCTATTACGTGTCTCCTCACCCTTGGTCCGGCCATCGTGGTGACTCTCACTGCTCCGATCGCTGAAATGCCCAGTTATCCTAAATCAGCCCACGTACTCCCGTTTGATGGGTCATACGGCACGCTTCGTCCTCTACTCGGACCAGCATACCCTTTTGACACGCTCGACCGCGCTGCTCTCCGTTCGGACTACGGTACCCGATCGCTTGCTCTGCTCGTCCTGTCGGCCCTCGCATTTTGGGTACGCAAACTGCACCAGACTCCTGTGGCTCGCTATACAGGTAAAGTTGGGTTTGTGCTGGCGCTTATGGCAACGCTGAACACCTGTCTTCCAGAGCCCTGGGCCACCATATCTCCCCTGCCGAGCCTCGGAAGACTCCTTCCCTGGGGTACTACGTACTCGTTAACGTCGGTGGCCTTGGGCCTAAGCGCTTGGCTATCAGTGACAAGCCTGATGCTGA
This sequence comes from Bdellovibrionota bacterium, assembly GCA_044360225.1. Taxonomy (GTDB): domain Bacteria; phylum Bdellovibrionota_C; class UBA2361; order UBA2361; family OMII01; genus OMII01. The sequence continues at coordinate 485 of JBIKKR010000075.1, read as the reverse complement.
CCCTTGGGGCCTTTAGCTTGATGCCACTTGCGGTGTGCGTTGTCTGGGTAGCACTATATGGCTCAGCTGCAATATTAAACCCAAGCCTTCGCAAGACTGACCTCCTAACGAATGACAAAATACGGCCGTTGATTCTGTCACCATCTGCAGCTATCTTCCGTTCCCTTGTGGAGTCGGGCCTTGAGATTAACCAGCAACTCGATTCTATCCGCCATGCGGCTCGTCTTCCGGAGAAAGATAGTCGCGAGCTTGGTGCCCAGGTCGAGATGCTGCCCGCTCCACCCCAAGCGAACCTGGAGCAAGCCCAAGCCACCGAGGCTGCCTGGCGCTGGTCCACCCGAACAGGATCACAACGAGGCGATGAGGTGCTCTCGGTACGCCTAAACACCCCACGTGAGGTGCGTGGCATAGAATTAGACCCTGGTCCATATTTCACCGATTACCCCAGAGGCCTGCGAATCACCGGTGGCCCGTGCAATCCCGCC
>JBIKKR010000203.1:0-4070 GCA_044360225.1 Bdellovibrionota bacterium | reverse complement strand
TCACGCATAAACGCCTCGCCAATCAGAAACCCGCGGAATCCGAGGCTCTTGAGCTCTAGCACCGTTTCAGCATCAGATATGCCGCTCTCTGCAACTGCCGTAATACCTCGCGGTATTGCTTGAATGAGATTCCGGCTACAATCAAGCGATACGTTAAAGGTGTGGAGATCGCGGTTATTTACCCCAAGAAGCGATACATCAGGATTCATATAAGTATCGATCTCTTCTCGCGAATGAACCTCTAAAAGCACCTCAAGCCCAAGCGATCGCGCACACCTCGCAAGTGTGGCGCACTGCTCGGTGCTCAACGCCGCTGCTATCAGCAGGATAACATCGGCGCCGATCGCTTTGGCTTCTACTATCTGGTACTCGTCGACGATGAAATCCTTGCGTACAATCGGGGCAAAATTACATCTGCGCGCCGTAATCAGATCGGCTGAACTACCTCCAAAGTGTTCAGCATCCGTGAGCACTGAGAGCGCTGACGCTCCAGCTTGCATGTACCCGATTGAGAGCTCTTCTACCGAGATGTGTTTCCGAATCACTCCTTTTGAGGGAGATTTGCGCTTAATCTCCGCAATCACTCCAACCAGATCGCTTCGACTGAGGTACTTTACCAACGAGACCGGCTCACTCGCAAAGTACAGCTCGCGTTCTAGTCGCTTTACTGGAACGAGCTCGCGTCGCTCGGCGACCTCTCGATATTTACCCGCTATAATCGTCTCTAATACCGTTGCCATCGTGCTATACTCCCCGACACCCTTGTAGCGCTCCGTACGCTCTCCCTGAATCGATAGATTCCTGAGCCACACCCACATAACACTCAAGAGTATCTCGCGTCCCCTCAAAACACCACAGCGCCACAGCAGCGTTGGCGATTACCACACTTCGCTGAATCGCTGTAATACCACTCTCACTCGCGTTACTGACCAATACTCGCTCAATCACTTGAGCACTCTCGCGTGGCGTGGCTGGAGCGACCAACGCGGCAGATACCTCGGCTGGTGCTCGCACTGACGAAACTCCGATCTCCTCCGCCGTAAGATCCCATGTTCCGCTATCAGCCACCACCCTTGCTACCCCAGTGAGCGAGATCTCATCGTAACCATCAAGCGCGTGAACCACGGCAAATCTCTCACCCCTCCTACGAAGGAGATACGAGTAGAGCCGTTGCACCTCCAGGCTATAGACACCACTGTATCGATACTGCACCCGAGCTGGGTTAATCAGCGGCCCTAGAGCATTAAACACAGTGCGAAAGCCTAACTCTCTACGAACTGCCGCAACCTGCTTAAATGCAGGATGAAAGAGCGGTGCATGTATAAAACACACCTTATTTCTCTCAAGTGAGCGCTTGAGATGCTCTGGGTCAGCACTTAAGGGAACGCCAAGCTCTTGCAGAACGTTTGAGGAGCCGCACGATGAAGACACTGCCACATTGCCGTGCTTTGCGACGTGGTAGCCAGCTCCTGCTAGAACAAAGGCAACTGTTGTTGATACGTTGAATGTGCTCTTACCATCCCCACCTGTACCGCAGACATCGATCAGACTCTCCACTCCAAGATCGAGCGGCACAGCGAGTTCGAGTGCTGCGCTTGAAAATCCATCGAGTAGATCAACCGTAAGGCCCCGTATCGCTAACGCTGTAAGCAAGGCCGCCACCTGAGCTGGTGGTAGCTCACCGGTTACGATCAGACGCATGAGATCACGACTCTCATCAGCCGTGGGCTGGCGACCTGCAACTATCTCTTGAACGCTCACTACACTCATAAACGCGCTATGTTTGCAATCATCGTTGCGCCAGATGGCGTTAAGATCGACTCTGGGTGAAACTGTACACCGTACACCCGGTGGCGTCTGTGTCGCAGTGCCATTATCTCTCCCACTGCATCGACAGCTGTAATCTCTAGCTCTGTATCTGGAAATCCATCGCGATCAACAACCCACGAGTGATAACGCCCGACCTCGATCGTATCGGGAAGCCCCTGCAGTATCAGATCGTCGTTAACGATTCGGGTTATCGGAGTCGTCTTGCCGTGAATCGGCGCTGCGATGTTTCGTAGCCTAGCTCCATAAACCTCACCGATACACTGATGACCAAGACATACCCCCACAATCGTCTTGGTTGGACCAAACTCACGCACGATCTCAGGCATCCTTCCAGCCTCACTCGGAATCCCTGGTCCCGGAGAAAGCACAATACGAGAAAACTTCGCTACCTCATCGAGGGTTATCTGGTCATTTCTTTTGACAGTTACCGACACACCACCGCACGCTCGCAACATGTGCACCAGGTTGTAGGTGAATGAATCGTAGTTATCGATCAGTAATATCTCCATAGCTACCTCCTTGTGCTCACAGCATGTGTGCCTGGTTAATCGCCGCCCGTAACGCGCCTAACTTTGTGTGCGCCTCTGCGAGCTCTGATTCAGGGATTGAGTCGTTCACCACACCCATACCTGCCTGATACGCTAACGTGTTGTGCATACTAAGAAGAGACCTGATTAAGATACCCAACACGACATCACCGTTAAAACCGACAAATCCGATACAACCGCCATAGAAACCCCGTCCGTGTGGCTCGTTATGATCGAGTATCTGCATCGCTCTATGTTTTGGCGCTCCCGATAGCGTCCCTACTGGGAAGGTATCACAGACAACCTGGAGCACCGAGCGTAGCGAGCGGTCGGGTAGAGTTCCTACAACTTTTGAAACGAGGTGAATGAGATGTGAATAGAAATGGGTTTCACGGTATGCGGCAACATGAACTCCCTCGCAGTGTCGACTGAGGTCGTTGCGAGCCAGGTCGACTAACATGCAGTGCTCAGCGTTCTCTTTCGGATCCTCAAGAAGCTTGGCAGCCTTGGCTCGATCCGCTTCATCGTCTCCTGTTCGGGCGTACGTACCGGCTATCGGAAATATCCCCGCTTGGCCATCGACGATTGAGATCTGCGCCTCAGGCGATGAGCCAAGGAGTCGATACCCGCCATAGTCGCAATAAAACAGGTACGGCGAGGGATTAATCGTCCGTAGCGCACGGTAGACTTGAAAATCATCCCCCTCAAACCGTTGGAGATAACGACGAGATGGCACGATCTGGAAGACATCACCACGGGCTATATGTCGCTTGCAGGTCTGCACTAGCTTGAGAAACTCCTCGTCGCTTTGAATCGACTCCTCTGGGCCTACTGCGGTAAACGGGTACGTTGCTGCCTCGCCGCGTAAGGCGGTCCGGATAAACTCCTCTGTTTGGTGCGCGCTCCGCTGCTCACCCTGCAGATGGTGTTCAAGCACGTGCGCGGTGCCCTTGAATGGGTTACACGCGATTACGTAGCGAAACAGAGTAAAGTGCACTTCCGGAATCTTACACTGACTTAGTGTCGGCCGCTCAAAGGTAATCTGCTCTACGTATGGAATGGCAGACCAGGTGATGTGCCCAAACACTCCTGGGGTCACTCCTTTAGGAAGCGGGGTTGCGGGCTCGCAGACGGTGATCCCCTCCATAAATCGACCGAGCGCTTTTGATAACCCAGTAGCGGGCTCAACTCGGAAGGGCTCATACGTCTCGTTGCCATATCGGATTCGACACTCACCATCGGTAATTACGCACTCTGCCAGCGGTTCACAACAGATAAACGAGCGACAATCACCAGCCCCGTGGTAGTCTGAGGACTCAAACAGAAACACCCGTGAGAAGCGATCGCGTAGTCGCAGGTACACAGCAGCCGGTGCCGTCAAATCGAGCGATATCGTTGTGCATGATGGGGTAATACGCATAGTGGTAAACCTATCGTGAGAAGCGGTTCTGAGTGCCCTATGTATGGACTACACGAAGACTACTAAACTAAAACAGGGAGCCAAAGATTACTAGGAGGACCGGATGTATGGGCTTACGCCCACCAGAACGAAGGTGCCCAGGATAGCGGTGCTACCGGCAGAGAAGGAGAAGCTGAGATGTTGCACCCTGTGGACATTTCTTTATGGTATCCTCAAATCTGAAGAGGAGTCAATAAGGATGCTACACGAGTAGGGTGTCGCTCAAGCAAGGCCTGCCTCGCTTTGTCAGTAAA
>JBIKKR010000074.1:0-14489 GCA_044360225.1 Bdellovibrionota bacterium | reverse complement strand
ACCTACTGAAACACCCACTGATACTCCGACAGATACACCAACTGATACTCCAACCGGGACTCCAACTGAAACTCCAAGCGAAACACCAACTGATACACCGACGGTAACTCCAAGTAGTACACCTACCGACACCCCAACCACTACTCCGACCGAGACCCCGACAGACACTCCAACCAACACCCCGACCGAGACACCCACGGATACACCATCAGATACTCCTACAGACACTCCGACACACACCCCGAGCAGCACCCCTACTGACACTCCAACAGATACGCCAACGGCTACCCCAACTGATACGCCGACCAATACTCCAACTGATACGCCTACGAACACCCCAACCGATACGCCGACCGAGGGTGCAGCCTCAGGTGACGGCGCTGATCCCACAGCGACACCAACACCAACTCCAACGGACACACCAAAGAGTTATATAATTGACTTCCGACTCGTTGAAGGGGAAATGGCTAGCACCTTTGGCACAAAAGATAGCAGCGCTAAATCAGATACATGGACTGCGCAACGCGACGAGAAACTTCGAAATGCCGGCCAGGTTGATGACGACAACGATCCTGCAAATAAACCCAAGACTGCAGCGGAAGAGGAGCATCCAATCCCTGGCCTACTCCTCAGCATTCGCGAAGAGCATGGGTCACAGCCAATTGCCCGATATGAAGTCTTAACCGATATTGATGGTAAACTTGCTGCTGCAATCGAAGTCGCCAGTGATTCCGATATCGTCATTCAATCTAAGCAAGAGTGGGTAGCGAAATTCGCCGTTTCGGGCGCAGCCGCTGAATTCGCGCGTGAAAGAAATCTAACACTACAGGCAGAGGCGATGGTTGAGATAGTCGGTGCCTGCAGAGCATACGGCGAACAAGGCGAGTTAATCCGCTTCAATTATCGAAATAAGAACCAACCCGAAACCGACACGGTAGTACCACTGACCGTGCTTGATCCACGCCTATTTCGAAGCATTGAAACAACAGAGGACGATCTCGCTCTTAACGACTTCACGTATGAAAATGGGCACCCTACCCTACCGAACCCAGAGTACATGGCAAACGACAGGGCACAAAGATTCGCTCCGGGAGAATCAAGTTTTATCGTACCGTACAATCTATCACTCGGATCTCTTACCTGGAGGTTTATTGGGCAGTCGCTAAAAATTGATCTCTCGGCACCTCTATGTTCGGAACAGGGACGGCCAACCTGCGCTGCTCTCTCTGAAGAAACCAAAAAAGCTCTCTTCAAAGCCCTTAGAAATTCTGCCAGCGCCACATTGAAGCTAGCGGCCAAGTACTGGCGAAAGGGCAAGTCTCCATACTTAAAGAGCGTAGCTAACTCTATCCGGTCTACAAGAGCAGCTCTCGCAGCACTAAAGGGTATATACATCTGCCCAGCCGGAGCTATTATTAAAACCGAGTGCGTGGAGAAACGATTCCCGTATGAGCAGTTTGAGACGCTTCACACCCGCATGTTTAGTGTCAAGAGCCCGGTCAAAGCAGCGTTGTTCCGCAAATTAAATCGGGTTCAAACAAACAAATTTTCTTCTGTACTCAGGTCACTGATACCGGAGCGCGTCATATCCTGTCCAGCTTCAGTTTCCCTGCTAGGCACACGTGGAGTATCAGCATCCTCTGAGGCTACGCAAGGTTCTACTCGCTCAACTAGTAATGCGGTAGCGAATGAATCCAGTGGCTAGCAAGGGATACGCGTGAAAACACAGGCGCGCCTCAGAGCCTTTATAGCCTTAGTGGTCAGCCAGCGAATTCTCGGTTGGCCTCTCTGGGAGAATGTTTTGTGATGCGCCCTAAACTATTTTTCCTTAGACCGATGGAGGACTGCATCTACTTTTTGACGGAGCTTTCTTAAATTGACGGGCTTTACGATGTAGTCACTGGCTCCCATTTTTAAGACGTCTTCAACGCTCTGCACGTCACCCATTGAGCTTACAAAGATAACCGGTGGTAGCTGCTTGGTTCCTCTGGATTGACTTGCCTGCAGAAAATCAAGCCCACTCATACCATCCATAAGATAGTCACAGAAAATGAGTTGGAAATTATGGCGTTCAAGCAGTTGAAGTGCCTCATGGCCATTTCGGGCTTCAATGCGATTAGAGAACCCTAGATCCATCAGCATGTCAGAGAGCACCATTCTAGCCGACATAACATCATCGACTATAAGAACCGGCTCATCAGAAGCGATAGTAATGTCATCCTGCATAAAATCCCTCTCGAGCGGCGTTTGCCAGCATGTCTCCCATCCAGGCAAAACCGAGAGTGCACCTCATGGCCACTCTGTTTTACTGGTCACAGAGTAACCTTCGGCGCTTTGGAGACGTTACATGAGGCAAAATTAGGTATTATCGAGTTGCAATGGCACAATCTTCATGGTCAAAAATTGTGTATTAACACATAAGCACTTATAATTACTAGAGGTTTTGGCCACCTCTTACGGCGAGGCCACCAGAAAATCGACACACGCTGGCCATCAAAGATCGATCCACCTGAATAACGAGTCAAGTGGCAATCCGGCGCCTTAGTAGCGCCAGAAACCCTACAACGTGGGCAATGCTCACGATACCGCCGCAATCGCGTTGCCTATTACGGACGAGGAAACGCGAGTCGTTGCAGTGAAGGCAAATAGTGGTCCAAACTCTTGAATAGCGGCGGCACCAGTAAAAAACAAACCTTTGATACTCGATTGAAAGGTTGAATCCAACACTGGAGACCCATCGCGCATGTCAACTTTATCCAGAAGATTTCCATCGTACATAAATGGAATTCGATTGAGATCGATTTTAAATCCAGTCGCAAAAACCACGTGATCAACTCTGATATCTTGACAGTTATTGAAATGGATATTCAACTCACCAGACGCGCGTTGATCAACCCCTACTATCTCCGTTTTCGGGTGCATGAATATCGTCTCTTTCGATATGCGCTGCGCAAGCCAGGGCTCGAGTTTGAGACGCCCCTCCTTCCTGACCCTATCATTAAAGAGTTCTCGATCATGACAGGAAAGGTTTCTAAACCAATCGGGATTATGAGGTAGTTGCTCAAGGATCGGCTCAAGCCAGGACCAATCCGATTTGGTGAATAGAGGTTTTTCGTGTCGATATGATAGATGCACTTCTTTAGCGCCACTTTCATGTATCAATGCCGCCCACTCAAAAGCACTCTGCCTTCCTCCTACAATCAAGACACGAGACCCTCTAAGCTGATGAAAATCAACTATCTCTGATGAGTGATGCACCCGATCAGCTGGCAACAACTCCGCTAAACACTCCGGAATATATGGGAAATAACGCAATCCAACGGCCACTACAACATGTGTAGCCTCAATTGGAGGACCGGAGCGAGGTAACGCACTAAAGACTCCCCCTTGATGATCCAGCCTATCAATCTTGGTGTCTTCCACAGAGATTTTAGAGTTACTCCTAAACCAATCTGCATATTGAATATAGGATCTCAGTTTAATCGGCTCAAAGTCCTGGGGTGAAAGATTCAGTTCCTCGATACATCTCCGCATCGTGAATTTGTTATCAGCATCAATATGCCAATCAAGGCTGGATCGAAGGCATAAACCACTCGGCATGCTATCCCGCCAATACTCGAAATGAGAGCCCACGATACGGAAGGGCATGGATCGCTTCTTGAGAAACGCAGCCAGAGACAGCCCGAATGGACCAGAGCCTATAATCAAAGTTGAATTTTTCATTACACCTTAAGGATCACTCGCTGTATGCAACTGAGATCATTCACGCCCTCGATTAACCAGCCATACTATGCCGCCACACAGGGCCAAGAGATACGACTTGGCCCGCAATACGAGTGCTATCGCCAGCGCCTGGCCAGTTGTTGCGCCAACTGAATGCAGAAAAAAGACAAAAGCTCCCTCTTGAATCCCCAAGCCTTGCGGCGAAATCGGCACGGCCCCTACGATTAAAATCAGGGGCACAACAACCAGCAAGCCACTCCACGGAATATCCAACCACCCTACTGCGGCTCCAACGGCCGCTGTATTCACGATCGTTAAAAGATGAAACAGTACCGAGAGCGCGAACGCTTTCACTAACAAGTTACGATCGCCGATGCCCCAAACAAACCCCTCGTGGATCTTCTCGACAATCCTCGTGACCGACTGAGGCAATCCGACCGCTGTGGCACATCTGGTCAACCACCCCGCAATGATCATCCACGTAACCAGGATGCATCCAACTCCTACCGCTAGCACCACAAGGACTATCTCGCGAGTAACGTCACGTGCCATACAGCATGCACAGAGCGCCATGACCAACATGGCAACTATACCGGTGTAGCGCTCAAGAACTGCAGCCGAAACTGCATGGGATCGATTCACCTGCGAACCAAGCGCCAGGCTCCGAACAACATCTCCGCCTATAAACGACGGGGTAAAGACGTTCACAAAGTAACCCAGTAGATAAAGAGAGAACAGCCTACCAAAGGATTGTTCGATCCCAAGGTGCTGCAAGAAGAGGCGCCACTTCCACACACTTACCGATATCAGCAACACCGAGATCGCTATCAGTATTACGATATCATGGAGCGAGACCTGCTTGAGGGCTGCAAAAAGCTCGTGAGTTGGCACCATGTACAAGAGCGCAAGCACCAGCGTGCTTGCGAGGGCTCCACGCACAAGCCAACGCCGATTCGATAAGCTCTCTGTGACGTTATCTTCCATGAACACCCGCATCGGCTGGGATCGCACCAAGAAGTGTCACCTCGGCGATCGACCAGTCCAGCACTGGGTGACGTCCGAGCTGAGTTAAGATAACTTTGTGCGCTAGAATCGGCTGAAAGCGCAGGGTAAAGTACGGGTCTCTAGCCGACAGGTGCATCGCGCCTGGCGATTCACGTTGAGAAAGCACCACTGTACGCGCTCCTTGAAGATCCTCAACCTCCACTTTAAGCTCTGCCGGGCGATCATTAAACCAGGCGCCATACGCGTAGCGTACTCCCTCGATGGAAACAGGCTGAGAGATCTCGATCTCGAAGCTCTGCCCGGGGCTCTGTGGAGCACCCGTCCCCCAACGAGTCATTAGGTCGCCGTCAACTGCGGCTTCGGCGGGGTTACTTCCGCTTGCACGCACCTGATAGCCAGCGACCTTGATGTCGATTATCTCTGCTGATGGCAGCTGCTGCTTAAGGTCATACAGCACGTAGTATTCGCCAGCTCGTTCCTCTTTGAACGTGTAACCGAAGCGTTTCAGAACCGGTCGCACAACTACCACCTCTGATTCTACCAGGACTAACGGCAGTTCTCCTCGCTTCTCAAGGTCGTTCTCTTCGTAACGCGGAATACGCGCCTGCGTCGGCTCTCCAAGCACTGTGAACGTAATCCGCTCACCTGTCTCGAAAGCCAAGCGATACCCGATCCAATAGTTTGTGCGAACCCTCGTCATTCCTAACCGATCGAGGGTTGCAATGAGGGGCGCATGATCACGGGCTACACGCTGACCACCAAACACAACTGGCTCACCACTTAAACCGCGCCCACCTACGTAACACGACGCTAGCTGAAAACTCAGTAAAGCAACGAGGTATGTTACCCCAAGTGCACGAGAGCGGTTCCAGGCCAGATCACAGCACACGGCAACAAGCGGATAGAGACCGATGTACAACGGAAGAAGATACCGCGGCGCCTGTACGAGCCATCCATACGAGCTTACGGCAAACACAAGGCAACACGAGATGCAAAAGAGAGCAAGTAGCTCAACGGGACGACCTCGGTCAATGCGCCCCTTAAAAAGCCCCAGCACATGACGCCAACGCATCGCAATAAGCACTATGATAGGAACCACGTACAACAACAACGCTAGGTGGCGGCTAAACGCAAAAACCGGTAGACGTTGCCAGAAACGTTGCGCGCCTACTATCGCTGGCAACGCAGTCATGCTGAGCCCCTCAAGATGAGACACAAACTGCCCCCACGAGGCTAGCTTAAACATTCCTGCAGAGGGAAAACCGAACTGAACATTGTAGCACCAATACGGTGCACCACCGAGAAAAAACGATAGCAAAGCGACCGTTCCTATCCCCACTACGCCGCGCGAGAGAGCATGCGTGCTCCCTGCGACAACTCCCGGCGCCCCGAGCCGCATAGAGCGAGAAAAGGCGTGCAGAGCGCAAACGAGCGTTATAGGCGCTAGAAAATAAAGTATCTGATTGTTGACCCACCAACCGACACCGAGAACGAGTCCTAGCACAGCTGGATAACGCATCTGCTCCGGATGGTGTCGGAGCCACTGGATCGTAAGGCACAGCGCGATGCCACCTAGAACTACGATTTCAATGAATCCTCCACGGGCCTTACTGCTCCATACCACCAGAGCCGGTGGGGGCACCGCCATTAGAGCGGCCGCTATCAGTCCCGCCCGACGACCAGCAAGCAGACGCCCTAGCCAGTACGCCAGGACGATCAACCCCAACGACCAGATAAGCGGCACCAGCTGCAACGTAAACGGCGACGCACCAAACACAGCAAACGAGATGCTGGCCATGATCGCCTCAAGCGAGCCCATGTAGTGCTGTCCGTAGTAGAATATCGGAATCCCTCGCCCCTGCAGGATATCGCGTCCCATCAGACCGACAATCGCCTCATCACCATCAATGGTAAATCCCGAGGCTCGCATAAAATCGAGCCTGATCAACAACCCTACGAGCACGCAGAGTGAAACGAGAGCGAAGTCTCGACCCGTTAATCGACCGAGCGCGGGCACATCGACGTTAGCGACCTTTGCAAATGACAGATCCTTGGTATGAGTCCCTGCTTGCTGCATGGCGCGTCTTACACCTCTGCATTTCCAATATTTGATACACGCCCAGCATCGACGAGCGACCGATCAACCGGTGCAATCTCAGTCACAGAGCGCGGCCGGCCTAGCAGTGCGGCTGCTTGCCGATACGCCTCGACGGTCAGCTTACCAGTACGCTCCCAGGTAAACTCAGCAGCACGGAGATGACCACCTTCCGAGAGGCTCTCTGCATACGCTCTATTTCCGAGGATATCGAGAACCCCTTTGCACCCAGCTATCGAATCATGGGGGTCAAACGAGATGCCGACCTTGCCCATAACCTCCGGCAAGGCTCCGCGATTAGAGCTCACCACTGGCACTCCAGCCGCCATAGCCTCAAGTACAGGGAGACCAAAACCCTCGTATAAACTGGGGAAGAGAAACACCGCACTTTCAGCGTAGAGCGACTTTAGGTCAGCCTCCGACACAAAGCCGAGATCTACGGTATCTGCTGCCAGTGCAAAGTTCCGCAGCGCTGTGTTGAGCACATCTCGCTCTCGTTGCGAGTTCACCTTACCGGCAAGCACGAGCACTGGTTGAGGCTTATGTCTCTCCGCGCACTCCTGTATCGCCTCACGAGCGATCTCAATCACCATCGGTATATTTTTGCGTTCATCGTGGCCACCAACATAGAAGAGGATCGGCCGCTGCAGCGGTATACCGAGTCGGGTACGGAGCTCCACCCGCGCATCTGGAGCGAGGTCTCGTCGAAGCTTGTAGAGATCAAAGAAACCCTGCTCTACGCCATTAGGAGTAACCGCAATCCGCTCGCGAGGAATACCCAAGAGCCGCACGACATCTTGGGCTGTAGTCTCACTGACGGCGAGTAACATCGTCGCGTTTTTGATTGAGGTATTCTCAAGCCAACGAGCAAACTCGTATCTCCAGTTCGGCCGGTTTGCTCGGTATAGGTCCTCAAGGATGAGAGGGATCAAGTCATGCACGGTGAGGATGTACGGCTTAGGACTCCAGGCCGGTCCATCCATGTGCGCTGGAAAGTGGACGAAGGAGCACTGGCGCAGGACTCCGGTCTTGAGCTTGAGCGGATAGAGCAGCTGTTGACGCAAGGTCGTTCTAGCCAGCGGCAAAAGGTCAATCAGCTTCGTCGCTACCCCGGTGTGGATTAAGGTATTATGGTCAAACCACTCAACGCCAAAATCTGCCACTGCCTGCTCGCGAAGATACTCTGCAAGGTGGCCAACGTATCGTCCGATACCACGCTGCGCATGGGACTTAAACCGGGGGTCGAGCGCGCTTGTATCAAATCCTACACGTATCATACGCCCTCTACCATGGTTTCAACTCTGGCGCTTGTTGTCAGCAACTCGTGTACTCGGGCCGCGAAGCGTTCAAAACTAAAATACCCTACCCGCTCACGCCCATTCTTGATTAAGTGCTCTCGCAACTCACCCGGGGCGGCAATATCGGCGATGAGTTGTCCGATCTCGGCGTGTTTCTTCTCGCGTACGAGCACTCCACCACTGCCCAGAGTATCTGGAACAGCCCCGGCTGCGAATGCCACTACGGGTAAGCCAAAGTGCATCGCCTCAATCAGAGGCAGACAGAACCCCTCGTGCTCGCTCATGCAGACATACACATCGCTTGCCTCATACATGGCGCGCACCTCGCTATCCGAGAGTGGCCCAACAAACTCTACCGCATACCCGATCCCTAAATGATTCGCCAACTCACGCAGTGAAAACGAATACAATTCAGTGTCGGTGTCGATCCCCACGAGTCGCAAACGAGCCTCTTGGTCGATGTACTTCACGAGAAAATAAAAAGCCTTAATGACGTCTTCGAGACACTTATTCGGCGCTAGTCGCCCTACATGGAGAACCTGCGTGCCAGACGAGCCCTTTACCGAGGAGTAAATCCCCTCGTTTCTGGGGCCATCCCACCGAGCCGGATCGACGAGAAGCTCCAGCACCTCCGCGCGAAAACCATACGCACCGATCTCTCCTGCGTTGTACGGAGAATCTGCCCATATCGCCTCCGACACCCGACACAATTCCGGCAGGTCGCGCAGTCCGGCATCAATATCATCTGCTACCCGTTGGTTGATCGAACGATACCACGTCGCCGGAGTTATATTGTGATACACTAAGGTGCGACGCCCTTTCATCCACGACGCGTAGAGCGGATTGAGCGGAGACCCTAAAGAATAATGTAGAATGATGTCGGCGCACTCCTGTTCTGCGATCGCTGTGTAGGGTATCGATCGCCCTTCTAACAGGGGATGCTCATGGATGGCAAATATCTCGCTTTCGTAACCCAGAGAGCGCAGGACTCGCTGGAGCGCCAGCACCTCAGTCGATATCGCATCCCCATAACTCAACGTGTGTACTAACTGATGTATCGCTCTCGCCATCGTTTCTACAAGGCCTCCGCAAACTGCTCACGATTGTGCTGGTGAATCGCAACTCCGAGGGCAAGCGCAGCGAATGCAGTCACCGCAAAGTATACGAGAGGGACAAGCGGAGGCAGCACCCCCTCAACCAACACCATCTGATAGAATTCAGTCACGAGGGCCAATGGGTTCAATTCAATCCAGAAACGAGCCCGAGCCGGTATGTTCGTGCGTGGGTACACCACCGGACAGAGAAAGAACACAAAGGTGAGAATGTTACCGAGGAGGTGCTGCACATCACGGTAGAATACGTTGAGCGCACTAAGCCCCAAAACAGCGCCTAAGAGAAAAAGGCCGTGCAGAAACACAATGACGGGAAGGAGTAACCACGTGGCTGTAACCGGAACCCCCGCGAAATACATAAAGATCATCAGAATCGGAAGAGCCAAAACAAAGTGGACCATCGAAGCGAGAACACTGACACACGGCAGAACGTGCGCCGGGAACATCGACTTTGTAATCAGATGTCCACTGCTCACTAAGGATGCCGTCCCCTCGTGCAGCGCTGATGTTGACCAGATCCATGGCAGCAACCCAGAGAACACAAGAATGTGGTAGTTTGGTCCTCCCGAAACTCGCATGTAGTGGCTAAACACCAGGGTATACACAGCCATCAAGCAGAGCGGGTTCAAAAACGACCAGAGAAACCCGAACAGTGAACCACGATACCGAGTTGCGATGTGTCGACGCACCAGGGCATCGATCAAGGTTCGTGCTCGCCACAGTTCAGAGAGGACTACGCGCATCTTCCTACCTCCTGCCTGTTGAGGATCCAGCTACGCTGCGGCGAGATTACGCCGACCACACGATTATCTGAACGAATTGAGAAGTGCACTGCCGACTTATGATAATCAAAGGGATAGCCATCAGCACGATGCGCAGCGACATCGAGTACGTACGCTCCATCAAGGAGACCGAGTCTATCAATCACGCAATCGATCTCTCCACCGCTCGTCAACCCAGGCAGCTCGACTCGATCGATACTCGTATTCGTTCCGAACACATTCAGACCGTCTGCGCGGTGGATTCCGACCCCAAAGACGAGATCGCTCTGCGCGGCGTGCACCTGATACGATATCGAGATCCGCATCGAATCATTTGGATGATACACACGCCTCTCGCTCGCATCTGCTCCCGTGATCTCCACTGCCGTGATCTCCACCTCACGACTACCCCAACGAGCAGCCTCCACCTCATTCCCAGCTGGGGTACCCTGATCAGGGTGTAGCGGTGTGAGGGTATGCCGCTCCGTCTCAAGGATCGCCGCCTCTTCGCCCTTCTCAACAAAATGCCGATACGCATCGATTACTCGCCGCGGATATCCACGGTCCTTGACCTCCCCCTCGTGCAGCCAGATAGCTTCGTCGCACCAGCGCTCGACCGATTCAAGGTCGTGGGTAACGAGAATGAGGGTCTTACCCTCTTTCCGCAACTCAGCGATCCGATCCTTACACTTGGCAACGAATCCTGCATCTCCAACTGCCAGCACTTCATCGACCAAGAGTATATCTGGGTCTGTATGCACTGCGACGCTAAAGCCTAGCCGCATAAACATTCCCGATGAATAGGTGCGCACAGGATCATCAATAACATCCTCAAGCTCGGCGAATGCCACGATCTGGTCAAAGCGCTCCGCCACCTGCTCACGAGTGAGCCCGTGCATAACCCCAGCCAAGACCAGATTCTCTCGCCCAGTAAAATCAGGATGAAAACCTGCACCCAGTTCAATAAGCGCCGCAACTCGCCCCGACACCACCACCGAACCCGATGTCGGTTTATATATTCCGGTTACTAACTTCAGAAAAGTCGACTTGCCCGAGCCGTTACGTCCGATAAGCCCGATCGAACTCCCTTTAGGAATACGCATGGTAAGATCTTTAATAGCCCGGGTTATCTGTTGTGGCGCACGGCCGTCGGATCCTCCGCGAAACAACCCAAGCAGCGCCGATTTCACAGTTGTGTAGCTCCCTTTGCCGCGAGATTTGCGCTGGAAGCTCTTTGAGAGATTTACAATATCTACAACGTACTCCACACCCGTCTCGCTGCAACGATCTTCTGTAGACTGTGAGATGTGGGCACTACGAGCAACCATCGACTACTGCTCTTTCTTGATAGCGTATACACCTGGCAGATTACGCCAACGTTCATTGTCGTCCATACCGTAGCCGACGAGCCACTCAGAGCCGCTGTACTGCAGCCCAACCCAACACGGGACGAAGCTAGGAGTGTCGAGTAATCTTCTAATAAGTACCGCAGTCCTAACTTCGCGAGCTCCGGCCTTCAAAAGAGTTCCCTCTAAGGCCTCTAACGTGCGGCCAGAATCACTTACATCATCCACTACAAGAACCACTCGACCTTTCACAGCAATACCAGAGAAATCAATAGCCACTTCTGGTCTCTGCACCGCATTCAGCCCTGCTTCATACCCGCAGGCTCGCACTGGGGCCACCTCGATTGAAGATGCAATCGCTCGCACCAAATCAGCAAAAAAAAACACTCCTCCACGGAGCACTGGAACAACCAGAACATCGGTGTGCGAGTCACGCCACACACCTTCACACCAAGAGCTCACCTCCTGACCTAACGCCTTGATGCGACCAGCGATAACCTCTGGTGAGAAGACCAGGGAAAAGTTAGCTGGAATACGGTGCCCAGAACCGCTATCGTTTGAATAAACCACTGGCGAAAGCCCTCTAATAATCAATGGGTTCAGTAAAGGCAGTAACGCATGACCACCGCATGGCACTATACTGGGTTTTTGGTAAAAGATGCAATCGCAACAATACGTTGCGTCTGTTGTTGCGGGATCTACCTAAGTGCTTGCAACGATTCCACTAACACATTCAAACGACGACCGAAGAGCGCAATCTCATACCTTAAGGACATACCGGGTTTATAAGATTCAATCCATGCATCCACTGCAAAGATTCCACAACACACACCTGAGACCATCCGATGCTCAATCTCGCTTTCAGCAGCTTGTGATCGGCGGGCAGGTGGCGGCATCTCTGAAGGATCTCCGCTCTTTACTGAGGAAAATTTCACTGAGGAGAATTTCTTTTGTCACGCTACTGTGTTCTCTGATTCTCATCGGCAGTGGCTGCATCTCTTCGCGCACACCAGTTACTCCAGGAGTTATACCACAAGGTGGATTCGTCTCGGCAGAGGACGAGGCTTACGGCCATCAGGTGCTCTCTACGCTTACGGCGACCTATCCACTCGCACGAGACGACGCGGCTATCCAGCGGGTACGCGGATTGGTACAGCGCCTCGCTCAAGCCGGTAAGGTGGATAGCCACCCATGGAACGTCTTCGTTCTGGATGATGCTCGCGTAATCAATGCCGCAGCAACTCGTGGAAACTACCTTTTTGTATGGACGGGGATGCTCCGGATCGCGCAACGTGATGGGGAGCTGGCAACAGTAGTTGCGCACGAGCTGGGGCACCTTTTAGCAAACCACACACAACCAACCGCTGCGGAGGAAGCCAACGAGATTATGGCACGCACAAGCGGTCGAATCGCCGGACAGATCGTTGCAATGGACCCATACTACGGCCCCTTAGCGCAGCTGGCAGCTGTCGTCGTTACCGAGGCGGTCAAGGCTATTGCTGTAAATCCAGAGTCTCAGCGGCTTGAAACAGAAGCCGATCACATCGGATTTTTTCTTATGGCCGACGCCGGATTCGATCCACACGATGCGCTGGCGTTTTGGTCTGCCATGTCGCGCACCGCCAGCTCGACCCCTGCGGGCCTCTCGTTCCTTAATTCTCACCCCGACAGCGAGGATCGTCTTGAGGCTTTACAGGCTTTATTGCCCGAGGCCTTGGCGCGCTACCAGCAGGCGACTTCGCCGCGTAGTCCGAAAAAGAAACGCACGCGTCCAGCGACCATGCCAGATGATTCGTTTGCATTGCCCTAGTGAGGCACCGGGGTCAGATCCGCGTTGCTATCATACAATAAGAACGGTGGCCGCTGCGGGCCTCGCATCGTCTTGGCATACGGAGACTGCTTTATCTCTCCGCGAGCGATTAACAACTCCTCGCACAGCTTCGGATTGCTGCTCGGGTCTTGGCGACACTGCTGGAGTATCCGCGTCTGTTCACCGATAAACTCGCGATTCAAGTAGCGCTTAGTATACACCCCCGCCGCGATACACAGGAGGACCGTCAATAGGGTCACCAGCCCCCATATCAACGGGTAATTATGCTCTGGTTTGTATTTTACTGCCGGAGGCGGCCGTAAACTAGCACCCTTCCCACTCTGAGGGTGCTTTCCACTCTGCCCGCCTTTACCACCTTTGCCGTTCTTGAGCTCCACAAACCGCCATGAAATTCGTCAATCAACCTAATCAACCTTGAGGGCCCGAAAGGGCCAAACTACCAAAGACCTCACAATGATTTCAGTCTTGAGCCTCTTCTCTTAGTGTAACCTGGTCCGAAGGGTTTCTTCAATCGGTCCTAGTTACCCTGTCAGGACTTCGCGGTTCTCCCGCTATCTACTCGAAAGAGCTGGCATTTCCGACAGGGTTACAAATGCGCGGCCAAGCGTCGTTAAACTCATCAAAAACGATACGATCCGCGCATTTGTGGCCCCATTCAAGAGGCGAGAACTGCGATGCCCTAATACCCTGTCCAACCCAGCTTACATCCACAAGACTTCAGCGTGCTCGCAACTAAAATATTGTCGAATTAAGTGGTTAGGCTTATCGTTAAGGGATAAGGGGCTCCTGTAGGGCCTTTTCCAACACGAGTATAGAGACAACTCTCGTCATAAAAAGACCAGCAAACACATGGAATCAACAACGCACACACAAACGGCCCAGATCGTTTCGAGTATAAAAAGCGAACTCCACAAGCGAATTATCGGTCAAGACCGCCTGATTGACCGGCTCCTCATCGCCCTCCTCGCTGATGGGCACATCCTGTTAGAGGGAGTTCCGGGATTAGCCAAGACTCGTACTCTCCTTGCGCTCACTCAAGTCATCGATGCGCAAATGTCCCGGATTCAGTTTACTCCTGACATTCTGCCCTCGGATGTAATCGGCACGGAGGTGTACCGCCCCCAGAGCGGCGATTTTGTGATTCGAAAGGGTCCTGTGTTCACTAACCTACTCTTGGCCGACGAGATTAATCGAGCGCCGGCCAAGGTACAGTCCGCTCTTCTTCAGGCGATGCAGGAGCGTGAGGTGACTATCGGCGAGCAGACCTTCAAACTGCCTGACCCCTTTCTTGTGCTTGCGACTCAAAATCCGATCGAGC
>JBIKKR010000202.1:0-4108 GCA_044360225.1 Bdellovibrionota bacterium | reverse complement strand
AGAAGTGATATTCGAAGTTTGCTCACACCTAAAAGGGTAGCAAATCCGGATTCGGGGCGCCAGCCCTATTCATTAACCTTTTATCCTCAGGGGGTTGGGAAACATTAAGGTAGCCCTGAGTCGGCTGTGTAGTCGGTTGCTTTGGAAACCCCATCAGTTTACTATTAGCTGTAAGTCAGGCGGCGGCAGGCGGAAGCAGTCTTATTATTGTACTCCCCCTAGAGGGGCCTCTTCTTTTTACAGGGACCGGGTACTGTAGCCTGCAATCGTTAGGGTTAATTGTGCATGAGAAATACCCAGGCAAGGCAACTCATTCTTAAGTTTCTTCAGGAGCAGGAAGCGCCAATATCAGCTCGTGAGATCATAGATTTCGTCGCAAAAACGAGGCCAGATATCAATAAGTCCACGGTTTATCGGTTTATCAACACGCTTAGTGAAGACGGTCTGGTCTCCACGATACAGGTCCCAGGCAAGGGAGCTGTATATGAGATGCGTGGAGAGCGTCCTCACTACCACTTCAACTGCGAGCTATGCGATAGCGTAGTGTGCATGGGTAAAGATGATGCGCAAATAAGGCGCCTAGTCCCCAGCGGGTATTCAGTCTCTCAGGAGCAACTGGTACTCTCCGGTGTTTGCCCGAATTGCAAGCCAACATCAGCTAGGTAGGTCCTCTCTGTCATCTGGAGCATCGTCAGTCTTTGCCTGAAAGATACTAAGGCTCTTGGAAGGACCGCTTCCGGAGGCATTACTCACTTTACCAACGGTGGTGCCGGTCTGAGTCGACTTAGATAAGCCAGACGATGCGCCACCAATTGCTGCAGATGATCCTTGTCCGCCCGAAGCTGATGACTTCCTTGCTCGACGTGCCTCCCGTTGTCTTTTCAGCTCGTTGGCGCTCTTGAAGCTTTTGATTTTTGATCCTCTCGATCGTCCTGACCTCGTAACGCCAGCTGCATCTTCGCTCCTCTTTAGTCCTCTAACACTCCTGGACCGCAGAGCAGCGACTCCCTCAAAGTAGTCCTCATCTCCAATAAGCTCTAATACCCTGGTCGCCACATCCAATCGCTGCAATGTGTGAAGTGAGTTCCGTCCGGCGTTTCGCGTCTTCTGCGTCGTTGACAAAATACGATTTATTCGACCGATAATTGCCTGTCGCAATGCGACACTAACGTCCGCTCGTCGCCTGGCCGCGGCAGTCGCTCTTCCCTCGATTACTTCTCCCCTTCTAGCACTCTTTCTGTCTACGGTCTGGTTATTTGAGCGATTCCTCGCATCGCGGCCTATAGGATTAATCGCTGAAGCGAGCTCGCCTCTACCACTCTGCTGCTGGCGGAAATCAACACTTGCTTTACGTATTTCCGCCCTAGAGCTCTTGATTGTGTCTGGCTTCTGAGTGTGATCCCCTCTAGTCCTTTGAGCTCCCACTCTCCTCTCCATGGCTTCTTCTGAACGTACACGGATTGTTGTACCAGGTTGGCTTTGCACAGGCACGTCCGTTCGAGTTGATGCGCTCGTGGGTATCCGCTGTGATCGAGCGGCATGCTGGAACGACTCGTCACCGGCTCCTTGCCGTAATGGATCGCGGACCTTATTCGAATTCATCGCTTGCTCTTTGACGTACTTAGCCTGCGAAATTCCCGCTGCTGTCTGCAATCTTCTCTGCGTACTTGCCGGCAGGGAACCGTCAGTATCACCGCGCATTCCGACAGAGGAATGACGCGAAACGGAAGTTTGCAATCGTTGACCGTCGCTAGCTGGTCTCTGATCGGTTTTAATAGATCGTCGAATATCGGTTTCTCCGCCGTGTTGACCTGCTGACTTTGAGACATTATTGGGAGTTAAGGTCTGAGGCTCAGCACCGTGACGCCTCTGACTGTCCACTACCGTCTGGGACCCTCTCTGCGATCCTCTCTGAGCATCGCTTGGCGAGCCCTCTCTAGAACCCAGAAAGTCTGTACTGTTTAGATTCTGTCGTACTACCTCTTGAGCTTTTGCGTTAGGACTAGCCGGTGCCTGATCGGATCTAATGGCGCGCTGAGTACGTTCGTCACTATTGCCATTATATACCTCCCCACGGGCATTCTTAGAGCTGCTCACGAACTCCTCGGCCTTTGTGATAAAAGCGCGTGCTGCACTACCCAAACTAGCCGGCGAATCATTTGTTTCTCTAGCAGCCTCTCTCTTAACCGGATACTGCGTTGAGCTGTAGCTTGACTCGTTGCCCCTTTTACCTGCTCCTGGATCAGGTCCCACATCATGACGACCCTGAAGTCTTGTAGTAAGAACTTCAGATTGCTGACGCTCGGAGGCCCACCCCATGAAACGAGCACTTGCCTGAGTGCTTGGCGACGCATTTTCCCAAGCAGACGAATAGCTCGGCTTTCCATCCGCGCGTTCCGAGTATCCAGTCAAACTACCCCGCCCCTGTTCACTCGCTTGTTCCCCCCACTTCTGCGCCCCAAGCGAAGTTTCGCTTGAGGTGAATACCTGCAGCTGATTAGATTGAACATTAAGCACCGATTGCCATCTATCATTTTGATAGGACTGTCCACTCAAAGCCATGGGTACATGTGAGACAGTTGTTGTGTCCGGCACGCTCCAGCTCGCCTGCGTATACCCTGATAGCGATGAGGTTTCATACATCGGCGCGCGAGCGAATGACGACGCAACTGCAGATGCGCCCAGAACGGCCTCGGGATTGGCGGCTACAGCACCCGATGCCTGGGGCTCTGCTACGGTTCCATACGAAGTACTAAACCCAGCACTTATATCAACTGCTTGAGTAGAATGCGCACTGACACTGGCTTCAGCAGCCGGAGTGGCCGATATAGTCGCATTTACTGACTCGTATTCGTTCCAGAGGTCTCCGTCGGCTATCGCTGTAGCAAGTTCAATACCTGAAAGCGCATCCGTTCCACAACAACCACCTGAGTGAATATGCTCCTTAGACAAGTCGTGCCCACATCCGGGACCATGAATGTGTACTTCGTTCTCCGTTTCAAATTTATACCTTCTTCTTTGCAAAGCATATCGCAGAGGCTCTAACACAAGACTAGTCATGAGCTACATTCCTTAAAGCTCGAATCAGATCAGCTATGCTTTGAGCATCCCATACCATGGAGGGTGTATCGGCTCGCTGAACATTTGAAATACCGCCGTTAGAGATTCTGTTCCCTAGGGCCTCTACGTAAATCGGCGCCCAATGCTTGTACGCATCTTTTGCTATTCGATTACGTTGGTTTTTAAGACTGTTCGGCAACTTCTCTATACTAGCAAGCGCTAAACCAATCTCCACTGGGTCACCGTACCTAGCTGCCTGTGCATAGCAATTCAAGAGTAGTGGATGAAGCAGGGCTGGAGCCCCTAACATCAGACATCTTCGCACCTCCGAAGGTTTAGCCATGCTTATGCCTTCTTCAACCACTTCCAGACGGCATAGCTCTGCAAGAAACCGATCCGCTTCCCGAGGACTCGAGCTTTTTCGTAAGGCTGCTAATGTTGTAGTATCGTTCCAGCGCTGGAAACTCGAATTCGATCGACCACTAGCAGCCGCTTGGTGAACGCTTCGAATTTGCTGCGGCGACGCTGGCTGCGAAATATCGGCAAGTTTGCTCGCGGTCCGATACTGCGTACCTGCTAACAAAGCCCGTATGATGTCCCCGTCATTGGTGCCTTTTGCGACCTCCCGTGCCACCTCGGTGAGCGCCCGGTAATGACTGTCCAATTTATCCACTATCAACCGTGCTTCAAGATGCCCTGCAAACTGATGAAGACCGCGGGCAATGCGTTCCTTATCTCCTGACGTGATATCATCGAGCAGCACTCCCAAGTTCTCTGGCGCGCCGTGCCCGCAGTTACCAAACTCCTTCTTGAACCCAGCTCCTAACTCGTCTAGTACTTCCATAGAACACTTCAATCAGTTAAATAAGCAGACCCTTTCTGCAACTAGGTTGCATATTTAAAGGTGTATCACAGGTATTAGCTCTGCGCAACCATGTTGCAATAGTAGAACAGGGCGATTTCTTTCCTAAATCAACCGGCAGTGATTATTGAAGATAGTTTTTCTCTGGACAGGCTAATTTGAACCTGGTATCATGCTCCGCATGAG
>JBIKKR010000005.1:0-46150 GCA_044360225.1 Bdellovibrionota bacterium | reverse complement strand
TGGCTGACTGGTTTGCAGTGACAGCGCTTTTTCGCCGACCGCTTGGACTCCCCATCCCACACACCGGGATTATTCCCAACAATAAGTCACGGATCGGGAAGAGTTTGGGGATGTTTGTTCAGCGCAACTTCCTTACTGAGGAGGTGCTTGAAGGGCAGGTAGTCAATATCTCCGGAAGCGTCGCGCGATTCCTGCAGAGCGCAGCTAATCGCGAGCGGATTGTCCAGCGAGTCCGCGCCTTGGTGCCGCAGTTGCTTGAGATTGCGAGTGATTCTGAAATCAAATCATTTCTCAGTCAGCAGGTGGAGGATATCATTCGGCGCACCGACCTGGCGCGGGGCGCTGCGAAATTTCTCAGGACCTTAACTTCGAACCAGATGCACGAGGTTGTACTCGATGAGGTTATTCAGCAGCTGCAGGGATTATTTCGATCGAATCAGATCTGGTTTCGCTACCAACTGCGTCAGGCAACCCCATGGTTTATTCCGGAGTTCGTCGATCGAAAGATCTTTGATGCTATCGCTGCGAAGACAGAGCAGACATTGTCAGAGGCGTTGCAAAACAAGAACCATGAGTTGCGCCAGCGGCTTTTGAATGGGCTCTATAGCGTGATCGTCAGGCTAGAGACCGCTGAAGAGCTGCGCAAGAAGGGCGAAGAGTTCAAAATTGTTCTCCTTGGGAGTGAAGTTTTCCGAGAATATTTCGCAGCGGTGCGCGATACGTTCCTCTCGGGAATCGATGCAGATGTGAAGAAGCGTGACTCGCTGCTACTCGCCTCATTGCAACGAGTACTTCAGAATCTAGTCGATACGCTGTCTTCTTCGCCGTCTCTTCAGCGTAAGCTTAATCGTTTTATCCGCACTATCTTAAGTACGTTGGTTGGAAAAGAAAGCACGTTCGTAGCCGACCTGATCTCAAAAACAATCGATGGGTGGGACACTAAAACGTTGGTCAGTAAACTTGAGGAGCAGGTTGGGGCGGACCTCCAATACATCCGTATTAACGGCACGCTGGTCGGCGGCTTAATCGGTGTAGCCCTGTACATGCTAAGCACGCTAGCTCGCTAGGGACGAGCGATAGCACCTCGTTATCACGAGATCGTGTTTTAAAAACCGCTCATCCGCACTGACTGCGGCAGGCGCTGTAGTCGCCACCAAATAAGGTAGATGTTACTGGCTTACTTAACAGGTCTAGCGGCGTACAAAGCCCCTACGATATCCCAGTTGAGGATCTTCCAGAACGCATCAACATAGTCAGCTCGGCGGTTCTGATAGTTCAGGTAATATGCATGTTCCCAAACATCGAGGCCGATAATTGCGTGCTTTCCCTCCATGAGCGGATTGTCCTGATTGGGCGTTGATGTAATAGCCAATGATCCATCCTGGTTGGCTACCAGCCACGCCCAGCCTGAACCAAAACGGCCGAGAGCAGCAGTCTTGAATCTTGCTTTGAACTCATCGAGATTGCCGAAAGCTGCATCGAGCGCTTTGGCGAGGTCACCCGATGGGGTGTCACTGCCCTCAGGGGTGATAAGACGCCAGAAGAGGTCATGATTCCAGTGTCCTCCGCCATTGTTTCGGACTGCAGTGCGAATGGCTTCGGGGACGGTATCCAGATGGCCCAGGATCTCCTCAAGGCCTTTACTGAGGAGCGTAGGCTGGTCCTTGAGTGCGTTGTTGAGATTTGTGACATATGTAGCGTGGTGCTTTCCATGGTGGATCTCCATGGTACGAGCATCGATATGAGGCTCAAGAGCGTCGCTCGGATAGGGTAGGGGTTTTAGTTCAAATGTCATATCTAGCCTCCATGTATCTGTTCATCAGCCATACTCCCAATCATCCGCCACAATTCTTGGTCTGGGGAGGGGCTTAGACATAGTACACGTTGTATCTTTGTCCGGTAGGGCCTGGCAAGAGTTTTCCGTAGGTGGACGTTATCAATCTGATCCCTTCCGCAGGGCTGAGCAGAACTGTCTGATGGCAGTTTGAAGCTGCTTGGCGCTCTTGGGCCGTGGCGTTTGAGAGACCGATGCTGAATCACGGGCGCTCGAACGGCCAGCCGATGCCATCACCCCAAGCGACTTAAAGTTTCTTACGCTCGCAGGGAGGTTAAACGTGATCTTCGTCGCTCCATCGCTGAGAGGTGCTCGTAACACGGGGCAGCTGAAGGACTGTCGTCGGGAGTCAGTTCCAAATAGCTGCAGTGAAACCGACTGAGCGTCGCCTGCATTTTGAACACCGATTGTGAGCAGAGTTGCGGCTTTAAGATCTCTTCCAGGAGTCAGATCCACACTGAAGCGCCCCTTTGGGTTCGAACCACTGCCCTGTTTAGGAGTTGACGTCGGCGGCACAGGAGCGGGAGGTTCTGGCTTGGGAGTGTCTTCTGGTATCGGCGTGCTTGTAGGGATCGCTGATGGGGTCGGCGAGGGGGTGTAGGCGGGGGGCGGGGTTGGATTACAGAGACCATCAGCTGCTACGACTGCATTTGCCGCATTGGCGATTGCGCCTGTAACCAGGTAGCCACTTAGATTTGGGTATGTCACTCCAGAATTCAGGATTACTCCCTTGAGTTGAGAGACTGTTAGCGTACTGTTACAGATGGCTTGCGCCAGCACGGCAATTCCTGAGACCTGTGGTGCTGCCATCGAGGTGCCGCTGTAGGTTGCATAGGAATTTGTGGGTATGCAAGAGAGGATTGCGCTTCCAGGTGCTGCGATGTCGACACTGGTTGCTCCGAAATTAGAAAATGAAGATCGTTGACCAGATTCGTTAGTCGAGGCGACCGAGATAATTCCATGTAAGTTATAGCTCGCAGGGTATGCCGGATACACATCATTGTCGGAGTTGTTGTTACCCGCTGCGGCGACGAATAAGATACCGGCATTAGTCGATTGCTGAATTGCCGAGAAGAGTGAGGCACTGTAGCCACCACCACCCCAGGAGTTGCTCGAGACAACAATATTGTGTCCGGCTTGCTTCAAATCAGTAGCATACTGGATCGCCTGGATTGCATCTGAGAGGTAGCCGAAACCATCCGCATCGATAAATTTCACAGCAACTATCTTGGTGGTCCAAGCAACGCCTGCGATACCCATCGCGTTATTGCCCTGAGCCCCTAGAATTCCTGCGCAGTGAGTCCCGTGGCTGCTCTCATCCATGGGGTCTCCCGAGCCCGTAATGGTGTTAACGCCGTGGACGTCATCCACGTATCCATTGCTATCATCATCAACTCCGTTAGCCGGGATCTCATTCGGATTCGACCACATGTTCGCGGCTAGATCGGGGTGTGTATATTGGACGCCGGAGTCGATCACCACGACTATCGGACCAGTGCTGCCGGTGGTTTTATCCCACGCTGAGGGCAGGGAGAGAAAGGAGCTGGCGTACTGCAGTGAATAACTCGGGTCGTCTGGAGTAACGGCAGCTTGATAACCCCAATTTGGCTCGCAGCGGACTCTTTGGGAGAGCGTAGCTAGCCATTTGCGAATTTTTGCGCGTTTGCAGGGGTTTGTTTTACGAGAGTATACACGGGGTGTTCGTGTTGCGTCCGAGCTGGCAGTTACAGTAGCTGGATGTGGATTATCAAGAAAAAAAATCCCGGGAGCCAGGTTGCGCACCTGTGTGCCTGGCACTGTCGACTGGGTTTGCGACAGATTGGATCCAAGGGTGGTCATGGCGTGCGATGGGCCGCGAACACTCACAACGATGCCGTCTCCGATTATCCTCTTTGGCTGCGCGTATGCAGCTCCAGCCGCGCCCATAAGACACGCCAGTACCGTTGCAGCGATCGTACGCCAGGAGTCCTTTCTGCCCATCATGACTGCTATCGACACTCTATTATCGTATCTTAACGGAGATCTCGTACATAGCCACGACTACGGAAATGGTCGTATCGACAGGGCAGGGCATCGCAATTCTCGTCCATTTTAAAGGGCCACAAATGCGCAGGAATGGCTGTTTTTATTGAGTTTTATAGCGCTGGCCTGCGCATTTGTGGCCTGATCGAAACTTCCAACAGTTTCGAGTAGATAGCGGGAGACCTGCGACGACCTATCGATAGGGCGTCGCAGGTCTCTTCCTGTTTGAAAGGCCACAAATGCGCGGGAATAGCTGTTTCTGTTGATTTCTGCGGCGCTGGCCCGCGCATTTGTATCCGTAGCGGAACTTCCAGCAGTTCTGAGTAGATAGCTGGAGAACTGCGACGACCTATCGTATCGACAGTAATAGTCCCGTAACCTATACTTTCGCAGCGTTAAAGGGGGGCTCAAAGCCATGATGCGTCGTGTCGTAGTTACAAGGCCAGTGGGGGCGTTTGCGGGTGGGCGTACGTTGGTGTCGAGGCTCTCGGATAAGGGATTCCAAGTCTTTGAGCTTCCACTTCTTCGTAGTGTCTCGCTGCCTTTATCGAACGAGAGTCGCAATACGGTAGTCGCTGCAAGTGCTGCAGCGAGTGACTTCTGGCTTGTGTTTCTCTCGCCAACGGCGGTTTGGGTGTGGAAGGAGCTTGTCGGTGACGATGCAGCCCTCATCAGTGCCACGTCCTGCGCGTCGATTGCAGTGCAGGGCAGTGGTACGGCGAATGCTGTGCGCGAATGTTTCGGTAGAAAGGTCGATTTCGTCCCCACGGTATTTGTTGCAGAGGAGTTCGCTCGGGAGTTTGCAGAGAGAATCCCGAGGGTAGCGCGGGTTATCGTGCTTCAGTCGGCTGATGGGAGGGATATCTTTGCTCCAACCCTCGTAAGCTTTGGTTTTAGCGCGCTTGGCATTAACACCTACCAATTACAGGCAGAGCCAGTTACTGCTGAAATACTCGGCAGGTACCGGGAGTTTGTGGGTAACGAGGTGGTGGTGATATTCATGAGCCCGTCAGCAGTAAAGGCGGCAGCGAGTGTGCTGGGGGCCTCTCTGGGGACTGATAAGGTCCTGTCCGTAGGACCAATCACCTCCCAGGCGCTGCGCGCTGCCGGGTTCCCCGTGTGGCGAGAAGCTCAGGAGCATTCAGAGGCGGGCGTAGTGGCTACGTTAGAGTCCAGCGGACCCCCCGTAGGACCGGAGTATCGTTGAAAAAATAGTTTAATTTCGATACTATAAAGCGTTAGCGTAATGGGAATAAGGTGTATGATCGATTTGCATGACCTGCGAGCCAGGCCGGATGAATACCAGCGCGCGTGCGCGGTAAAGGGTATACAATTTGATGTCCGGGAATTTTTGGCGTTAGACGCGGAGTACCGCAAGGTTCGTTCTGAGGTCGAGGGAAAGCGCGCAGAGCAGAATGCCGTCAGCAAGGAGATTCCAAAGCTCAGTGGCGCTGAGAAGGAGCAAAAGCTCGCTCAGATGAAGCAGCTCTCAGAGCAGCTTAAGGAGTCAAACGCAGCGCTCAAGGAGCTTGAGGAGCGGTGGCACAAGGCGCAGCTCCGCATTCCTTCTATACCGTTGGCTGTTGTTCCAGTCGGTAAGGACGATTCTGAGAATCGCCCGGTGCGTTCGTGGGGGGAGATCGTCTCGCCCTCGTTTGAGCAGAAGGATCACGTGCAGATCGCGAAGGCTCTTGACCTGTTCGATATCGAGCGGGGAGTGAAGATCGCTGGGGCGCGCAGTTACTTTCTCAAAGGCGATGGGGCGCGACTGTCGCACGCCGTCATGAGTCTTGCTATGGATCACCTCCACAAGCAGGGGTACACCTTGATGGACCCGCCGCATATCGTCACGTACCAGGCGATGATGGGTACCGGATATTTTCCGGGGGGAGAGGACATGGCTTACCACTTAGATGACAGAGATGAGGGGTTGCACTTGATAGGAACGGCTGAGGTTCCAGTGGCCTCGTACCACTCAGATGAGATCCTTACTGCTGAGGCTTTACCGCAGCGCTACGCGGGTTATTCGCCCTGTTACCGTCGTGAGGCGGGCGCATACGGTAAGGACACATACGGACTGTACCGTGTACACCAGTTTTACAAAGTAGAGCAGGTGGTTTTGTGCAGAGCAGACGCAGATGAAAGCATGAAGTTTCACTATGAGCTGCTCGGCAATGCTGAGGCGGTTATGCAGATGCTCGAGATTCCGTACCGCGTTGTTGACGTGTGCACCGGAGATATGGGGCAGGGACAGGTATTCAAGCACGATATTGAAGGTTGGATGCCTTCACGTAAGGCCTATGGCGAAACGCACAGCTGCTCGTCGTTTTATGATTTCCAGGCACGTCGGCTGAATACTCGCTACAAGGATGAGAGTGGCAAGAACGTGTTCTGCTATACTCTCAATAACACCTGTATAGCGTCGCCGCGTATTCTTATCCCACTTTTGGAGAATCACCAGAACCAGGATGGATCGGTTACGATCCCCAAGGCTTTGAGGCCGTATATGGGCGGTCAAGAGTTAATAGCTCCGGTCGCAAACTAGTTAGAGCGAGGTAGTAAAGCGTGTCGTTGTTTCTTAACACCCTGAACGGAGTTCGAACATCGGAGACCCCGATCTGGTTGATGCGTCAGGCAGGTCGATACCTGCCTGAGTATCGAGCGTTGCGGGAGAGACACTCGATGCTTCAGATGGTCATGACTCCGGAGCTTGCATGCGAGGTCACGTTACAGCCGTTAAGACGGTTTGCGCTTGATGCAGGGATTATCTTCGCTGATATCTTGACCCCACTGATCGGTATGGGAGCACAGCTCGAGTTTCGCAAGGGTGAAGGTCCAGTAATCGATAATCCGGTGCGAAGTCGGGCGGATGTTGAGCGACTGCGAGTGTTGCACCCTGCAGAGAGCGTTGGTTATACCCTAGAGGCAATACAACTCGTCACGCGCGAGTTAGGTGAGCGAACCCCGCTGATTGGCTTTTGTGGTGCTCCATTCACGCTTGCTACGTATCTTATCGAGGGGCAGAGTCCAGGTGACCTTGAGCACACAAAGGGGATGATCACGCGAGAGCCGGAGACCTGGCACATGCTGCAGTCAAAGCTTACGATGCTCTCTGCAGATTATCTGGTCGCCCAAGTGGAAGCAGGGTGTCGCGCTTTGCAGATCTTTGACTCGTGGCTTGGATACGTCGGACCAAGAGAGTACGAGACATTCGTGCAGCCGTATGTGCACGAGTTGGTCTCGCAGGTTCGCTCACGAACTGATGTGCCGGTTGTATTCTTCGCCACGGGTGTTGCCGGATTGTTTCCAAAGCTTGCCGAGCTCGACGTATCTGCATTCGGAGTCGATTGGCGATTGTCGTTACCGCAGGCGCAGGGTCTCCTCGGACGTAACCTTCCGCTCCAGGGTAATCTCGATCCGCAGATACTAACGGGGGATTGGAGTTATGTTGAACGCTCGGCCAAGGCTATACTCGGAGAGGCTAAACATATCGGAGGGCACGTGTTCAACCTAGGACACGGGATTCTTCCTCATACCCCCGTGGCTAACGTGGAACGCCTCGTGGCGCTCGTGAAGGAGTACCGCGCATGACCCACCTAGCAGCGCTACTTAGTATTGGTCTGTACGTAGCCGCTACGATGTTGTTCCTGTTGCAGCTGTGGCGACCGAGTCGCACCGGGCGTTTGCAGCGTAGCGCCAGGATGCTCTCTCTGTGTGGGTTTGTGTTTCACACCGTTACCATCGCCACTGTCCTTCGGGATCCGCGATTCTTTGCTCTGGACAATGGAGCGGATTATTTTCTGTGGGCATCGTGGTTACTGGCGTTGGTTTTTTTGATATTTCGTCGGTGGTTCGATTATCCGATTCTCGGAGCGTTCATCGCTTCAGGGGTTGTTTTGTTTATGGGGAGCTCTTCCTATTTGCTTCATCAAGACGCTGAGTCGCTTGTTGTGGGGGGTGCAAACAGCGAACGCCGCGATCTGATGGTATCACTCCTGCATGGAGTGCCGGCTTTGGTGGCAACTGTAAGCCTCGTCTTAGCGCTCGCGGTGAGCGTTGTGTTCTTGATAGTTGAGCGCAGGATTAAGCGCCGTACGGCGCTTGCGCTTGAAGCAGCAGGTGGAGTGAGCTTGCAGCTTCTCGACCGCTTAAATACGCAGTTGGTGCGAATCGGTTTTGTAGCGATCTCGCTGGTGATTGTGAGTGGGGGATTGTGGGCGGTGATGGAACGTAAATCAGTCTTTACCGCGGATACCTCTGTTGTATCTGGTTTGCTGGTGTGGTTGTTGCTCGCAGTTGTGCTCTTCGTTCGGTTGGTGCTGCAGTGGTCACCGAGGAAGATATCGCGCCTCACCGTCGTTGTCGCAGGATCGTTTCTGCTCTCAGTGTTCGTAGTTTTAGCGATTGCGGGTCGTACGACGCATGTGTTGATAGGGTCATAGGTGCACTATGACTTACAGCGCCCTGCAACAGTTGCCCCAACCGTCGTATGAGCCGAGCGTCCTCGTAACGGGGGTGAGTTACCGCACGCTTAGTGTTGAGTGGCGCGAGAAGTTAGCGCAGGTAGCTCCGCAGCCAGAGCGTTTGGCGCATACCCTGGTCACGCAGGGGGTTGTCGCTGAGGCGGCGGTTCTCTCTACGTGCAATCGATTTGAGATCGTTTCGGTAGGAGGCGATGGAGGAGGAATTAAAGCCTTTTTCGAGTCGCTCTTAGGTAGTCCTCGAGTTGCAAACGAGGCGCTCTACCAGTATCGCGATGCAACGGCAGTCAGGCACCTCTACCGTGTATCGAGTAGTCTGGATTCGATGGTGCTCGGAGAGGCGCAGATCCTTGGTCAGGTGAAGCGGGCGTACCAACAGGCAGTGGCGCAAGGTAGTGTGGGCTCGCACCTGCACCATCTTTTTCAGAGCGCATTTCATGTAGCCAAGAAGGTGCGTTCTCATACAGATATTTCGAGCCATGGGGTCTCTCTCAGCTATGTAGCGGTGCGATTGGCGCAGCAGATATTCGCCGACCTTTCGAAGGTCTCTGTGGTTGTTGTTGGTAGTGGCGAGATGGCTGAACTCGCGGTGCTTCACCTCTGTTCCCATGGCTGTAGCACGATTGTAGTTGCAAATCGCACTCTTGAACGAGCAGCGGCGCTAGCCGAACGCTTCGGTGGTCTCGCGGTGTCTTTGAGCGATCTGGATCGAGTTATCGATCGTGCTGATATTGTTATCGGCTCCCTCAGTATCGATCGCCCGATATTGACGACATCAGGTTTCGGTACCCGTCGCAGGGGAAGGCCGTTGTTTCTGATTGATCTGGGCGTGCCGCGAAATTTCGCCACAGATCTGGCACAGGTCGATGATGTATACCTCTACAATATCGACGATCTTGCCGCGGTCGCAGCCGAGAATAGAGCCCTAAGGGAGGCGGCTGCGAAAGATGCAGAGATCGTGATTGAGTACGGGTTAATGCAATTTGAGCGCTGGCAGAAGAAGATAGCGCTCCAGCCTGAGATTGTGGATCTCCGTCTAGCTGTTGAACGCATATGCGCGCAGGGAATTGCAGATGGCTTGGCCGGTAAGCTTCTCGACATCGATAGCCAGCTAACAGCCGAAGTGGCCCGGTCAATCAGTCAAAAGATTAGTCATGAATTGACTGGCCTATTTGAGCGTCAAATGGGGGTAGGACGGCCGAGTGAAGGGGACGAGGCTCCGTTTGTGCTTGTTCCCGTTGAGAGTAGCGCCCTGAAAGAGGCTTAGAGTGTGAATCAGGTAAGATACCTTCTATACGGAGTGCTCATGGTAGCGCTAGCTGCCTATAGTCTCGCAGTTGCTAGTGGAGAATCGAGTATGACTGGATCAAAAAAAGAAGACGCACAGCAGCTCAAAGAGCGCCTCAGTCCGATGCAGTACCGGGTTACCCAGCAATGTGGCACTGAGCCGCCCTTTGACAACGAATACTGGAACAATCATGCGGCAGGGATCTATGTTGATGTCGTTTCAGGCGAGCCTCTCTTTAGCTCACTCGATAAGTTCGATTCAGGGTCAGGGTGGCCTAGCTTCACTAAGCCAATTACGTCCTCACTGGTAGCTGAAAAACCGGATACGACCCACGGCATGATTCGAACCGAAGTGCGGTCCGTAAGAGCAGACTCTCATTTGGGGCACGTCTTTCCCGATGGCCCTGGGCCTACCGGATTGCGCTACTGCATCAATTCAGCAGCGTTACGGTTTATTCCCGTTGATCGTCTCGAGGCTGAAGGTTATGGCGAGTACGTGGGATTGTTCTCGGAGGGGGCTCATAAAACTTCGCAGCAGAAGAGTTCCACAGAGGTCGCGATCCTTGCCGGAGGATGTTTTTGGGGCGTAGAGGAGCTTTTGCGCACATTACCGGGGGTTGTCTCAACTGAGGTTGGATATACAGGGGGTCGGATTCCAAATCCCACGTACGAGAGGATCTCGACTGGGGCAACCGGCCATGCGGAAAGTGTGCGAGTAGAATTTGATCCCAAGATAGTCTCGTATGGCGATATCCTGCGCTACTTTTTCCGGCTACACGATCCTACAACACTGAATCAACAGGGAAATGATCGTGGGTCCCAGTATCGCTCGGCAATATTCTTCTCATCTCCTGAGCAGCAGCGAGTAGCTCAGGAGATAATCCGGGAGGTGAATACTTCGGGAAAATGGCGTTCTGCCGTTGTAACCGAAGTCGTAGCAGCCGGCGAGTGGTACCGGGCAGAGGAGTACCATCAAGATTACCTACAAAAAAATCCTGGCGGATATACGTGCCATTGGTTGAGGCCGTGAGAGCAGACTAGCTTGGTTACCGGGTGTCGTTGTAATCGGTTGAAGCTGTCAGTTGGTGGATACTCCTTGATTCTGCTGTTGCGACATAATCCTAAAACGCAGTTGAGGGTCTGGAAATGGCACATCTGCCCACAATCACTACGTAGCCAGCCGCAGGAGAACCCGCTTTGCGATCTCACCGAATATCATCTTTAGCTCTCGTGGATTGTTCGCCGCATAGTATGCTCCAAGATGAGAGGGCGAGAACCCGTGATCCCCGGGGGTGAATCCAGATATGTTATCGGGGTCCTCATAGTATCCGGTCTCAATGCCCCCTGTGGCACTCGCTAGCGGATGATTAGTGCAGGATCCAAAAGAGTCTACAGTTCTGAATCTGAAGTCATACAAGGCCCCCCACGCAGCGTCGGGATCTATCTCCATTGGCTCCTTTCCAAAAAAGGAGACTGGGTCCTCCAGAGATTCCGGGGCAAATGCAAGGCGTCTCAGAAATCGGTCTTTGCGCGAGTTTGGATCGAGAGGGTTTTGAAGCGGGTCCTTACAGCTATCGCCGTATATAGTTGAGGCGTTATCACCGAGTCCAACCACGAATATAACAACTCCGTATTGAGTTCGGAGGTAGTCTGCCGCTCTCAAAGCGCAGTAGTAGGGAAGCTCAGCAGTCTTGACGGCCTCTCCCACGCTTGGGATTGAACTTTTCTGATTTGAGACGAAATTATTCCCAACATGAATCTGTGCATCGGTAAAGGGGATTTTAGCGCTTAGGGTAGTTAGGCACCCAGGAGTGTCATTTGGACTGCCAAGGAGGGTGTGGGGTTTATCGAAGTAGGCAGGAGCACTGAGCAGCTGATCTTGCTTTAGCCCCGTCTTGTCTTGCTTGTCTTGACTATCGTCATTGGGACTGCCGCTGTATCTCCAGTCTCGATCCACCACTCGCGAGGCGAAGTAGCGTGAGTGGTTGTATTTGTCGGCCACTATCGGCGAGAATTGAGTCAGTGCACCTGGATAGGGAGCACGTGACCCGGGACCGCAGGTTACAGCGGGCGTAGTTCCAGATTCCAACGATAGTGGAATTCGATCAATCAGTGAAACGCCTCTTGGTATACGAAAGCTTGAGTGCACCAGATAGCTAGGCCCGTGCCACTTGAACGCATCTGGATACTGATAGTCACGACGGAAGAGGTCCCAGCCCATCCAATCTTTGAACTTTAGAGAGTACCCCAGTTCAGCGAGCGTTACACCCTCAGCGCCGTAGGTGCCCCCTTTGAATACGAACTCGCCGTCTTCTCTGAGTCGAAGGTGGTCTCGTACTTCTTCGTAGGGGAGGTCCTGAGCGGTTTCGGTGTTAACGATTTTTGGAAACGCCCATACGGGATCGCATACGGGGATATCATTCCCATTTCCAGATACCTCGCCACTCCCGTTCGCTGGACATGTCGCTGGGCTAGGGTAGGTAAGCGGAAATACCTCGCGTTTGTCCCATTTGACTGTCCATCCGTACCAGCCTGAGTCATCACCAGGTAGGTTAAGCGCAGAGCGCAGACGATCCGGAGTTGCAGTGCAGCTAGAGTCCCCTCCCGCATCACTCTCACAGAAGTTCAGGCGATAAACATTAGGTGATCCATCGGTGAATAGCAGCACGAATTTAGGTACATTTCTATCAGCTAATTCAGGATTCTCCGTCAGGGTGCGAATGACTTGGATCAGAGCATCACACTGGTTGGTTTGTCCACCTACCGCAAGAGCACTGATCGCTGTCTTGACAGGAAGGTAGTCGGGGATCCCGCCGCCTGTAGCAGAGTCGAGGGGGTCCAAGGTTGGCGTTGTGCCAGTATCAGCAGTGGTAGCGTATGGAATGATCGCAAATCGATCGTTTCGAGGGTTAAACATATCGATGAAGTTGGCTGCGGCCTCGAATAGAGCTGTTGCTTTGGTCTTGCCATTTGCTTGTTCGTTCATTGAGCCAGAGACGTCAAGTAACATCATAACGTTTGCCCGACGCATTTTCCCGGACTTCCCATCGGGTGGTACAGAGCTTTCGACCCAGCACCGACTGGTTTGTTCGCTTCCCATCTTTTGGCAGATTGTTGACATTCCTAGCGCTTGAGAAACGGCGCCTAAGAGGTAGGTGGGTATGGCGTAGCGAACCACGAGCCTTACACTTGAATCGGTAAGGTCGAGAGAGCTTAAGGTTACTGAGCTTGTAGTTTCTGTGCTGCCCGGTATCTTAAATCGTAGGTATTCTGGGCCCTGGTCACTAGCCAGTCCTTCAAAGTCCCCCGGATAGTACGCTGAGAGGGACTCCATCGTTGCGCGCTGCACCTCCTGAAGAAGTGCTTGATTGGCGGTCGTTGCGTTAGGGGGATTGATCTCTGCATTATAGGTTTTTAACCCCAAATCAAGGCCGCTGGAGCTCTCCTCAGGATCTGTTACAAGCGATCCCCAACCTCGAATCGCCATCATGTTGAGTGCTGTTGCCGAGGATGATCGCGCAACCTTGGTGAGTCGCATACGGGCGAGGTACAACCCTCCGCAGTCAACAGCAAGCGCAAGCAAACCCAGGAGCACCGGCAGTGCGATGGCAAAGAGTACGAGAATGACGCCAGCCTGGCGATGGTGCTGATTTGTTGTCATGCTACACCGTCGTATCATCAATGATATCATACTGTTGATTTAGCACCTCCCCATTGAGCCTCAGGAATGCCGCTGTAGGGGCAAGCTTAAAAGCCACTCGTGCACGAGCTACTCGATTTCTCTGACATAGAGACGTGAGCTCTTGCTGTGTAGTAAACAGCTCCGGAATCTGACTGCTAGTCGAGAGTCGAGATTTTCGGCTACTCGTTGGCGCAGAAGTGCAGTCTAAACTAACCGAGTCCATGTCGTAGCGGTAGACCTCAAGGTCGATGCTAAAGCTTGGGTTGACTGTTCCCGCTGGTTGAATCGCGGGCCATTGAGCGGTGTATTTCGTTTTCAGCCGATCCAGGCAGCGAACGGTAGCTGTTTGCATGTTAGTCATGTCCAGACATAACTGGCGAGAGGAGGCGCAAAATGCGCTTTGCAGCGAGATATCGATGCACTGGCGAAACGCCTCGGTAGCTGCCTCCCTGGAGATAGTCATAGCGATTTGGTGGGCGTGTAGGAGCTGAGTAAGGCGGAGTGAATACCCGATGAGGGCCAGAAGAATCGGACACACGAGGATAAACTCGATGAAGACGGAACCTCTTGCAGAAGCGGCGGAGGCGGCATAGCTGGCCGCGCGTTCTGCCAACATCTCCGGGCGTTCCGCTAATACCTCTGCGAGCATCTTCGTTGGCCTCGATCTCTTCATCGCTTCTAAGCACCCGTATCCCATTGTTTCATCTGCACGAACGCGATCGCCTTAACGGTGAACGGTATGCTAGCCCACGAAATGCCAGCGAGGGTAGAGCCGAAGATCGGTTCTTTAAGGGAGATGCTGAGTGAAAACACCCAACCTGGCTCTGCGATATCTGCATGATCCCACGCATCGGAATAGGTGACGGTTGGGGAGACAAATGCGTAGGACACTGCGTTGGGATCGGTTGCGGTTTTATCCGCAGGGTTCTGCGTAGCGAGCCCGATTGATTGAGCTTGAAGGTTAATTTGCGAGACGATGAAGTTCTCCCAACTCATAGGTCCGGACCCACCCGCGACTGCTGCGCGGGTGTCAGCGTCTAGAGTAAAAGCTTGACGCGTAATCTCGGAGACTTCGTATTGAAAGCGCAGCATGTGAAAGCAGAACACAGCTATTTTCATCATGGTGGTCATCATGACGAGAAATATGGGCAAAACTATTGCCGCCTCCAACATGGTGGCGCCCGCCTCTGCGTAGTCCTTTCTGTGTCCGTAACTACTCAGCATAACCCATTTCTTTAGGCTACTTTCTTTATTCTCTGGTAAATAGCTATCAACCTAAAAAGAGCACCTGCGCCATTTCCATCCGCCTTCAAAGCTCTTTTTAGGTTCATTTGCAGCATTACTGTTGGTACTGCGCTTTAGTCCAGACACATAAGAAGTCGTCATGTATGCATGAAAACTTAACGTGATCTGGACTAGCCAAACCGATCGAGAGTGACAAAAGTCAGTGCCTGCAAGCTGGCGAGGCTGTTGGCCTCACTCGCGATAAGTTGTTGTATTGACTTGCATCCGCGAGTTGGTAGCGAATGGCGGACGCAGTTAATTCGCTACTGACTTTACGGAAAGAGACCAACGGGACACCAGGGGCTACGTAGCTACTGTTTTTTCCTCATATCACATGATCGAGGATGCTGCATTTTGGCGTTAGTAACGGCTAGCGAGCAGGTAAATCGATCGCGTATTCTACAGACTAGTTTTGCTTCAGGATATGCGATATGGGAAATCCCCTTGGAAAGTCAGTGCCGCACAGTGATGTTTTTGACCCAGCACTGCTGTTTCCGATTGAGCGGGCTGAAGCCCGGGTAAGATTGGGCATGAGGGGTGCTTTACCATTTGTTGGGATCGATCGATGGACGTGCTACGAACTCTCGTGGCTCAATCCGCGCGGCATCCCGCAGGTAGCCATAGCTACCATAGAGTATCCAGCGAACACCCCACGGTTAGTTGAATCGAAGAGCCTCAAGCTATTCCTGGGGAGCATGAATTTCACCAAGTTCGCCGATGCTTCAGCCGTCGCACGTGCCATTCGCGAATCGCTTGTGCAGGTCGTGCAGTCAGATGAGGTCAGGGTGTTCATAATCCCGCCAGCCCAGTGGGGCTCCTCTCTAATCGTTCAACCGCCTGGTGATTCGATCGATAGCTGTGAGAGTGTTCCTGATGCATCGGTACAACTCAGAGCGGGGGGGCGGGACGTAGAGGAAACACTGCACTCGAACCTTCTGCGATCGCTCTGTCCAGTGACCTCTCAACCAGACTGGGGAACGGTAGTCATCACCTATCGCGGACAGCAGATTGAGCGTGCCTCTTTGATGACCTATCTGATCGGCCACAGGAGTTACCAAGGATTTCACGAGGAGTGCTGCGAGCGTATCTTTAGTGATGTGATGTCGGCATGCACCCCTTCGTCCCTATGGGTAGGGTGCTTTTATACCCGTAGAGGCGGGCTCGATATCAACCCTGAGCGATGGATGCCCGATACAAAACGTCCATCGTTGAGTGGTCGATTGGCGAGACAGTAGAGTCTACAGCAAGTGACAGAATTCCGTAACGAAATTCTGTCAATTGTGGCATTCCGCCACTTCGTGGTTGCACGATGCTCCCTCCATGTAGCGCATACCCAAGCGCTTCAGGAGTTTGTTGTCGTGATCATCGCCAGGATTCGGCGTGGTCAGCAGCTTTTCACCGGCAAAAACGGAGTTGGCTCCGGCTACAAAACAGAGAGCCTGCATCTCATCAGACATCTCCATGCGGCCAGCAGAGAGCCGTACCATCGCTTTTGGCATCATAATCCTCGCAGTGGCGATCATGCGGACAAACTCGATCGGGTCAACCTGCTGCTCTTTTGCTAGCGGAGTGCCTTCGACCTTCACAAGCATATTGATTGGAACGCTTTCTGGGTGGGCTGGTTGGTTTGCAAGTTGCACTAACAATCCAAGCCTATCCTTGGGGCCTTCACCCATTCCGACGATACCGCCGCAGCACACCGTCATCCCGGCCTTGCGTACATTCTGTAAAGTCTGCAACCGATCCTCATAGGTGCGAGTTGAGATGACCTTTCCGTAGTATTCCGGTGACGTGTCGAGATTGTGGTTGTACGCGTAGCATCCTGCCTCTCTAAGTCGTGCGGCTTGAGACTCACTGAGCATGCCGAGGGTGCAGCACACTTCCATGCCAAGCCCGTGAACTTCTGTGACGAGGTCAATGATGGCATCGAAGTCCTTGCCGTCCTTCACTTCGCGCCATGCTGCGCCCATGCAGAAACGGGTTGAACCAGCCTCCTTGGCTTGGAGCGCCTTGGCACGGACCACATCCTTTGGAAGAACTCCATGACGCTCAACACCGGTATTATAGTGGGCAGATTGAGGACAGTATGCGCAGTCCTCTGGACATCCGCCGGTTTTGACCGAGAGGAGCGTGGAGCGTTGAACCTGATTCGGATCAAAGTGAGAGCGGTGAACCGATTGCGCGGTAAAGATGAGTTCAGGAAACGGCTGCGAATAGAGCGCCATTGCCTCATCTACCGTCCAGTTATGGCGAATGCCGAGAGCGACCTCTGTTGGTTTGGAGGCTTCTACGGGAGCTCCGCAGGTGGTATACTTATGACTTGAGGCTTGTTCAGCCGAAGTCGTACGAGAGCAGCAGGAATCGTTCTTCATGGACGTGTCTCCGAAAATAACTACGGTCAGAACCCAGAGTGCGGGCGAAACCCAGGCAAAGATAGCTTATTTTGGCAGGATGGTATAGCTCATGAAGCGAGTGGAATGGGTACTTTTTGATCTTGGCGGGGTGCTGATCGATGTCGATCAATCTCGCATATTCGCGGGGTTAGCCGTACAAGCGGGGCTTGACCAGACTGAAATTCGGGCCAAAGTTTTGGCAAAGTTTCCGCTACAGGACGAGTTTATAGTACAGGAGTACCTTCCTGACCGGTTGACCAAAGAGATCAATCAGTCGTTGGGCACAAGTCTCACGCAGGAACAGGTGGTAAACGCCTTCAACGCCGAACTCGGAAATACTATTGAGACAACGGCACAACTGCTGCCGATGCTGCGCACGCGTACTAAGGTTGGATGTCTCTCAAACACAAACTCGATCCATTGGGAGCACATGTTACGTAGCTATAGTTTTATGAGCCATTTTGACCGGCGTTTCGCATCGCAGATCATCGGCCACGCGAAGCCCGGAGCGCAGATTTATCGCTCGGTGCTTGAGTTGCTTGATGCGATGCCACAGCAGCTTCTCTTTTTTGATGATAAGCAGGAGAACGTCGACGCAGCTGCGCGGCTTGGTTGGCATGCCAGGCTCTATTCGGGCCATAGCGGACTTATGGCTGAGTTGAAGGAATTTGGAATAGTTGAGTGATAGGAGCTTACAGAAATGCAAGCTCTTTCGGGTAGATAGCGGGAGAAGTGCGATACCCTAGAAGTCATCTCAAAAATACCATGCAGGCGAGGCTCTGCGAGCTACGAGAGCGCGAGAATGCAGGGAGAAAACGCGCGCAGGTGTCTCCGCTGCGATACAGCGAGCCGCAGCCCAGGGGGTTTCTGAGATGGCTTTTAGTCTGAACACGCAACTTTTTGAGCGCTATTCTCGATTTAGTTAGGAGCAGACTAGGAATTGTCTGTAACATGGGCCAGGGATTGTGACGGCGTTGGTTATAGCGATTTCCAAAAGCCGGTACGGTGCTGCAGACCTCTGGTAAACGCTATACAGCGTGGTCTGAAGGCCTAAACGAGTAGTAGAGACTCAGGGAGTGAGGCATGCCAACTAGGAAGCAAGAAGCTGTAGAGACACACACGAAGCTCTCAAAGAGGTCTCCTAAAAAGCCAGTTCTCAGCGCAAAAGCAACAGAGAGCCGTGACAGGCTTGTGGAGGAGTACTACGATTACGTTGATATCGTGGTGTCTCGGCTGATTCGGGCGATGCGCCTGCCCCCACCGATGAAAGAGGATTTCGTTTCGGCTGGACTCTTTGGATTGATAGAGGCAGCGGGGCGATTTAGACCTGAGCGTGGCCAGCATTTTAAAACTTTCGCGTTTCTCCGAATTCGAGGCGCGGTCATCGACTATATTCGCACCTCCTGCGATTTGACCGGATATGCGTACAGGCGCCTGAAGGCTTTGGAGATAGTACAGCAGGTGCGTGAGGATGAGCTTGAGGGGCGAGTTTCAGAACGTCCACAGCGGCCGGAAGGGGCGCAAGAGGGGATAAAGTCTCTAGAAAAGGCAGCGATTATATTCCGTTTAACGGCTCAAACAGAGGAAGATGACGCCGATGCGACTGAGCAAGAGGCGCAAGATCCAGAGAAAAACCTAGAAAAAAAACGTCGACGCAAAAAAATCCGCGAAATCGTAGCAACTTTACCAGAAAAAGAACGAATTATTATAGAGCAGCACTACTTTCAGGACCGAAAGCTGGTGGATGTCGCAGAGCAGTTCGCTGGTTTGTCGAAGTCATGGGTATCGAGGTTACATGATAGAGCACTTGACCTGTTACGGGAGAAGATTGTGGCCACAGTGCCGGACCTGGCCGCATAGCGGTAGGAGAGGATATGCAGCGTCCCTCACGGAGAGGTTCCGGACGCTGATGATGATTGTTGTAATGACGACATTCGTAGCAGGCTGTGATGAGCAGATCCTTCATGACCTGTCAGAGCAAGATGCAAACAAGGTGCTCAGCAGACTTAGTGCTGGCAGCGTCGGCGCTAAAAAGGTCTTGCAGTCGGACGGTCGTTGGGCCATCTCGGTATCACGGGACGAGATCGTTTCGGCCTTAGCCTACCTCGATACGAATCGAGTGTTATCGCCGCGCAGCGTATCAGCTAATACAGCTAGCAAGGGTGGCTTTGTTCCTAGTCGTGAAGAGCAGTGGTTTCGGTATGAGCGTTCAGTGGCGGTCTCGATAGAGGACAGCCTCGGTGCAATGCTGGGAGTGCTAGAAGCTCGGGTTCACCTGAACCTGCCGGAGACAGACCCGCTCTTTGGCATGCGAAAAGAGAATACCGGTTCCGGGTCGGTGTTGCTGGTGATTGATGCGCGGTACGGCGCTAAAGACGAGGAGATCTCGTCGTTGGTCAGTGGTGCCGCGGGGATACCAGCGTCTAAGGTTACGGTGCTCAAGAGCCAAGCGCAGATGGCGCAGGCTCAGATGGCTACTACAACTACCCAGGCCCTACAGTCGGTACAGGACGCGACTGGGGTGCTTCGGATGGCGATTCCATCTGAGGAGCCCGCTTCTCTGATGCCTCATCAGATAGGGATCGCGTCAGCAGCAGTGGTCGCATTCGCTGGACTCGGTTTTTTTATCTTCAGGTCACGTCGCAGGAAGGTCACGTTTTCATTGCCAACCGGGGTGGAGTCGGAAGACTAATCCGGAGGAGAGGTAGGTATGGGTTTCGGTCGAAGTGCCGCCGTAGGCATTCTACAGCGGGCAGTTCAGGAGATGCATTGGATATCCATCGTCTGCTTTCTGGAGCAAGTGAATCATGACGATCTGCTGTTGTTACCAGAGGTAGCAAGTCGTATCGGTGTAGAGCTCGCTCAGTTGCGTGCATACAACCCGCTTGAAGCATATGCTGCGGGGCTTGTGCATCTGTGTAGAGGAGAGCAGAGAGGTACCACGCAGGGAGTTGTTTCGCCTGAGGAGAACCTCCATGCTGAGAGTTGAAAACAGAGACCAGCTGCGGATCGATGCCGAGCTAGTTCCGTTGGTCGAGCAGCTCGTTGCATGTGTAGGTTGCGGTGGGTCGATCCGAGCAATTGAGAGAGCAGAGAACTCTCTGCGTCACGTTCCTGGTTGGGTCGTATTCTGTGGACCTGCGCAACGTGGGATGGCCGTGAACCTGGAAGGGATCTTTCCCAGTCGAAGCCACTTGCGACTTCGACTAAACAGTATGCAATACGCTCAGCACGTAGTTGCCGGGTTCGGAGGCCAGGCTGCGTTTCCGTTGAGGCTTACGGATCGAGAGGAATGCCCAGCCGATTGGAATCTGTATCAAGTCCATGTACAAGGCGGCTTAATTCTGTGTGCGGCATCGTCTCCCGCGCCGATGTTTACAGCACATCCGCCCATCGGAGTGCGTCAGTTGCCTCAAGCCGCGTTGGTCTTTGTCGGGCACATTGCATGGGATGGGATCGTAAGCGTTGGAGAGACGTGTGTTATGCGTGCCTTGAGGGTTGAGTGCCCTCAGCAGCGATTGTGGGGTGTTGCAACCGTATCAGAGGAGGGAGTTATGAAGGTTCAGAGTGAAGATGCGTTGAATTCAGGTGCTGGTGGTGTAGAGGTAAATGCTGCTTCCGCTGGGGCTTTAGTGAGGCTTGATATCGGGGAGATCGAACTGTCGTTACAAGAGATAGTGGCGCTGCGTTCGGGGACGGCGATCGACCTCAAAGCGGAGATGCCGCTGAGATGTTTTATGCGGGTGGGCTCGGCAACTCTGGCTCTAGGTGAACTTGCTATTGAGGACCGAGGTCTCGTGCTACGGATCACTGAGGTTATGAGTTAGCTCGGGGCGTCGCATTTAAAGGACCACACATGCGCGGGAGTAGCTGATTGTAGGGAGTTTTGCAGCTCTGACCCGCGCATGCGTATCCTGGTCGAAACTTCCAGCAGTTTCGGGTCGATAGGGGGAGAATTGCGATGTCCTAGTTCGCTCTTACCGAGCAACTTTTTCGAAAAAGTATCGATTATAACTTGAGGTGCGGGCAGGGAGTCCCGCTCAATAATCGGGAGAGGAATATGTCATCATCGATATCGATCAAACCTATGCTTACAGGATTGGGATTGCGTGTCGGCGGATCTGTGCTCGCCAGAGCGCTGCCAGAGCCTCGCAGCTCGTTGGCTCAATGGGGCCGCGCCGCTGTTAACACCGGCATGAACGCCATCGGA
This sequence comes from Bdellovibrionota bacterium, assembly GCA_044360225.1. Classification (GTDB taxonomy): domain Bacteria; phylum Bdellovibrionota_C; class UBA2361; order UBA2361; family OMII01; genus OMII01. Next base: position 24,957 of record JBIKKR010000005.1, on the reverse strand, counting down.
ACGCTCGTAGGGAGCGGCGGAGAGGATCTGACGCAGCTACTCAACATGCAGATCCAGATTCAGCGCGAGATGCAGGTGGTCTCCATGATATCAAATGTTGCGAAGTCGCAGCATGAGATGGAGATGGCGCCAGTTCGCAATATGCGTGTTGGCTAGTTATCGGTTTTCTCGTGTGAGGGGCGGGGTGTGGATTGCCTACACTTCGCCTTCATTGTTTTCATAGCCGTCTAGAAGCTGCACGTGAGAGTATGTTCAAAGGCAAAGAATTAATCGTACCACTCGGATTGATGTTGGTGGTTGGGTGTATGATCATTCCGCTACCTGGTGCAGTGCTTGATGTCCTGCTTTGCTCCAACCTCTTATTTGCGCTGCTTCTGGTCATCGGTGCGCTGCATATCCGCGATCCGCTCAAGATGGCGACACTTCCGTCGCTCCTGCTGATGGCAACGTTGTGGCGCTTGTCGCTCAATCTGGCGACTACGCGCGCAGTGCTTAGCTCTGGGCATGCCGGGCAGGCGGTTGAGGCATTCGGAGCGATAGTGATTCAAGGGAGCGTCGTAGTTGGATTTGTGCTCTTTCTCCTCATAAGCTTGATACAGTTTATTGTAGTTGCAAAAGGCGCGGAGCGTGTGGCCGAGGTATCGGCGCGATTTACGTTGGACGCACTGCCAGGAAAGCAGATGGCGATCGATGCCGAGATTCGCAGTGGTACCCTCGATCCAGAGGCGGCTCGACGTAAGCGTGCTGACGTGCAGATGGAATCACGATTTTACGGCGCGCTCGATGGTGCTATGAAGTTTGTTAAAGGTGACGCCATCGCAGGACTGGTTATTGCAGCGGTTAACATCATCGGTGGTCTTGCGGTCGGTATTCTTATCCATCAACTCGATATCGAGGTAGCTTTGCGTCGCTATACGGTGCTGACCATTGGAGATGGACTGCTCTCGCAGATTCCGTCGCTACTTAACTCAGTTGCTGCAGGCCTCATCGTTACCCGAGTTCAGGTCGACGAGACCTCCACGCTGGCGAGTGATCTCTTGGGACAGATTGGGCAGTTTAAGATTGCTCGTACTTTTGTCGCCGTTGCTGCATTCGGATTGGGATGCATACCGGGAATGCCGCACGTAGTGCTAATATCTGTCAGTGTTTTACTGGCGCTTTCGCTCTTTTTACCGAAGCCGCGTAATGAGGAGGCCCATGGGACGGCCGCCGTTCCCTTTGAGCCTAGTCTGGCTCAGTCAATTCAGATCGAGATCTCGCAGGAATGGGTGCCGTGCATTCCGCCGCTTGAACACGTATCGAAGGTAATGGAAGACCTCAGGCAGTACGCATTTACCACCTGGGGTTTGGTGTTGCAGCGACCCGGAATCGGCCTGTGGAGGAGTCCGGAGGGTGCCTATCGGATCCTCGTGCGCGGCATGGAGGTTACGCGCTGTGAGAAGGTGCTATCAAAGGAACTATGGGAGGAGCTTGAGATAGAGATCCGCAAGATAGTGGATCTCTACAAGGTCGATCTCATCGATGACGGGGCAACCAGACGAGCACTTGATTATGTAGAACGTGAGATTCCGGACTTAGTAAATGGTGTAGTTCCTGCAGTTGCTAGTCTGACTCAGATGACCGGCCTCTTACGCGCGTTACTGAGGGAGGGGATTACCACACGACACCTCGATATTATTCTCCAGACGATCGCCGAACACGGCAGTAAGTTGACTGAACGTCAGATTCTGGCCGAGGTGCGTAGTGCACTTGCTCCAGTTATTAGCGCGTCAGTAGCGGACGGTCGTGTGATTAAGGGGGCCGTAGTTGAGCCGGTAATCGATCTTGTTCTCGGTAAGGCAGAAGAGAGTGGCTCGCTCGTGTCTGGTGAGCTTGTAGACCTCATTTGTGAGCAGGTGGAGCAGCTGATAGCAAAGGAGGTGGCGTTGGTCACTTCGAAGCGCTCTCGCGCATATCTCAGGGACGTAGTTCGAGTGCGCTGGGCGAATATTCCGGTCATCGCCCATGAGGAGATCGCTCCCCGATTTGAGTTTCAGTCGCTCGCCCAGATTCAACTGCGAAGCGATGAGCAGAGGCAAGCGCTGGTGCAGGGAATCTTGTAACGAGTGTCTCCTGAAGCAACTTTTTAAGAATATTTTCGATAACTATTAGTAGAGGGCGAGAATTTGCAGGGTAACTTCTAGGATCTATAAGGCGTATGAGGTCGCGAGTATCAGTACTGGTCGGATTATGTATGTGCTTTCAGGTGCTTAGCGGTTGCTCTCTGCAGCCGAGGGTGTCTGATGAGCGCTACTACCAAGCCCTGCAGCTGGTAGACCGCGGAACGAACAAGATTCGCGAAGGGAAGTTGCAGGAGGCCAATACAGCGTTCAGTATGGCTGAAGAGTTGGCTCCCCTGGCAGCTGCCGTGGATGGGCAGGGCTGTGTGGCCCTGCTTTCCGGTGACTTTGACCGCGCGGAGCGCTTTTTTAAGAGGGCCTATGACATGGACGGCACATACGACCAAGCTCTGGCTAACTTAGCGTTATTAAATGATATTCAAGGTCAGCGCGATGAGGCGAAACGGCTGTACGATAAGGCGATTGAGAGCTTGCCTGAATCGGTAGCAGCACGAAACAATCGAGCTGCACTTGAGTACGATCGAGGTGAGCGTAAGATGGAGGTGGTTCACGAGCTAGAAAAAGCTGGTCTGATTGCAGATCACCATGTGGTACGCGAGAATCTAGGTCGGCTTGGATATCCGCTGCCTGAACCAGCGCAAGCGCCGGAGTCGGCGCAGCACAAACCTGGCATTGGATGAGATGCAGGTGGATTTGTAATGTAGGTAGGGCCCGGTTTTGTTTTGAGGGCGTCGAAATTGTAGGAAGCCATCGTTGTGAGTTTTGGTAGTTGTAGCGAGCGGGATTTCGCGTGGAAGGAATAAGGAAATGAACAAGAAGAGATCGAATCTGAAAGTGGTGACGCAACCTGAACCAAGGGCCAAGGGGCAACTGGGGAATTCTCCGAGTCGAACATCGGAGCCGCAGCCAGTAGCTCAAGAGTCCGCGCGTAGTGTCATTGCTGAAGGCTTCGGTAAACAGGTGTTTAGCTCTGAGGAACAGGCTCTTGATGTGCTTGTATCGCAGGTCGTAAGTCGGTACGAAGATGACCCAGAGGAGCAGGAAGAGATGAAGCAGTTTCTCCATACGATACTGGAGACAGACCCCGTTTTGCGGGGTGAGATTCTATCCGGGGCGACGATTCGACGCTAAGAGGGGGCCGTAAGCCTCACGTGCGTGAGGTTTTGCCCTTTTGCCCCGAGTTTAATCAATAGGTTAGGTAATGCGCTGAGAGGAGCTGCCAGAGGCTCCTATGACTAAACGCGATTCCGAATGGATCTTTCGGCAACTTGCCTAGTTCGATTTTGCTCGTAGGTCATCCTATAGAGCATGGAGTCGAATGTCTCAGTAGAGAAAAAGCGGCGGATCCTTATCGCCGACACCGATCCTGATTCGCGCATCATCGTTGCCAGTATCATGACGGTGCTAGGCCATGTGCCGGTAGTTGTAGAGAATGGCCAAGAAGCGATCGGCGAGTCAGAGAATGGCTCATTTGACCTGGCGATTCTCGATTATACGATCTCTGACATAAACGGGCTTGAGGTCTGCCACTCGATTAAAACGCGACAGGCCGGCGATTTTATCCCCGTCTTAATGCTAACTGAGCGTGATACCCTAAGCGATAAGGTGAAAGCGTTCGCCCAGGGAGTTGATGACTACCTCACGAAACCTTTTTATTACGAGGAGCTTCAAGCTCGAGTCAACGCCATGCTCCGTATCCGGGATCTGCACTACGAGTTACGAGCAGCAAACGAAGAGCTTCAGCGGGCTCAAGACCTCCTTATAGAGCAGGAGCGACAACTTGTTGTTGGCCAGCTAGCCGGCACAGCGGCCCATCAATTCGGACAGCCGCTCTCATCGATCCTACTCAATTGTTTTCTTATTGATCAGCTTCCCAAGAGCGATCCAAAATTTATTGGTGCGGTATCGGCTATCAAGGGAGATGTAAAGCGGATGGCTGATATGATTGAGCAGCTCCGCACGGTCAACGCCTCTGTACGTGAGGAGTATGTGCGTGGAACAGAGATCCTTAAGTTGGGGCCGGGGAAGTCTTAGGGAGCTGAGGCGAGCTGAGAGTGTGTCATAATTCTCTCGCTACCTACTCGAAAGAGCTGGCATTCCTGATAGGGATACAAGTGCGCGGGCCTGTGCTGCAAAACGTAATAAAAACACCTACTCCCGCGGATTTGTGGCCTCTTACAATGGACGAGAATTGCGACGCCCTATGGGGTATGCGTCGTTTGTTGGCCAAAGAGGAATAACCCTCAACAGAGCAGTTGCGGGTCTGGAAATGGCGCATCTGCCCAAAATCACTTCGTCTTTTGAAATGAGTGCGCTGAGTGATGAGTGCGCTGCCTAGAAACAGAGATACGGGACAAGCACAGCCCTGGCAAGATTGGCGGCTCGACTGTGTTACGTGGGAATTCACAGAGAGGGTAGTGGTGTTTGGTGGAATAGGGAGCTAGGAACGGTCAAGATGCCATCGACTTCATCACAACCTAAACCTGATAACCAGCTTGAAGCCGGTGCACAACTTCCTGCTGCAATGTCTTCGCTCCCCGCCCATCCCCTAGACCAAAGCTCTGAAGAAAAGCCCCAGACCCCCCGTGGGCGGATGAGTCTTGTTAGCCTCTCCACCGAGCCAAGACCTGGAATAATACTGATACACGATACGATCAAGCTGAGCGATTTGAGGAGATTTGTTGCCGCCGCACATGAAGTTTTAACGAGAGAAACGGTGCCGCCGAAGGTAATGGAGAGAATCTTAGCGTGGTTCATAGTGGAAGCTGCCCCTAGATTGGCCCCAAGAGATGCCCAGTTGGTAAAAAACCAGTGGGGAAGCGATTTAGAGCTACAAGTTATTGCTACAGAGCTACAAAGAGCTCTTAACGTGGCTTGCGAAGTCAAATCAGAGACTGTGGCCGATAGAGGGGGCCCCGTACCTTTTAGCCTTCTCAGTTCGATAGACAGTTTTCTTAAGTATCACCGAATCGTGCAGAATTACGGTCCAGTACAAGCAGAATACGAGGAAGACAAGTTTTTCTTCGAATTGAAACGTCAATGTGCTCCTTTTTACCAGTTTTTTGCAGAAGCTTTGGTTTGCACCGCATCGCACGGTCTTCCAGTTGCAATTTTAATTGATCTACATCGTGCGATTGAGAGCACCATTGAGGGTAGGGCGGTATTCATTCACGAGAGGGTACTGGACGAAATCTTAGATTGGGGTAAAACTCATTTGGCGCGAAGCGCCATACAGGTATCTCGTGGGCTATCGAGGTTCGAGAAGCTCCTTGTCCATTATCGTGGTGTAATTCAGCCTGACGACGGATTGGATCCTAATTTAGAACCAACGGAATATATCGATATTGTTGCCCGATATATGAGTAGGGATCCGTCAGCAGGTATGGTCTTAATTAAAAAGCTTCGAGAAGTCCCTCTTGAAATCTCGCGCGCCTTCCGAAAATGTGGTGTTCCGCCAGCCAACGAAATTGAAACATGGGATCCTGAAAACCCTCTCCGGAGCTGGATCCAGTACCACATAAAGTGTTCGCCAGCAGTAGCGCAAGAGATCTTGGCCGGCAATTTACAGCAGGCCATTTGTGACCCTGCTGAAACACGCGCAGTATGTATAACAATAGATAGGTGTTCACAAATTGGACAGGTTCTCGCAATCCTCGGTCGCAATGTAGAGACAGATGGTCCTCTCCATCTTCGAGTTGAGGGGCTTTCGGAGGGATTGCTTGAATATCTATCAAATAATTACCTCAGCAGATTAAGTATATGTTTTCCAGCTACGCCTTGTGAAGATTGGTTTGTAACGGCAGCGGCGCTCTTAGGGGTTGACGATAAATTACTGCAAGATGCCTTTCGAACTGTGGCAAGTGAGGATAGCGGCTCAGGGACAAGCGCTGATTTGCGGCGCCGGAGACTCAGTGGCTTGGATCGTGTGGCCAGAGAGACTCGCACACCATTGTCAGCGCAAGCTCCTGTAAATACTGAATTGAACGGGTTGCTAGGCCAAAGCGGTTTTTCACGTGACAAACTCGGAATCATCTGGCACCAAAGCGGGGGCTCAATGTCTATTCCGTTGATGGTGCAAGCTCTAGTAAAACCCGAACGACAGGTCGAGATACGGGACGTATTTGGCCGGAAGCAAGCTCAACCGCTCATAGAGCGACTCGGTGGGCGAGCATTTCTCGAGCTTCTTGAAGATGGCTTTTCCTATAGTGTTGCGCAGTGGTACGGGGTAGCAAGAAGAGTCCGTGCTATGGGATGCTGTACTGTTGAGAGACAGATACATCGCTTTAAGGTCGAGCTTGGGTTTTTAGAGTACGAACAAGGCATAACAGCAGCTTCCTTAGAGTTAGAAACTGAGGCAGGCAAGGAGCTGTTTATCACCTGGGTCAGGGAATGCCTCAAGCCAAATAATGAGGAAGAAAGTGAGTTTTCGAGTGGGATCGTTGGCAATTCGCAGGCTGTCCGGGGATTAATAAAGCTTAGAGCCTGTTTACCCGAACTTGCAGAGCTTAGTGCGAATCGTTCGCTTGAGGTCTTAGAAGCTGTTGATCTTGCCACGAGAGGAGATGGGCAATCTCTTGTTACGCTCTTAAACGATAGAACCTCTAGAAAGGAACTGGAGCCCTTGAGAGCTAGCTTATTTTCCTGTCTGGATAAGGAATCACAAGGAGGTGTGCGTGCGTTTCTGAGGTCAAATGTTAGCGCAGATCTTTCTCTAGAGAACGTCTCTCTGTCGGAGTTGACCGCGGCGGCGAAGGAGTGGCTAGAGATAATGGGTTTTGACGAGTTGAATGTGTTCGAAGACTATCAGATTGGAACCCGAGAAGATAAAGAATGCCTTGAACGGCTTACAGCACGGGCAGAAGGCCTGCTATCTCTCCTCATTGATGCGGAGGGATCATGTGCTACCCAGGCCCCCGTGAGCGATCTGGGTTCGGGGATTGCTGGGCGCAAACTAGTGGAGACAGCCGAGGTGGAGATTCGGCGAGCTGGAATGATACTTCAACATTCGGCAGCTCTTGCGACGTTAACGAAAGTGCTTATTTCACCCCTCTGTCTAAGAGCTATGGCTGAAAGCGACAGCATCATTCTTCCTGAATTATGCACTCTTGAGCAGGTATTTCACGAAGTCGGTCATCATGTGGAGTATTCTTGGAAGGGACTTTACGAGATTTGTCTTGCATTTCGAAAACTCCGCGCAACATCTGACACCCCCGTTCGATTGCAAGAGCTTTTACCCCATGGGGGATATGATGCTGACGAAATGGCTTTTCCTGGACGTTACATTCACCCATATGTCGGAAAAGTATACCAACGCAAAGCCACCGAGGTATTGACCATGGGTTTTCAGCATTTCCAAAATCCTAAGGCTCTAGCATCATTAGCCGTTAGAGATCCCGAGCATTTTCTCCTGACGTTAGGAGCTGTTCTAAGATGCAGAGGAGAGATCTAAAATGACAACAGAAGGTCTTACACCAACAGTAGTAGTGAGCACAGAGCTTGGAGATGTGGAGGTTTCGCTGGCTCCCGGGGAGGGGTGGCGTAAGTTGTGTTTTCGTGGCTCTCAAGAGGCCTGTGAGTACGTTGCGATGCTGTTTGCTACTTCGTATGGGTACCAAGGACGGCTGCTTGGTAATAGTTGTACTGAGTCCGAGTTCGAGCACGTCGTTACGCATAGCCGATTGGCGGAGCTGGTGCGTTGGCGTGATTGAGCAAGATCTCCTGTCCCGAATCGATCAGAAAGTGACGGCCTGATTTACACCCCCAGGGCATCGCATTTCTCCCGCTATATACTCGAAACAGCCTGAAGTCTCTATCAGGATACAAATGCGCGGGCCTGTGCTGCAAAACGTAATAAAAGCAGCTACTCCCGCGCATTTGTGGCCCCCTACAATAGACGAGAATTGCGACGCCCTGGACACCCCCTACCGCACTACTTCCTGCTGCACTACCCCCTACCGAATCACCCCATACTGCGCACCATCCGACATATCTGAGAGTTGGAATCGAAGCGTTGAGAGTAGGAATGCTCCTGGGATGCCAATCACGGCGTACTGAATCACATGCTGAGCGAGAACCATACTGAGAGCGAGCTCGGGGCTCGCCACACCCGCTGATACCAGAACGCTCTTTGCGATAAGCTCTATAACTCCAAACCCTCCGGGAGCTGCGGGTATGAGCGAGCTAAAATTAACAGCTACAAGGAAGAGTACAGTTCCAGAAAGCGAGAGGTCACCACCAAATGCCTTCGATACTGCAGCGAATGCACCAAGTTCAACTCCCCAGATCACTACAGACCAGAGGGCGATGCGTACTGCTCGCGACGGGTTACTGAGAGGGCTCAAACCATCGATAAACATCTGAACGCGAGAGAGGGCGTACGTTGAGGATTTTCTATCGAGGCGACTCGAAACCTTATTAAGTAGTGCAACAAGGTGATCGCGCAGCGAGAGCACCACGATAACCCCCACGGCAATCGCCGCAAACAGGTACGCCACGTACATCAGGTTGTCTGCTATAGCAGGGTCAAGATTCCCTCGCCCTAAAAAACCGATGATCAGGACGAAGAAGAGGCTGATCGTTAAACCATCGGCAAGTCGCTCGCTTGCCACGGTCGCCAGTACCAGGGTACGGGCACAGCCGATGACTTTGGCTCCGAGGTGTGCACGTATGAGCTCACCCGCTCGAGCTGGCAGGATATTGTTCATGAAAAACCCAAGGACCAGGACCTTCCACGATGACAGCAGGGGAAGTGTGACGCTTGGAAATAGCAGTGGCCAGCGAGCTGCTCGCAGCCAGTACGAGGCGATAGTCAGCACCACAGCAGCTAAAAGATACTCTATTCTCGCGTTGCTGACGTGGCCCCAGAGAAGATCCCACTCAACGCCACGGAAGGCGAGATACAGGGCTGCAATCGTAATGAGCCACGGGAGGATCTTTTTGAGTAGCACCGGTTTCATTTCAGGGGTCGAGCCTATCGCGTCCGCGCAGAAAGGCCAAGATCCGGTTTGCCTGGTTTAAAGGGTCGGGCTAAGCTAGGGAAGGTCGGAATTCTATGATCGCTACACCCACATATCCGTTTGATTGGATTCGAACCAAAGAGGAGCTGGTGCAGGCTGCTGAGTCTATAGCGTCAGAGCCCATCATCTCTGTAGACACCGAAACAAGTGGCTGGCAGACCGGCAATGAGCAGCTGTGCCTGATCCAGATCGGAGTCCCGAGCACCAAGCGAGTCTTGTTAGTTGACGTTCTGAGTACCGGAGCGCCGGAGCCCTTGGCGCCGATGTTCGCCTCTCCCGATCAGCTGTTTATTGCGCACAACGCCCCGTTTGAGGAACGGCAATTTGCGCGCTACGACATGAAGGTTAAAGGTGTGCGTGACACCTTGACGATGGCCAGAGAGCTGCGCTCCGATCTGCCAAACCACACGTTGAGGACGTGTTGCCGATTGTTGCTCGGTGTAGAGCTTAGCAAGGAGGAGCAGGCAAGTGATTGGTCTGCGCGGCCCCTATCTGATCGACAGGTTGACTATGCGCGGCTCGATGCTGAGGTCGCGATTAGCCTCTATCAGTACCTCGCTGATCTCGAAGCCAAGGTCTCCGCAGAGCTTGAGTTGCCGGTAGCCGATCTCATGGCCGAATACTCACAGGTAACGCGACGAAAATTGGAGCTGACAGCAGCAATAGCGCACGAACTCGCCTTTCTGCAGGCGCGCCAGGAAAAAGTCAAGGCAACTATTCGGCAAAAGCTGATCGATGGAGCAGAGACCTACGATGGTACGGTAGGTGTCTGTTCTGTGCAGCGCGTGAAGCGAACGGAGGTGAATACGCAGTTGGTGCGAGATCTCTATCCCGAATTCGCCAAAGAGGTCATTAAGGAATACGTCGAGCGCAAACAGTTTGAGACGGTTGCTAAGGAGTATGGACTTCCTAAAAACGCGATTGAAAACGTGCTGGAGACGGTCGGATATAACGATCGTCTAACGCTAAAGCTGAGAGATGAAGCGGGTAACCTTGAGTGATCCCGCCTTATTCGGCACTCTGACCCGAGCGAGCAAGTATCCCCCAGTAGTAGCGAAACGAGGCCCGGTCGTGGAGCCTGCCTAAGTGCTCAATCGGGCCCCACTGGGCACTGGCAGCCTTTGCTAGTATCTCTTGGGCCTCTACGACCTCGTCATGCGAGGGGCACATGCCTTGTATAATAGGTTCAATCTGATCTGGATGAATACTCCACATTCGCATAAAACCGAACTCTGTCCGTGCTTGTCGAGCATCATCAAGAGCCTGCTGAGGATTGCGAACGTCAACCGTCACGTTGTGAGAGGGTAGCTTGTGCGCCCCGAGAGCAGCCGTTGCAATAGTAGTCTTGGCGGAGCGAATAATCTCATTCGTAAATTGCCCAGGACTCTTCATGCAGTTCGATGACACCGCACCTCCGAGCTGCGAGATAAAATCCATAAGTCCAAAGTCAAGCGTTGTGACCTCAGGAATGGCGGCCAGCGCATCGATGCACCGAAGTGCTTCGGAGGTTTCGATCAGCAGATGAATATTAATCGGCTGTTTAAGCTTTATAGAGCGGGTGAAGTGTCGCATCAGCCCAATACACCAGAGCACATCACGTGGTTCACGCACTTTTGGAATCGTTAGGTAGCGCACGTTATGGCCTGCCTGTGTCAGGACTACCTCTAGGTCGCGGACGCAGTGAGGTGAGTCAACTGGATGAAGTCGGACCCCTGATTGCTGCTTTGTATTCTCCGGGCAGTTGAGCAGGTTGACAAAGAGATTGCGCAGCGCCTCCTCGTTGCCCACCGGTGCCCCATCCTCCAGGTCTAGGGTCAGATCAACCAGTGAGCGGCCGTTGGCTGCTGTGTAGCGCTCCTGGAGAGCGAAACCTTTGCGTATAAACTTCTCATTCCCGGCGATGTGCTCGCACGGCGCTAGAGTTGGCAGGATAGGTGTGCAGTCGAGGGGAGGTGTAATCGTCATCGTTGTATAGAGATACGAGATCGAGCCCTTTCGGAAAAGGGTAAAATCCATCGACGCAGTTTTCATTCCAAAATCGAATGACAGCTGTCCGTTTCCAGTTGCAACACGGGGTGGAGTTGGTACGATATCCGGAGTTTTTTAGTAAAAAGGCAAACAATGGCTAAGATTAAAGAGGGAGGTAAAGCCCCCCGGTTTACACTGTGTGACAAGGACGGAGTAGAGCATGGGGTCGGTAAGACGAAAGCTGATTTCATAGTGCTTTTCTTTTACCCTAAAGATAATACTCCGGGATGCACTGTGGAGTCGCAGGAGTTCTCGGACACACTCAAGGAATTCACTCGACGAGGTGCCAAGGTGATCGGTATCTCCGGTGGTGATCAGAAGACTAAACAGAAGTTCTGCTCAAAGTATGACCTTAAAGTTGATCTCGTTTCAGATACTGATTTTGAAGTGAGTCAAGCCTATGGTGTGTATGGCGAGAAGAAGTTTATGGGGCGTACATACATGGGGATCCACCGCACAACGTTTGTGGTGGATAAAGCCGGAACTATCGTTAAGATCTTCTCCGAAGTTACTCCTAAGGGACATGCTCGCGAGGTACTTGATGCGGTATCTGGGGCTAGCTAGCCGCTTCCTCGGGATCGGTAGTCATATCGTGGGCGATGCACTGTGCTACTGTGTCGAGTAGTTTGTCGTTCCACAAAATATCTGGACGTCGATCGGTTAGTCCCACAAAGCTACTAACCTCATGCATATCAGCGCGATTTGTGTAGACCTTGGAGCTGCCGTACCAAAGAGTGGTGCCTGAGGCGACCTCGATGACCTTGGTATGCACTATCCACGTGTCTAATCGGGTAATTGGCTCAAGATAGCCAACGATAACTACATCGTACTCGGCGTCACGCGCGATCTGCAGGGCTCCGAAGTTCCCGGTAAAGAACTGCTCCTTTTTACGCGGCCAGTCTTCACGGTTGAAAACCTCTAGGATCGGGAACGTCTCTGTTGCCAGTAGGTCGCGGTGCACGGCCCAGGCTAGTTGGTTTCCTAGGCCAGGCATCTGAGCGCTACGCGCGGAAAGATTTGCCGGAACTTCAAATGGGATAATTCCTACTCGAACAGGACTTTTCGGTGTAAATCGTTGATCAATATAGGAAGCAAGGTCAGTTCGTACGTAGGCCCGAGTATTGCACCACTCTCCAACGTGATTACCGAGGTAGGCGCACCCGGTTGTGAACATAAAGGCGCCGAGCATCACACTACGCATGCATGTCAAAATGATGACACGGCGGAGTGAGGGTGTAGTAAGCGATGTTCTCCGGTAGCTAGCTATCTGCATGAGGTTACTATGATTACTCCCTTCGCTGTGATCAAGCACCAGCTTATATCCTGGTATCGATCCTGTACATGCCGGAAATCGTTTCAAGGACTGTGCCAGCTCTCCCTGTCTGTTGGGGTGCTGGCCACACTCTTTATCAGTGGGTGTAGTCCGCGCTACCACGATATGCCCGAGTACTGGCCGATCCCGACCAAGGAGTACGATAACTACGGCCCCGGGAGGTTTAAGACAGCGCTACTCGCTGCGCAGATCGATAAGTATTACCGCAGCTCTGCTCCTGGACCGATCGGAGTAACTACCTTTGTGAACATCGACGATCTGTATGCGAGCTCCACCTTTGGTCGCATGGTAGGTGAGCAGTTGATGAGCGAACTCGCCATGAAGGGTTTTGACGTCGTCGAACTGCGACATGCTGATGCATTGCAGTTTCTCGATACATCAGGAGAGTTTGCGCTCTCTCGAGATGTGCATGCGGTACGTGGGCACCGAAACCTCGCGGCAGTAGTCGTCGGGACCTACGTAGTCTCGCCTGAGCGTGTGTACGTAAATGCTCGACTTATCGAACCATCGACCTCGCTAGTACTTTCGGCCGGCTCGGTTGAGATGTCGAAGACTCGCGAGCTGGCCAAGCTCCTACGCGGTGGAAGTATGCCTGGGTCGCTTGAGCGTATACCGGTAAAGCACTTAGGATACGCCAATTCGAATCCGCTCGATGCCATGCGCAGAAGTTGGATGATGGAGGAGTCCGGTCCGGAGGGTTTTAGCCGAGCTGGTGCGCTCGCTCCTCATCACAACTCGAATCAGATCCCTGATCCAGCGCTGCCAAAGATCGCCGAGCCAACCCAGCCCGTAGAGCTTAACCCGATTGTGCCGAAAGTAATTGGGGAAGGGGAGCCAAGTGTCGTAGAAAAGCCCCGGCCATCGATCGGCTTGGGCCGGTAACGGCTGTTGCATTCCCCGAAGAGTCTTGCGAGAATCTTCGGGTATGAAAACCGTACTAGCACTCCTCATACTGGCTACCACTACCCTTTCTGGTTGCTCAACGCAGGTGGCAGCGCCCTCGAACATAAAAAACTCGCGATTCCCATCTGTTCACGGGACGAGCTTGCGAGGCGAGAAGGTTGCAATCCCCGAGCACTTTGAGGGCAAGAACACCCTGCTCTTAATCGGGTATGCGCAGCGTGCCCAGTTTGATATCGATCGCTGGATCCTCGGCGCGCTTCAGGCCGATATACCTGTAGCGATTGTTGAAGTTCCGACGATAGCAGGGATGTTGCCGCAGATGGTGCAGGGTTTTATCGATAACGGCATGCGCAGTGGAATCCCAAAGTCTGACTGGGGATCTGTTGTAACCGTGTACGAAGATGCGTCGAAAATTATAACCGCTCTTGGTAACGAGCGGCCTCAGAGTGCCTACGCGGTGTTGCTGGACAAGCAGGGTCGAATCATCTGGACCTCTAACATCGGATATTCCGCAACGCAGATTCTTGAATTGAAGAAGCTTGTTGATTCTATGATGTAAAACAAGGGTTTTTCTGCTACGCTATGGGGATTCCGTTTCTGGATAGCCCGCTCTCCGTGAGTCGTTGCGCGCGGAGATTGTTGTAGGGTAACCGTAGTAGACCGGTTCGGCTTTTTCTAATGACGATTAGTGATACTAAGAGCCATTTTTGGGTAGCAGGCGCGCCGTTTTTTTCTTCGACGATACTTGTTGCTTCAGGTTCGAGCGCTGCGGCCGGAGAGACAATTGAAGTCCAGTGCGAGCTGTTCGACGTTGATGGTACGCCGATTCAGAGATTCCAAGTCGAGTTTCCCGATCGTGAGGTGGGTATAATCGAGGTAGAGCCGTTTATGGCTGGCCTCAAGATGCAGAGTGGTATCATACAGGGGCATCTCACCGTTCAGAGCCGTGCTGGCACTACACACCTCTGTCGGCAGCAGGTGGGCGATTGCGCTGATATCATCACTGCACCGCGTGGCCTGAAGAGTCGTGAGATGTCCTTTATGCCGCTTTTATTGGGAGGCAGGCGCGAGCACTTGGTGGTTGTGGTCAATGCCGGGCCCGAAGACGCCCAGGTGGTGATACGGTTGCTGTACGGGAGCCGATCTCCTGAGTGGACGGTCCAGATACCAGGGAACGGATCACGGGTCGTCTCCCTCGAGTACGAGCTTCTGGTCACATTTGACGATACCTCCTGGCACAAGGGAGTGATGCAGGGGTATCTGCGTATTTCGCCGAGGTCGCACTCTGCAATCGTATGTCAGATGGTTGAGCGTTTGCCGGGCGAAGCGGAGGGGCAGGAATTATACCGGAGTGTCACATCGTGGTAGGAGTGTAGAAGGCCTAAACCAGAATGGAACGGAATGTCGCCAATTCAGTCGTAACGCGCGCCTTTTGCATGGTCACACCAGCGATCCGTTCGCGGGTCCATTTCTTCCCATCAGCAGGGACGACGGCCGGACACTATCCCGTTTCGTGCGAGCTAACACTTTTTGGTAAGGGCATAGAGCGGCGTTCCGTTCGTCTAGAAGGGGGGCGACTCAATCAGCCTGATGGTATTCGTCTTGAGGACGCCTTTCCTGCACTTGAGAACGAGGGTAGTGGCCTATGCGGATTAGAGATCGTCTTCGAGTGTCCACAAGGAAGGATTAATCTGAGCAACTCGCGACTGGTGGTTGAGATCGTCTCTCCGCAGTTTTCGTTGTCTTATGGCGCAGCCCCCTTTCAGCCGACGTTCGCTGATACTACTGATGGCGAAGTAGCCGCTCATGCATGTAGATCGCTTATCGGAGTTGCTCTGCAGGACGGCAGTGCAACACCCTCGGTTGTCGTTGTCAATTCAACCACAGAGCTTCTGCGCCCGGAGTTTAGGCATTCGGCACGAGATGGCGATTCCCCGTTACAACTCGGTACGGTTGCCCCGAACTCGGTAGTTGAGTTTCCCCTCGATGAGGCGTTGTGTAAGAACGCGGAAGAGCGCGAAACGCTGTGGGGAGCGGCTGTGATTGAGAAGATGTGGGGAACCTCGAATTGGGGACTAGGAGGGACGGTTTGCTACATGCTTCATCGTGACCCAGTTTCTAAGCGACCTATTTCAGTGTGTGCACTATGAAAGTAGCACTATGTACGCCGTACGGGTCGTTACACAAGGAGAGTGGGCTACTCTTTTTGGTAGCGAATTACCTAGCGAAAAACGGCGCAGATCTCGTGCAGCTCCGTTGTGATGGGGCCGTGCCTGCGTGTGGACGCGATCGCGGCGCTGGATCTGTGCGTTCGCCGTTTCAGTGTGCCCAGTGCATGGGCGATCAGGGCGCGTTTGCATCGTGGGCTGGCGCTTCGGTGCGAGAAGTGTCTCGTGAGATCCTTCCCGATGATGTGATGACTGCCGCTACGTGGATACAGAGCGTCGACTCAGGGGCACTGGAGCGCGTCGAGTTTCGTGGGGTCAATCTGTGGAGTGCGTGCCGGTCTGAATTGTTGACGCGTTGGGAATCGCTCGACCTTGCTGCACTCACCGAGGTACAGGAGCTCGATATTCGTGCGTTGTTCCTCTCGTATGTGCGGATGGCTGTTGCGAGTGAGCGTTTTCTTGCGCGCACGCAGCCAGGCCTGGCCTTAGTCTCTTCGATTCACGATCCCTTGAGCCACGCATTTGTTCTGCAGGCAAAGCATGCCAAGATCGACACCGTAGTTGGCTGGTACAAAGCAGAGAGTCAAACGGTAGGAATAGAGTCGTTAGCAACCCGAGAGAGCTACTCGACATCGATTATCATCGAAGGTTTAACCAGCATGCGCAGCGATCCGCGTACCTGGGGGCCTGAGATCACTGCTATGGCGCACGAGGCTGTGACGTTCCTGGGGTGTGCGCCGGATAGGATTGCTTGAAATAATCTTATGAATTGGACGTCAGCGATACTTCACAAACTGGCCGTTGCGTACTGTTCGTAACTCCACTGGCATCGTGAACTCTCGCTAGAAAAGCAATTAGAGCAGCAAAGCCGGGTTAGGACTCTCTAAGGCTACAACTTGTAGTGGTTGGCGGCTTCAACAATTAATCCCGCCTTACTAGCAGTGTCATCAGAGCAGCGTCATCGAGGCCGCTCAGAATCAGTAGCGTCTGGTGACACAAACCGCTTTGTTTCACCAACTACCTTCTGAGCCTCAGTCCTTACCGCTTGCCAATTTACCTGCGTAATAACTCGCGGAAGAAATACGGAGCAGGTGGTAAAGACTATCGGTGCAAGTAATACGGGCAGGAATCCCTTGGATTCAATCCCGGGGATAATTTTAACCACGAGCCAAAAGATAGCGCCGTTTACAGCGAACAGGGTAAGAGCCTGTGTCGAGAGGGTGTTGGGGAGCGCTGCAAATAGGTCGGAGCTCCAGACCGTGAAGTTTATCGCTGATAGAGCAGCAACAGCGAGGACAGGGCCGAATATGCTGGTTATGCGCAGATTCGGAATAAGCAGCGCGGTCACCGCCATCGCAATCGTTTGAATGACCCAATACGACAGGTCAAACGTTGGAAGTTGTTGCAGTGCGCGGAGCGTCTCTATGTGCGAAGTGTCCATATCCTGGCTATACCAAGAAATAGCAGGTCGCAAAAGGAGTGAACAGCAGGAGCTATCCCTGTGCCAACAGCTTTCGCACCTGCTGAAGCAGCGCGATGTTGTCTGAGTGCCCGGTCATGCACGCGGTCACTTTGCCACGTAGTGGCCGTCCTAACAGGTAGAGATCGCCGATAGCGTCGAGGATCTTGTGTCTGACCGGCTCGTTTGGAAAACGCCACGAGTCATTGATGGCGCCCTCTGTGCCGATCAGTAGGAAATTATCAAAGCGCCCACCAAGAGCCAGCCCCTGTTTCTGTAGATGGCCGACGTCCTTGATAAAGCTAAAGGTCCGTGATGGAGCTATCTCTGAGCGATACGCTTCGGGGTTTTGCAGCGTGAATGTAAAGCGCTGCTCACCCACTGGCTCTGGGTATCGCAAGGTGTAGTCAATTGAGAACTCGTCTGCCGGTTCAATCTTGATCGATTCTTTGCCATTTCCAATATGCAACGCCTCAGGAACTGCGATCTCATACCACTCGCCGTCTTGCTCCGTTACGCCAACATTGTCAAAGAGCTTGCAGAAATCGAGCGCTGAACCGTCCATTACGGGAACTTCGCTATTGCACTTAATCAGCAGGTTCGATATCCCGTAGGCACACAGAGCTGACATGAGATGCTCGATGGTACCAGCTTGAGTTTGACCAAGACGAACGGTGGTGGCAAAACCCGTGGATTCAACGAAGTCCACGTGCGCAGGAACTGTTGTCGTCTCGGAAACGCCTACAAAGTGTATACCTGAATTAGCCGGTAGGGGCTCGAGGATCAGCCCGCTTTTACGCCCTGAATGCAGACCTTGGCCGTACAGAATCGCCGCATGTGCGATCGTCTTCTGAGGACGCTTTGCGCCACGCAGAGTCTGGTTAGCAAATACGATCGGGTTTAAGGGGGGCGATGTGCGCAGTGGGCCAACCGATGATGGCTCTATCGTCTCCCACACTGGCCCCGACGCAGGCTGTGACTGCTGCGCTTGTTCTAATACCCGTCGCACCACATCAATGGTGGTTGTGAGGCCCAGCGGCTTCTCAAGGAAGTCTGCTGCTCCGAGACGAGTTGCTGCGATTGCAGTTGAAATAGTGGCGTGACCACTAATCATAATCACCAATGTGGTCTGGCTAATCTCTTTAATCTTCTTAAGGGTCTCTAGGCCGTCGATTCCGGGCATCCAGATATCCAGCAGGACGAGGGCTGGTTTGTGTTGAATGAGCATCGAGATGGCACTTTCCCCGTCTGCGGCCTCGATAACGTTCATACCCTCATCTTTGAGGATACCGCCAAGTGAGCGACGTATGCTTGCCTCGTCGTCGATAACAAGGACTACAACGTCCTGTAATGGGGATGTTGGTGTGGTGGTCGCTGGCATAATCATGTTCTCGTTGGATAGTACTGTGGTCGGGTAATTTACGCAAATGCGGCTTAGTGTAAGGCCCTGAATTTATTAGTGGGCGCTGTGCCAAGGGAGAAAACACGGGTTGTAATCTGGCTCTACGGCCGGACTATATCTCGCATACGCACCACGAAGCACTCCTAATTCATCGTAATACTTCGGGATCTAGTAGCGGAACGACCCGCCGGTAATTCACGAGAACAACATGCTCAAGAGGCTCCTTGGCTTTGGAAAACATCAGGACACCCCGGAGGTTCCGCGCGTCGAAGAGGGGGTGCGCCACAGTATCTTGCATTCGCTGGGGCTAAAGTCTGTACCGATTATGCCCGGCGCCGCCCATGAGGCGTTTCGAGTGGCGACTAACCCTAATGCTGAAGCGCGCGACTTCATCGATCTGTTACAGGGGGACGAGGGGCTCTCCTCTCGGGTCCTCAAGATCGCTAATTCGGTATTTTATGATAGAGGCGGCGGGAGTGAGACCATCATCGACGCAGTTAATGTGATCGGCATAGCTGAGTTGCGTAACCTGATGAACGCCACTGTTTTGGCTGGGCTCTTCCCGGTGAAGCATTACCTGCGGACTGAGCTGTGGGGCCATAATATCGCTACCGGCATTACAGCTAAGGTGCTCGCGCGAGAGTTGCTGCCGGCGTTGGTCGATCAGGTCTTCCTCGCTGGACTGATGCACGACGTGGGCAAGCTGCTCATTCTACAGCAGCACGTCGAGAATTATGAGCGGCTTGTGAGGCGCGGCATTACCGAGGGAGTTGAGTCCATGCTCGCCGAGTCAAAGGTCTATCCGTTCGATCATGCTCAGGTGGGCCAGCTCATCGCTGAAAAGTGGAATTTTTCGATCGACCTCTATAAAGCGATTGGCGATCACCACAAGCCTTGGGCCGATATCCGTAAGGGCTCCCTTACAAGCATTATAAAATTAAGCAACCTCATCGCACATACTCTTGGTTTGGGTACAACGCGAGATACCGTGCTGTATCAACGAATTTATGGACCGATGTTGGATGAGGCCTGGGGATATTTTAGTGTAACGAGCCGAGGCCAGAAGCGGCTACTTCAGGAAGCAGAGCTCGACTTCAACGCAGAGTTCCAAAACTACGAGAACTGGGGGAAGGGGTGATGCCCGGGGTAATAGCGGTACTACCAGTACTCACGTTGCTTGTAGCTGCCGTTCTAAGCATATACGCCTGGAGACTCCGAGCGCGCGTTACAGAGTTGCGAAGAGTAGCTGCAGAGAGTCAGTCACGCTATAAAATCCTCATAGATAATGTCGCTGCAGCAGTTATACTTCACGAGCTAAATGGCTCTGTGCAGTGGTGCAGTCCATACACGGAGGTTCTTACCGGATACTCGCTTTCCGAGATATATGCGGCACGTGATTCGTTTCTGACTGCACATGTGCACGAGGATGACCTAGAATCAGTTCGACACGCCCTGGCGATAGTAGCTTCGGGCGAGCCGTTTCAATGTCGCTATCGTTTCTACCACAAGTCAGGCCTCTGTCTGTGGCTTGAGACGCGTACAGTTCCAGTTATCGACGGCGAGTCTCCATCTGATGTAGCGCTCTCAATAACTCTTGATGTTACAGCATCAGTGCACGGCCAGCTCAAGGTCGAGGAACGGAATAGAGATCTGAACGAGTTTACCTACATGGTGTCCCACGATCTTAAGGCACCGATAGTAACTCTGCGTGGGATGCTTGAGATCGTCAAGGAGGAGCTAAACGAGAGACAGATACCGGGACTCGTTGAGCCCACGGAGTACATGGCGAAAGCGATCAAGAGGCTCGAAAATCTCGTTGAGGGTGTGCTCGAACTAGCCCGCGTTTCTACTACCGAGCGCGAGTTATCTCCGGTGAATCTCCATGTGGTCATGTCTGAGGTCTTGGATGACTATCGCTGGCAGATTGATCAAGCGGTGGCCAACGTGACTGTAGAAGGTGTCCTGCCGTGGGTCTTTGGTAACAAGGCTCAGTTGTATCAGATCTTCGGAAATCTGGTAGGGAATGCACTCAAATATCGTGAACAGATGCGTCCAGCCACTATTGTGGTGCGAGCGAGCGAAGCTTCATCGCGGCGTCGCGCAATTATCGAAGTTCGAGATAATGGTCGAGGAATCGCGTCTGAGTTCCGCGATGCAATTTTTAAGCCGTTTGCTCGCGCCGGTGAAACGGTTATCGAGGGTTCCGGCGTCGGTCTTGCTGCGGTCAGACGGGTGCTGGAAAAAATTGGTGGGAGCATCTCGGTTGATAGCGTAGTGGGTGAAGGGAGTGTCTTCACCGTTGAGCTGCGGCGAGCGTTTGATACTGAGAAGGTAGCTAGGCATCACGATAACGAATGATGACGCTGAATCGTTACTGGGAAAAGTAGCGTCTCTAGCTTGCCAAATCGACACGAACAAGGCGCTCATAGAGGCTTTGCGGCTCGAGAAACGTGAATTCATATCGTCCTAGTGACACGACATCTCGATCGCTCAGTGGTTCGGGAGCAGAGTGTATCCGCCGCCCATTAATCTTTGTTCCGTTTCGAGAGTCGCAATCTCGCAGCAGATATCCGCCGGATGAGTACTCGATCATCGCATGCAGCCTAGAGATCGCGAAGTCCACGATACGGATATCATTATTTTTTGCACGCCCGATGGTGAAACGGTTGGATGGACTGGGATTGGCCATGTGCGGCTCTTTTCGCAGCAGAAATATCGTCTGCTCAATTGATCTGCCCTCAAGAAAAGCACTCACCTCGGCGGGTGAGAACTGAAAGGTCGCGCTTGACAGAAGATCCTGAGGGCGGTTCTTTGCCTTGCTGAGCTCTCCTTCCCGAATTGCCGAGCCTACGAGCGCATGACAGTGCACAACAGCGACAAATTCCTCTAGGGGGACGGAGTGAGCGAAGGAGATCAATACCGAGTGATGAGCTCTCCCAGGTGTGCGCAATAGGTGCTCAAGTCGGGATGGATCAACACTTGCCGCTTTTTGTGAGTGCGGCTCTGATGTTTGAGATGGGAAAAGTCTGGAAAGCCAGCGAAGCATAGACACGCTTGACCGTAGATAAAATAAGGTCGTTTCGCAAGGGGAATATGTTTGTGCCAGGGTATCGCTGTTCTCCCGCTATCTACTTGAAAGAGCGGGTACGTTCGACTGAGGACAGATAGTAGAAATGAGAGCTTAGGACCCCACAGCCTGACCTTAGGCTGTGGGGAAAGGGAGAAGGGGAGCATTAACAGAAGTTGTCATTCTCGTCTAAGTTAATCTGTTCATGATCCTCTGTAGTCGCAACTGCTGCGAGGATGGCCTTCGCATCATCACGGATCATTGCTGACAGACCGTTGATTAACCCAACATTTCTATTTACCTCGTCCCAGTTCTTACGGGAGATGGCTTCGCAGAGAGAGACGGCGAGCGCACGCTGCTTCGCTAATATCGTGTCATACGACTCGAGTCTCCGTAACACAGAGTCCGGAACAGTGGGACGACTTTTAAATGTATCGCGGGCTTTTGAAATAGCGGCCTCAAGCTCGGTGAATGATGCGAACAATCTTTCGATGATGTTTGGTTCCATTTTCGCGTTCTCCCTTGTTCTTTCGTCAACTGCCCCTTAAGAAGTTGACTGAAGTTTGAAATGTTACTCAGTTGCTGTGCTCGTGTCTCTCTACGAGAGGGTTATTGCGAGTTCCTCGTACTGTGTAGCATTCCTTTGGTTAATGTTCGCGCCACCTTGGCTGGATTCTACCTGACTGATGTTTGCCGCCACCAGATCTAAACAATAGTCTCTCGTAACCAAGATACTGCTTCTGCTTTTTGGTAACATAGCTACCTCATTGCATGGGCATGCGCTCAATACGAACCTCAAGGCGCTCTCAGTTGTAAGGGTGAGAGCTCTCTGGGATTCGCATCTCGTTTTCATACGGAGAGCTATTGCAAGCTACTTGCCATGGTGTATAGCATTGAAAAGACTAAATTTTCGCGTACGGCGCCGGTGCTCGAACTGGAGTGCATACCTGCGGTCAATAGTTTACGCATGGAGTAAAAGAGGTCAGGTGTCGCCAGATACAACAGCACAATCAGGTCCCAGCGAAGTTCAGCTACAGCGAGCGCGGTGGGAATCGATCGCAGTGTATCATTCCGGTGATGAGTTTTTTGCCTCACTTGAGCGGGCGATAGAGCAAGCACAGCTATTCATTCATATAGAGATGTACATCTTCGCCTTTGACCGTTTGGGACAGCGGTTACTGGGCCGACTCGGTGCGGCGGTGCAGCGAGGTGTGAAGGTGCGTCTGATCGTTGATGGTATCGGCTCTAGTTCATGGATCTACTATGTAAGGGAGTGCTGCAGTCGATTGAGTATAGAGCTTAAGGTGTTTCACGAGCTCCCGTGGGCACGGTGGCGTCTCAGGAGGCCGGAGTCTCTGCGACGACTCTCATTTGCGCGGGCATTGCAGCGGATGAACAATCGCAATCACCGCAAGGTGTGTATCGTGGACGCTCACCGGGCGTTTGTCGGGAGCATGAACGTTATAGAATCCCACTGCGCATCTCTCGTAGGTGCTAACGTGTGGCGTGATTGCGCCGTCGAGGTCGTCGGTTGCGAAGTGGCTGTGCTTGAGGCGAGTTTTCAAGATCTCTGGAGTCGGAGGCGTGGAGCGCTCGCAGCTGCACGCCGACTCCGCCAAAGACTAACGTTAGGGAGTCTGGTTAGGCTCAACGTGCGGCGGGCTCAGCGGAGGGACAATTACCTTGATCTCTTGGTTCGACTCGTTGGCGCACAGCGCCGCATCTGGATTGAGACTGCTTATTTTGTTCCCGACGGAAGCTTAGTTCGGGCTCTACGAGCGGCGGCCGAGGGAGGGGTGGATGTGCGAATTGTTGTGCCCGCCGTCTCTGATATTTTTTTCATTCCGTGGGTAACTTCGGCGTTTCATGTCGGTTTATTGCGAGCGGGCGTTCGAATTTTCGAGTATACTGGGAGTATGATGCACGCAAAGACTATGCTCATTGATGACTGGGGGCTGGTAGGTTCGAGTAATTTGAATCATCGTAGTCTGTTCCATGATCTTGAGGCTGATGTAGTGCTAGCATCCGAAGAGGCGAGCTGCTCGCTTGAGCAGCAGTTTGAGCGTGATTGTAGTGGCTCGCGCGAGGTTGCGCTCGACACGTGGCACGAGAGGTCATGGATTGAGCGAGCCCTTGGGCGCCTGCTGCTGTGGATGCGTTGGGTGTTGTGATTCGTGTCATTGGTAATGAAGACAGAACGCCAGAGACTGAAGGTTTTATCATATAACATTCACAAGGGGTTTGGCCTTGGGAATTTCTCGTTTACTCTGCCAACAATTCGGAGTGCAATCGCTGATATCTCTCCTGATATTGTTTTCTTGCAAGAGGTACTTGGGCAACACGATAAACATGCCAAGCGTGTGGAGTTGTGGCCCGATCTGCCGCAGAGCCACTACCTGGCAGAGGACCGATGGCCACACGTGTGCTACGGCACCACATCAGTCTTTGACCACGGGCATCAAGGGAATGCGATCTTGAGCCGCTTTCCGATCCGTAGTTATGAAAATATTGATATCTCGACCAATCCTCTCGAGTGCCGCGCGTTACTGCACGCAGTGATAGAGGTGCCGGGAATGTCTGACCCGGTACACTGCGTGTGCGTGCACCTCAATCTCTTCCGGCGCGGGAGACAGGAGCAGCTGAGGCGAATCTGTGAGCGAGTTACGAGTAGTGTTGGTCTGAGCGATCCGCTTATTCTGGCGGGTGATTTTAATGATTGGCAACAGCAGGCTTCGGGTCTCCTTGTTAAAGACCTTGGTATCAAGGAGGTATTTCGGGACTTCACTGGCACGTATGCTTCTACGTTCCCGATGCGCTATCCCCTCTTTAAGCTTGATCGAGTCTATGCGAGAGGTCTCTCTATGGTAGGTGGACGCGCATTGGTAGGAGATCCGTGGGAGAGGCTTTCTGACCATGCCCCGCTGTATGCGGAGTTGGAGGGATAATCTGCGAGATGGACTCCGGTTTCTTGTTCCTTTTGCGTTTCATTATAAAAACGTAGTGCGGAACGCTCTCGAAAGTTGGTATTCCCCCATTTTTATTGAGAGCGAATCTTTTCTCCAACGATCAGCTCCCGCGTTAAAGTTGCAAAGAAGCTCTCCACCACCGCATTGTCCCAATTTGCTCCGCAAATCCGCCCCTTAATAGGGGCTTACGTGAAAGAAATGGATTATGCTGAGTAGTTACTCACTTGAGAGTCGGGAGTTCTCCCGATATTTTTACTCCCGTTTTGCGGAGAGCTTAGCCAATTCTATGGCGAGTTCGACCCACCGATCGATAAGTTTTTTGAATCTTTTAAAAATAGGAAAATCAATCGCTTTTCTGTAAGTAGCTGAACTCTGGTAGCTGTCTGAGGATCTGTCGATTAAAGTGATTATGTTTCAGCCGAGATTGCCCAGAGTAGGGTCGAAAAGTAGGGTTTGCGGCCTCACCCACTGGACTCCAGTGGCTAAGCAGAGCGG
>JBIKKR010000201.1:0-4162 GCA_044360225.1 Bdellovibrionota bacterium | reverse complement strand
GGAGCAGGGAAGAGCGGTATTATCGTCTTCTTTTGTTGGATTGTACGCCGTCTACATCTTGGTCCTGTCCTGCTGTCGGAAGGCCGAGCGAGGGACCCCGCATCTCGGGCTTGTCAGGTGCTTCTTCCTCATCCCCAGGTTTTCCAGGTCCCCTCTCCTTAGAACCAGGTCCCCTCCCCTTAAAAAGAGGCAATTCTTCGAAAGCATTATCAACTGGTGACGAGCCAAAACCAGCAACTAACTGCCGATGAAGCGTTTCTAAACCTTCCGCCAACTGATCTAGTCGCCCATTGGTTGATCGCTCAAAACGCTCCATCATCTGCTGATTAATCTCTTGTGTTAGGAGAACCTCCTCTATGCCTTTTCTATCATTACCCGGCTGCCCTTCTCCAGCTGGCACCGCGGGCAAAGTGAGTAAATCTAGGCCGGATTGTTGCGACATATACAAACATCCGCCCCCAAAACCAGCACCCGCAACGGTGGCTGTGCACAAAAGAGCTTGAGCCCACTCGAGGATTCCTTTGGGTCGGCCTTGACAATCTATGCGGTTTATCGCCATCTCTCACTCCTCCAAACCCATCAACTAAAACTACTACCTTATTCATGATAGCGCGCCTAAAACTTGCTAATCAACTGGCCGGCCTAGCAGGCTTGCGCCATACTCGGTCAGTGCCAGTAACTCCTTGAAGTTACAGGATTGCAATTGGAATAGGGAGCCATTTGAAGACGGTAGCTTGTACCCTATCCGCGAAGAAAAGGGGGATGAGGTTGAAGTATTTTTACCCAAACATCAGATTATAGACTGGCGGCTTGAGGCTGGGCTAAAGGATCAGAGAAGGTTAGGCAGTTTCTCGACCGCGCTCGTAAGATGGAATCAAATGGTTTGGCAGAGCTGCCCTACATTTTCGGAAATCCCGCAGTTATCGATCAGATTAAAGAACAGGCTTTGGACCCTAACGCAGGCACAAAAGGTGGAGGAGCTTATCCCTCCTAACAAATTCGATCGTGTAGTAGCTATCCAGGGGGGTTCAGGACGCGAGGTGCACTATCGCCCCCCCACTCGCTCATACTCGTTCCACACCGACCGCTGCGCTGAAACAACGTAGCACTCGCCCTCATCGCGCGCCGCGCGATAGTCTCCTATGATTATCCGCACCGGTGATGGCTCATGGAGACTGCTCACATATACTACGTGGCTGTGGTACTGTCTCCTGATATACCCAGCGACATTTTCAGTCTCGATCCGAGCAAGAAGCCCTTCCTGAATACCCCCAGTCACAGGTGATGGCTTAAAAAAAACAAAAGGCGTCGCCGGTCGATACGGCACAACGACACTCGGAGACAAAGACTTCACCTCATCTGTATTTTGCTCTGCACGCGGAAGATTATCCGAGGCAACTATCGACGCAGAGATCCTCTCTGGGCGGTCAGTGGGCGGTATTCGCGCTCGCACTTCACTAGAGATTGTGAAAGACACCTCTCGCAACTGATACGGAGACGGCTGCAACTCTAATTGAGAGTCCTCACTCTTTTTGCGTTGGACCAGCTTGGGAGAGCGCGGGCATATCAGTAGGCCCCACGCTCGTTGTGCCGCGTCATTCACAATCGATGGCCAAGCAAAGTACATCCCCGCATCACGAAAACCCTTTACAAATTCGGTAAGCACGGGATTTACCTTCGTGGTGCCGAGATCTACCTTCATCCCGTGACGGGTCAATTTATTTTCGGCGTATTGATGCCTGATGATAAACGCTCTGGACTTGAGTTCGAGCTCAACGTCAAAGCTATCGGCCAAGGCCTGCAGATTATTGCCAGCCTCGGCCCGCGCAAGGCGAGCCTCATCACTTGGACGAAATCGCAGAGTGATTACACCGACAGTGCTATCGACCTCCGTGCGCGTTCCCGCCCATATTCCAGCGATATTGTTAGGCACCTGCTGCGATTGCCGTAGTGGAGGAAGCACTAGTTGGCCGCCAGCACGCAAACTATCGAACAAACGATCTATGGCATCTCTGCTAAGCGGCGGAAACTCTACCCGTGATTCCGAGAACAGGATTCCATCTCCAATATCTCGCAGGGCAGCCTGCGGAGTCGTTACCTCCAGAGACTTCGTCACCTGCGGCTCGGCCACCAGCTCCTGGCTGTTCACACACCGCGCTGAAAGCATAAGGCTGATGCCCACTGCGAGCGGAAGCATAGGTAGCAGCAACTTCGCCGCTGCAATGCACCCAGGATCGTACGCAGTTTGAGAACGCTGCGTATCCGATCGCCCTTTACTCGTGTGATTACTGCGGCGTTTACTGTGACGAGAAAACATTGCCCCTCATACTAACTTCCTGGACAATTCCAAGACCAAATAGCAGTGATAGTAACGACGAACCGCCATAGCTTAGCAACCGAAGCGGAGCCCCAACCACCGGCATTAACCCTATCACCATACCGATATTTATCACCAGATGGGCGAATGGAGCAGATACCCACAGGCAAATCTGCAGATCACGCGCTATGCCTCACTGCGCTACATCCACACTATTCAACCTAGATTCGGCAGTTAAGGAGGATGAAAATGGCGCAGGTACTCAAAAGCACAAAGGATTTTGAATCTTTCGGAGGCTTGAACCCTGGCACCGTCAGGGTGAGCACCGAAAATTCAAAAGCCGCAGTGATTTTGAGAGGAGAGGTGCTAATCGTCGTAGCTCTGAGAAGAGAGCTTTTGTGCCTGTTAATCAGTTCGGACGATCTCGCCACTCCATAGCTCACGTAGAAATATCTGTAGTGGGATGATCTCTATGGCGTCGTCAGTAGTTCGAGAGCTGCTCTCATCTGAGACACAGATTAGGCGTCTAAATATGTTCTCCTCCTTGAGGGCTCGTAACCCTTTTAGGTCCGAATCAGTCACTCTGGGCTTCGCTTTGACCTCAATTGCAACGTCATCACCGACAGTAAAATCAACCTCGAACTTAGTAGTGCTTCGCCAGTACGAGAGGGGGAGATCTCTTGCATTGTAGTCTAGAAATGCCTTCAGCTCCAAAAATACGAGGTGCTCGATCGCGTCACCGTAACTTTTTGAGCCTTTTTGGATTGCTCCCGTCTTTGTAAGGAAGTTCGCGACTCCCAGATCGAAGAGATAGAATTTCGGAATTCCTACTGCCTTACGCCTAACAGTTGCACCAAATGGCTCCACCAGATGACCTAAGAGAGTGTCGCACAGTATCTGGTAATACTCCCTGACGGTTCGAGCCGCCAAGCCGGCATCGCGCGCTACATTCTCGTAATTAAGTTGGGCGCCGTTGGTAAGGCCAGCAACGAGTAAAAAGCGCGAGAAATTTTCTATCGAGCGAACGAGAGACTCAGCTCGAATCTCTTCCTGTAGATAGGTTCCGCAATATGTTTTCAGATCCTCTCTTGGGGATGATGAGTCGATGATAAAGGGAAGCCCTCCTCGCTCAAGACGTTCAAGGAGCCTATCAAAGTTTAGCTCAGGTGATACGAGCGGGTGGAGATATCGAATCCGAGCCCTTCCGGCAAGCAGGTTTACTCAGCCGCGTCGTAACTTGCGAGCGCTGCTACCGGTCAGTACAAAGCGTAGAGCTGAGTTGCGCTGAATCAATGAGTGCACCTCATCTAACAAAATGGGGAGCTTCTGTACCTCATCAATTACCACGAGACTGTCCGAGCTCTTCAGGCGTTGTCTGATTAAGGTAGGATCAGCGCTGAGTTCCTGAAACTGACCAGCCTGTAAAAGGTCGTATACCGTTGCCTGCGGAAAGAGCCGCTGCAGCAAGGTCGTCTTTCCAGTCTGGCGCGGCCCCAAAAGGAATAAAGAGCGCTCCTTAAGAGGTTCTAATATATTGATAATTCTATTATATTTCATATCCGCAGATAGTATGCGGAAATCGGCTTAAATAAGCAATATAGCAAGCTTGGCTGTGGGTAGCGGCTCGGCTCTGCTACGGGGCTACTTTTTCGCGTCTCCTCGAGAATGAGCTGCGGCTCACTACTACCCCGTCATTTGGCCTGAGTCTTGGGCTGATGTTTCGGCCACCACGCCCTCGCTTTGCAAACAGAGCTATAAAGCCACGGTAAACGACTCAATTTACAGCATTTAACCTAAAAACGGCAGTCGAATCCCGTTCAGAGTATTTCTGAGTAGCGAAATTGG
>JBIKKR010000101.1:0-10747 GCA_044360225.1 Bdellovibrionota bacterium | reverse complement strand
ATGGTGCTAGCCATATCTGGTGAGAGTAGCACTAATGTCATTGCTTACTCGTATAATGGCACCTCCTGGAGTGAGGTTTTAGGTGGTGGTGATTGGACACGGGTGCTGTTTGGATATGGGGGGATTGACGGCAAAGTAAACGCTATTACTGCGAGTGGAAGCGATATCTATGTGGGTGGCAGCTTTATCAGCATCGATGGCGTCATGGTAAACCGTATCGCCAAATGGAACGGTAGCTCTTGGAGCGCTATTCAAGGAGGCGTTAATGGCTCTGTTAACTCCCTCACCACAGACAGCAACGGCAACTTATATGCAGGCGGTTCCCTAACCACAGCAGGTGGCACTCCGGTGAATTATATCGCCAAGTGGAATGGCAGCTCTTGGAGTGCTCTGGGAGGAGGCGTCAACAGCAACCTCTACGCCCTTGCTACTGACAACAGCGGAAACATTTATGCCGGCGGAGATTTTACAACGGCAGGTGGCACAGCGGCAAACTACATTGCAAAGTGGAATGGGAGCTCTTGGAGCTCTCTCGGAGGCGGCGTCGGCAGCAGTTCTGTCAAGGCCATAACTTCGGATAGTAGCGGAAATATTTATGCAGGAGGAGATTTCGCTACAGCGAGTGGCACAACCGTAAATAGAGTGGCCAAATGGAACGGCAGCGCCTGGAGCGCTCTATCAGGAGGAGTGGATAGCTCTGGTGGTGTTAGCACAGTCACAGCACTCACAACAGATAGCAATGGAAGCTTGTATGCCGGAGGGTATTTCATCACGGCGGATACCTCAGTAGTGTGGCGTGTTGCCAAGTGGAATGGAAGCTCTTGGAGCAGTCTGAATAGTGGAGTAGACAGCTATATATTCGCCCTAACCGCGGATAGTAGTGGTAACCTTTTTGCGGGAGGAGCTTTTTATCGAGCTGACGGCTCAATTGCCAATTACATCGCCAAATGGAATGGTAGCTCTTGGAGTGCTCTGGCTGGGGGTGTGGATGGCTCAGTTTTCGCTGTAGCGATGGATAGCAACGGCAAACTTTATGCAGGGGGTTCATTTGGTGCAGCAAGCGGCACATCTAGCGCTCGCATAGCCCAGTGGAACGGTACATCTTGGAATGGACTTACAAGCCAACCAGGGGGACTAAATGGTTCTATATTAGCAACGGTCAAAGATAGTAGCGGAAATCTTTTTGTAGGAGGAAGCTTTACAACAGCTGGGGGTACAACAGTAAACAGAGTTGCCAAATGGAACGGCAGCTCGTGGAGTGCTTTGGGGGGAGGTTTCAATAACACGGTTTCTACTGTAACGATGGATAGTAGCGGAAATCTGTATGCAGGGGGATATTTCACAACAGCAAGTGGCGTAACAGTAAACAGAATAGCCAAATGGAATGGCACCTCGTGGAGTGCCTTGGGGGGAGGATTAAATGATAGGGCGACTACAGTCACCACGGATAGTAGTGGAAATCTATATGCAGGCGGATATTTCACTACAGCAAGTGGCTTACTGGTTAACAGAGTGGCTAAATGGAATGGTACATCTTGGACGGCTTTGGGGGGTGGAGTAAGCGCTTACGTATCTGCTCTAAGCACAGACAGCGGCGGAAATATTTATGCGGGTGGAAACTTCTCTTCAGCCAGCGGGCAAACGGTAAACAGGGTTGCCAAATGGAATGGCACCTCTTGGAGTAGATTAGGTGGAGGGGTTAACAACACGGCTTTCGCCCTAAACTCGGATAGTAGTGGGAACTTGTATTTAGGAGGAGCCTTCTTAAATGCAGGAGGAACAAGTGTAAACTACATAGCAAAATGGGATGGAAGCTCTTGGAGTGCGCTAAGTGGAGGCACAAATAATTCTGTTTATACCCTCGCAACTGATAGCGATGGAAGTGTTTATGCAGGAGGTTTGTTCACTGAGGCCAGCGGCACAACAGCAAACTATGTAGCAAAATGGAACGGAACATCCTGGAGTAGTATTGGGCCAGGCGCTTTAAACAACATCGACTCACTCGTTGTCTCGGGTTCCGATATCTACGCCGGGGGCGATGCGGGACTTACCAAATTTACTACTACAGCCGCCGCAGCTGCTCAGCTCTCCGACTCCACGGCATCTTTAGTCGCCGGCTACAACGGCACTAGCCATTTATTCTATATAGATTCCAACAACGATGTTATAACTAAATCCCTCTCTGGTTCACCGCTCTCGTGGAGCGCTGCAACCACCGTCCACACCGGCAACGTCTCATCTGTCACCGGAGGCTTCTATCCGGCCTCGAACAACTTAGTAGCCTGGTTTATCGATAACAGCATCGTTCAGTACCGCGAAGCGAGCAGCCCGTACACATCTTGGGGGAGCGTAAGTACCGTAACTTGTTTGAACTCGCCTAAAAACATCTCATCATATCAAACAACCGACTCTGGTAGTCAGATCCTAGCTGCATGGAACGATTCAAGTGGCTCAGGTGGTGAGGTGCTAGGCTCGCTTAGTGGGCCAACGCCGACTTATACTCCAACCAACACACCTACAAATACGCCCACAGATACTCCAACTAACACTCCAACAGATACCCCAACTAATACCCCGACGTTCACCCCCACCAATACCCCTACGAGTACACCAACCGACACCCCAACAGTAACCCCAACCTCGACCCCCTCAACCACCCCAACAATAACTCCCACAACCACTCCAACCGCAACGCCGACACGGGCAGGACCGCAGGGTGTGGTGGTTAGCGCCGATCCGACAACGCCACTGACTGACCTTGATACGAACGCAGGTACGATGGCGGTTAAGTTTGATATCTCGTGGAGATACTCGTGGAGACGAAGCGCAGCTGAAGGAGACTGGGATGCGATGTGGGTGTTTGCGAAGTTCCGCAAGAACGGGGGCACGTGGCAGCACATGACCTTCACCAACACAGGACACACTGCACCTTCTGGCTCTACGATATCTGTAGGATTACGAGACCCCGGTAGCACCTACAACCTCTCAACAAATCGTGGAGTAGGGGCGTTTATCTACAAGAGCAGCGACGGCTTTGGCACAAACACCTTTAACGGAGTAAAACTCTTGTGGCCCTACACCCAGGACGGAGTACAGCAGGGGGACTCAATCGACCTGCAGATTCACGCGATCCACATGGTGTACGTTCCCAGTGGCGGCTTTTCAGTAGGAGACACGAACTCGTCAACGAGTTCGTTCAAACAACAGTCGTCTAATAATCCGGTGGAGATTTCAAGCGAAAACGAAGTTACCGTGTACGAGGGGGCAACGGGGTACACGGTTCCGGCGGCGTTTCCAAAGGGTTACAATGATTTCTACGTCATGCGGTACGAGCTGACGCAAGAGCAGTGGAGGGATTTCTTTAACTCCCTGCCGACTACGGGCAGTGTTCGCACTAACCGTGACATTACCAGCAGTACTGGCAAGAACTCAGACTCGCTTGTGAGCCGTAACAACCTGAGTTGGGACTCTGGGAACACGGCGAATCAAATGACATTACCAGATCAGGATTCACCGAATGGAGCCACATACTGCACGGATCCCGTGAACTACCTCAGTTGGGAGGATCTGACGGCGTACCTTGACTGGGCCGGGCTCCGGCCGATGAGTGAGCTTGAGTTTGAAAAAGCTGCCCGCGGAGCGGCGGCCCCAGTGAATGGCGAGTATGCGTGGGGAACAGCGAATGGTACCAACGCAAGTGGAGTGAGCAATCCTGGGCGGGGTAGTGAGGTTCCGAGCAATGAGGGTGCGAATGTTAACTGGAGTGGGGGAGTTTCTGGGCCGCTCCGGATAGGGTCGTTTGCTACACGCAACTATGGTATCGCATCTCGCGTGAATGCTGGCGGTAGCTACCACGGAGTTTTAGAGCTGAGTGGGAACCTCTGGGAGCGAGTGGTAACGGTTGCAAACTCAGACGGTCGAGCGTTTACGGGAGTGCATGGAGATGGCGCGCTTGATTCAAACGGCCGAGCGAACGAAAGCAACTGGCCATCTTCCAGCACTGCTTCTGGAGCAGGATTTAGGGGTGGTAGTTGGAACGCAGCATCAACAGCAGCCAGAGTTTCGGACCGTTCTTCTGCCGCATCAACCGATACTACACGTGCATCAGATTACGGCGGCCGTGGCGTGAGGACTGCGCCGTAGGGAGCGATAGGGATGTGAGTGGGCTGCGTACGCGTTGCTTCTGTTGATTTCTCCGCGCTAGTGGCGCGATGTGAACGCGTGTGGGCGTGAAGAGGTTGTTGAAGGATCGGCCCTTGTGCTAGGAGTGTTCCAAGGTAGTTGGCATCGTAAGCTGACTCACTTGGTAGTCTGTAGTAAATTATGAACAAGTTGTCAGTCTCCTCGGTAGTTTCACTCGCAATCATTCTCTGTGGATGTTCGATTCAAGCGTTTGCTGAGGTCAAACAGAGCAAGCGAACTGCCCCGCCAGGCATGGTATGGATCCCCGGTGGGACCTTCACCATGGGCAGCAAGGACGACAGCAGTCGGCTGAATGAAGGCCCCCCTCATACAGTTCGTATTGATGGTTTCTGGATCGATCAGAATACCGTCACCAATGCTGACTTCGAGCGATTTGTGAAGGCTACGCGGTACGTGACAACTGCTGAGAAGGTTCCGTCGTGGGAGGAGATACGTAAACAGTTGCCCAGCGGCACCTCGAAGCCGGCGGATCTCCAGCTTGAGGCAGGCTCGATGGTGTTCACTCCGAGTGCTGGGCCCGTCGATCGGAGCGATATGCGCAACTTTTGGCGTTGGGTGCCGGGAGCAAATTGGCGACACCCGGAGGGGCCAGGCAGTTCAATCGCCGATCGGATGAATCACCCTGTTGTTCAGGTCTCGTGGTTCGATGCAACTGCGTACGCAAAGTGGGCTGGAAAGCGCTTGCCGACAGAGGCTGAGTGGGAGTTTGCTGCGCGAGGTGGGCTTGAGCAGAGGAAATTCCCTTGGGGAGATACTGACACGGTAGGTGGAAAGTTTATGGCCAATACCTGGCAGGGGGACTTTCCGTATCGTAATACTGGTGCAGACGGGTTCGTCGGTACTGCGCCGGTACGATCGTTTCCGGCAAACGGATATGGGCTATACGATATGGTGGGCAATGTCTGGCAGTGGTGTAACGACTGGTACAGGCCGGATGCCTATGTGCAGAGATCGAGTGAGCCCTCGTGCCATAACCCCGGAGGCCCAGATAGTAGTTGGAATCCACACAATCCGCGGCAAGAGCAACGAGTAACCAAGGGGGGCTCGTTTATTTGCCATAGTAGCTACTGTGAGAGCTACCGACCATCGGCGCGAAGAGGAACGCCACCCGATACGGGGATGTCACACATCGGATTCCGGTG
The DNA here is from genome assembly GCA_044360225.1 of Bdellovibrionota bacterium. Lineage (GTDB taxonomy): Bacteria > Bdellovibrionota_C > UBA2361 > UBA2361 > OMII01 > OMII01. The sequence goes on along the minus strand of JBIKKR010000101.1, from coordinate 5,402 downwards.
CGCAAAGTCGGGGGAGTAAGGTCGCCAACCACAACGTAGTTTGTGGCGTCTCGAAATTTCTTCACCTAGTTTGTATGAGCATTAAGCTCTTGCCTTTACATGAGAGCTGTGGTGACATGCTGTCTCGGTTTTTAAGGCAAGGAGGTAGACCATATGCTGCTCAAGCGCATTTGTGTTGTCGGGTGTGTTGTTGCGTCGGTGTTTTCATATTTAACTCCAGAGAGTGCTCTGGCCCAGGCGAAAGCCAAGAAGCCTAATATCCTCGTCATTTGGGGCGATGATATAGGCGTTTTTAATGTTGGCGCCTATAACATGGGTATGATGGGGTATAAGACCCCAAACATCGACAGAATCGCTAAAGAGGGCGCACTGTTTACCGATTGGTACGGCCAGCAAAGCTGTACCGCGGGGCGTGCTGCCTTTATCACAGGACAGTCTCCTATTCGAACGGGGCTCACCAAGGTTGGTTTGCCTGGTGCTCCTGAGGGAATGCAGAAAGAGGATCCGACGATCGCAACACTGCTTAAAGCCCAGGGTTATGTTACGGGGCAGTTTGGAAAAAACCACCTGGGAGATCGTGATGAGATGCTGCCAACTGAGCACGGCTTCGATGAGTTTTTTGGTAACCTCTACCACCTGAACGCTGAAGAGGAGCCGGAGCATCCGGATTATCCTAAAAGTGCAGATTTTAAAAAGCGCTTTGGACCTCGCGGTGTAATGCACAGCTTTGCCGATGGTCGTATCGAGGATACGGGCCCGCTGACAAGAAAGCGCATGGAGACTATTGATGAAGAGGTTAGCGCTAAGACCGTTGATTTCATGACGAAAGCCGTCAAGGATGATAAGCCTTTCTTCGTTTGGTGGAACTCAACCAAGATGCACATCTTTACCCACCTCAAGGATGGAGTAGCCGGAAAGACGGGGCTTGGTATTTATGCTGACGGAATGGTTGAGCATGACAGACAGGTTGGAGAGCTGCTGGCTAAGCTGAAGGAGTTGGGGATCGAGGATAACACGATCGTCATGTACTCTACCGACAACGGTGCAGAGGCCTTTACCTGGCCAGATGGCGGTACCACCATGTTCCGCGGAGAGAAAAATACTCAGTGGGAGGGTGGTTACCGAGTCCCGTGCGCCATTAAGTGGCCTGGAGTTATCAAACCTGGCACAGTGGTGAATGATATCGGCGCTCACGAGGATATGATGCCAACGTTGCTGGCGGCTGCTGGTGATACGACTGTTAAACAGGATCTCGTGAAGGGACGTAAAAGCGGCGATCGGTCGTATAAGGTGCATCTCGATGGGTATAATCTGCTCCCAGCGCTGCAGGGGACTGAGCCGTGGCCGCGGAAGGATTTTATCTACTTCACAGATGATGGCGATGCGGCGGCATTACGGTACGAGAACTGGAAGATTACCTTCCTGCGCCAGAATGCGCACGGCATGCACGTCTGGCTTGAGCCGTTTGAACAGCTTCGTGCTCCAATGATTACAAATCTGAGGATGGATCCTTTTGAGCTCGCTCATGAGATCGGTATGGATTATCAGCGCTGGTTCCTTGAGCACATGTTTGTGATAGCACCAGCTGCGTCATACGTGGGTCAGTGGCTTCAAAGCTTCAAAGAGTTTCCGCCGAGGCAGAAGCCAGGTAGCTTTAATCTGAATAAGGTTATGGAAGCTCTGAGAGTATCAGCAGCTTCTGAGGCTACGACCAAATAAGATAAGAATAAGCGCGCGGCAGCAGAGCGTGATTCGCGTGTATCGCAAGAAAGGACGTATATGAGAACCAACATAGAGTATTCACTGTGTGCTATAGGGGCGTGTGTTGTGGCTGTGGCAGTGGCGGTAACGCCAGTTTCGGCCGGGCCAATTAAAGACGCTGTGAGTGGGGCTGCTGGTTTCGTGGGAGATACCGTTGCAGATACTGCGAAGGCGGTCGGCAAGAAAGTTGGCGATGTCAGCGACCGAATCACTGGAGATGTGAAATACAGCGAGGTAAGGCACGAACTTGATCTGACTGCGGATACGACGCTGAGGCGTCTTTTTGTGACCATCCCGCAGTCTAAAGCGCTCTTTGACAGATCGTACGGGTATGCGGTTTTCGATAACCACAAGACAGCGTTCTTTCTAGCGACGGGGTCGGGATCCGGAGTGGCAGTTCAAAAGGATTCGGGCCAGAGAACGTACATGAGGATGGGTTCTGTTGGAGCCAACTTAGGTGCAGGTGTTCAATTTTACCACTCAGTTTTCTTCTTTGAGACGGAGCGAGCTTTTAGGACGTTCGTTGATTCTGGCTGGGAAGCCACAACAGCAGCGGATGCTTCCCTCGGCAAAGCAGCAGTGGATGCAGAGGTGAAGTTCAACGGTGGAATGGCATTTTTCAATCTGGCGGATTCGGGAGCCCTGCTGAGCGTCAGTATCGCTGGTACAAAGTATTGGGTTTCGGAAGATCTTAATAAGAAACCCTAACCTGGTCGAGCTGGAACCAAGAGAGGGAACATAACTGATAAGGGAAGATTCTGTTCGGAGGAGATATGAGGCTAGTAAGCTCGCTTGTACTGGGCCTTGCCGTGCTTATGGCCGGTAGCTCGTATGCTCGCGCAGACGACTGGGAGTTTGTGGTGGCGCCCTATGTTCTCGCTCCAAGTATAACTGGAGATGCTTCCCTGGGACGGATCGATGGTGCAGATGTAGATGTCTCTACCTCTGATATCCTCAAGAGCCTCGATCTTGGAGCCATGCTTCAGGTTGAGGGGCATCACTCAAGTGGTTACGGCTTCGTCGTTAACTACGCGTTTATGGACTTGAGTAACGATGCGTCTGGACCGTTGGGATATGTAAACGTTGAATCAAATGTGTTTCAGGGGATTTTGGAGGCCTTCGGAAGTCGGCGGTTCACATATCAAGGTGGAACGGTAGACCTCTACGGTGGTCTACGGTGGTGGGATATCAATATAGACGTCGACGCAACAACCCCTGTCGGCAGTCGAAGTTTCAGCAGAGATAAAGATTGGGTAGATCCGGTCCTCGGCGCACGCTGGATGCCGCGTCTTGGCGATGCTTGGAGATTGTTGCTTCAAGGCGATGTGGGCGGCTTTGGAGCAGGGTCAGATTTCTCATGGTGCGCGATGGGTGGTGTTCTCTGGGATGTTAGCGATTCAACGACTATCGCGCTGCTGTATAAAGCGCTAGGAGTAGATTACCAGACCGGGGCTCGCGGAACTAGTTCGTTTTTTGAGTACGACACGATTACGCAGGGCCCGCTGGTTGGGGTAGCTTTCAAGTTCTAAGGGTGGCGTCGCCAGCTGGCACACCCTCAGTCGGTTGCTCGTTGGAGAATGCATCATGTCGTACGTTCGATTTAGTTGTTTGCTCTGGGCTGCTGCACTCTCGCTGTGTGTCGGTGTGGCAGATACCTTGAATGCGCAGCCACCAGGGGCGCGCCGTCCGAAAATTGGTCTCGTTTTGGCGGGAGGCGGCGCTCTGGGCATGGCTCACGTAGGCGTTCTCAAGGTTCTTGAAGAGCACCGAATCCCAGTAGACATCATCACCGGAACATCAATGGGGTCAATCGTAGGTGCGGCCTATGCCTCGGGCGCAACTGTGGAGGAGATGGAGAAGATCCTCTCAGAAACCGATTGGGATTCCCTCTTCAACGAGACCTTGGCTAGAGAGGATGTGGAGTATCGCGATAAATACGGTCGCGCCGGGCAGTTCACGGGCGATGCAAAGATAGGTCTCAAGGAGACTGGTTTAGTTAAGTTTACCGGTGTTGTATCGGGTCAGAATGTGTTGCCGCTCTTACAACGGCTGTACTACCGCACCCCAGGGGATATCCACTTCGACAGTTTGCCGATCCCGTTTCGCGCGCTGGCGGCTGATATAGAGACCGGCAAAGCGGTGCCGCTGAGCTCTGGACAGCTCGCGGTTGCGGCACGGGCCAGTATGGCGGTGCCGGGATTTTTTACCCCTGTTGAGCTCGATGGGAAGGCTCTTGTTGATGGTGGAATTGCGAACAACCTCCCAGTCGACGTTGCGCTTGAGATGGGGGCTGAGCGGTTAATCGTGGTTGACCTGCTTGCGGATCTCAAAAAAAAGGATGAGCTCGGTGGTCTGCTAGGTATCTCTGGGCAGATTATCTCCATTCTCTTGCAGCAAAACTCCGACCTCCAGCGCAAAAATATGCGCCGCGGCGATCTCTTGCTGGAGCCAAATCTTAAAGGCTTCAGTGCTACTGATTTTCAAAAGGCGAGTGAGATCTTCGCGCGCGGGGAGGAGGTTGCTCGAAAAAACATAGCAGCTCTCAAGAAGTTCGCGGTGTCAGAGGCGGAGTATCAGCAGTATAAGCAAGCGCTTCTGAAGCAGCAGCAGGAGGCGCCGATAATCGCGGCCGTTCGTCTTGATAGTGATATCCCTGGACGAAATGAGAAGATACAGCAGGCTTTCAGCACCCAGGTAGGAAAGTCGCTCGATACGGCACAGGTCGAGCGAATCGTTGCCGATGAGTATAAATTCGGTGATCTGGCAGCGCTTACGTACAAAGTTGAAAAGGACGCGGAGGGCCGCGATGTGCTTGCGGTAACTGCGCGAAAACCTAAATGGTACGATCAGTATCTGCAGGTCGGGTTCTCGCTGCAAGATGACTTTAAGGGTGATGATGCTTACCAGATGGCTTTAGCTGCACGCTTTAATGAGCTCAATGCGGCTGGTGCATTTCTTGATACTCGCCTCGATATCGGTTGGCGACCGATGTTTGAGCTTGATTACTACCAACCGTTTGCTGAGAACAGTCCTTTCTTTATCAATCCTATCCTGACTCTCGATCGGTACCAGTTGCCGGTGAGGATTGACGGGCAGGACATCGCCGAATACGAGAGAAGCCGGATAGTGGGCGGTCTCGGTTTTGGTAGTAAGATTGGAAAGAGCGGAGAGTTGCAGGCTGGTGTGCGTCGCGGAAACGGCGATTTCAACAGGAGTATTGGTGACCCATCGCTGCCTGAGGGTAGCTATCAGATCGGCAGCTACTTCGGAGCTGTGTCGTTCGATTCACGAGATACGCCTGATTTTCCCAAGAAGGGCGAGTTGTTCATGTACGATGTTGCCTACAACACAGATCAACTCGGCTCTTCCGATAACTTTACGCAGATGTCGGGTAGCGTGTCGAAGTCCCTCACCTTCGGCGTAAACACATTTTTGCTTGGCACTGACTATGGCGTCTCGCTCGATAGGATCCCAGCGGAGCGAGTGTTTGTACTTGGCGGCATGTTTGACCTCTCAGGTTATCGTCCCGGTGGTTTAACGGCTTCTGACTTCGTGATTGGAAGGATCGGATTGTACCGTGAGTTACAGTCATTAGGTGGTGCAATGGCCAAGCTCAATCTTTTCGGAGGAGGTACGTTTGA
>JBIKKR010000208.1:0-3996 GCA_044360225.1 Bdellovibrionota bacterium | reverse complement strand
CGGAGCGACCTGGCTGCGGTTGACGATAATACCGGAATCGTTGCTGGCTCAATATTTCTAGGCGCGGATACTCCTATTCTTCCGATTTATCTGGCGGCTGGCATGAACAACGATAACGAAACATCGCTGTATATCAACGTTGGTAGGATATTTAGGTCGCGGCGGTAGTCATGGAGGTTAATTGCCTGGTCCCGTTGAAGTTGATGGGTTCTCAGCAGGTTCGCCTGCTTGCAGCGAAGATGATCCGTATTTTTTGACGAGTATCTTTTTTATGCGAGACGTTAGCCAGAAATACCTCAATTGAGGCTTGGGCCCCTATCCCTAGTGACGGCTTGTGCCTTCCCATCGGGGCAGTTCATTTTCGATCCAAACAAAGCTTCCATCTTTGACCTGTTTGAGTCCGAATGGTCGAATTGCGCTTCGGTCGTTTCCGAAAATGACTTTGCCCCCCGCGCCGGTGAATGTGCCAAGCCCAGCGAAATATTTGGGGATACACAAACGATCAGGTTTATCTCCACATTGAGCAAGAGCACGATCCAGCAGTCGGATTCCATCATACGCAATAGCTGCTGTCGTTTGGGGATTACTAGCAAAACGCTCTACGTATAGTTTTCGAAAGTCCTGATAATCCGGACCCTCGCTGGCTAAGGCGGGATATGTGTACAGAACTCCTTCTAGAGCAGCACCGCCTGATGTTTTCACCTCTTCCGTTTCAAAGGCAAAAGTTCCGAATATGAGGCCCTTGTATCCGAGTTCTCGCAGCTGCCGGATAAGTAGCCCTTCCTTGTCGGTGCTGGCAAGAGTGATGACCGCGTCAGGTTTTGCTCGCATAACCCGTACAATGACCGAGCGGAAGTCGCTCGCAGACCAATCGACGCTCTCTCGATGTGTGACTGGAATTCCTGCCTCAGCAGCCAATCTCTCAAGGCCGGCGCCGAAGTGCTCTCCGTATGTTTGTGAGTGATTGATGATAGCAATACTGCGGGCCTTAACGCGTTGCTTCAGGTAGGGGATCAGATAGTATGCCTCCGTGTCGACCAATGTATAGAGACTTATGAGGTTGGGAAATCTCTGTAGATACTCCCTAGTCATTCCTCCCACTGCTAACACAGTAGCGCCGTTGGCTTCGGCCAATGGCATGGTTGCCTCTATACTCTCCATGCAGCCTAAGACAATAGTGGAGATGCCATCAACTGTCAGAAACTTTTTGAAGTTGGCTAACGATCTTCTGGCTTCGCACACATCATCCTGAAATTGCAGCTGTATGCCGCTCAAAGACTGACGGGCGCCTAACTCCAGACCATTTCGTATTGGAGCTCCCCAGTATTGTGCCGGACCGGAAAGTACGAGTGACACGCCAACGGTAGTATGATTCGCGTCATTCTCTGAAGCTGCTTGCGTAGCCGAACTTGTGCTCAGGGCACAAAGAGACAGTAGCAAGCACGTGATTCTGTTTCTACAGCCCATCATCAGCAACCCTAAGCCGCGTTATGCAATGCATTTCGGCTGCGGCCGGATTCAATCTAGCAAAACTAAAAGCATAAGCAAATCGAACCACGATCATGGTAGCAGAGTAGCTTCTGCGCCATTGTCCCTGCTGATTACGTGTAGGATCTCAGATGACGGTGACTTTGCCATTTTCAGACCGTATTCAGGCTGGACAATCTCTTGCAGAGAGATTGCGAGCCCACGGTGTCATTCCGCCTGTTGTTGTCTTAGGGCTGCCGCGTGGCGGAGTTCCCGTTGCGGCCTGTGTGGCAAAGGCGCTTAATGCCGAGCTTGATATTATGACCGCGCGTAAGGTCGGTGCTCCAGGACACGAGGAACTTGCCTGCGGAGCAGTGGCATCTGGTGGTATTCGAGTGTGGAATCATCGAGTTTTGCGGGCACTGGGGTTCACACCGGAGGAGCTGGCTGTTACGGTGCGTTCCGAGGAAGCTGAGGTCGAGAAGCGCGAGCGATCAATACGCACGGCTGAGACACCGGTGCTAGAGCTGGCTGGGTGCGATGTGATTATCGTTGATGATGGTGTGGCCACGGGCGCAACGATGCGAGCTGCAATCAGAGCGGTGCGCAGTCGTGCGCCGAGGAGAGTCATAGTCGCGCTTCCGGTTGGTCCGACTGATACGTGTCAAGAGCTTGTGCAGGAGGAGGATGTTGAGGTGGTGTGCCTTCATCCCGTTCCAGCGGGCGAGTTTGGCAGCGTAGGTCAGTGGTATCGCGACTTCTCGCAGGTGGAGACCGAGGAGTGTCGTGAGATTCTGACTGCAAGCAGAAAGGGTGACACGCTAGGGCGTCGCAATTCTCGTCCAGTTTAAAGGGCTACAAATGCGCAGAAATAGCTGTCTGTATTGAGTTTGCAGCGCTAACCCGCGCATGTGTATCCTGATCGAGACTTCCAGCAACTTTGAGTAAACCCTGCGCGAGTGATTTTTGAAAGAAATCACTCGCAATAGCAGGGCGAGCGCAATCTTGGCGGAGCCAAGTTGCGCCGGAAAAGACAAAAAACGCTCGGGCCGCAGAAAGGCGCTATCTAGGTGTTGAAAAAAGTAAGACTATTGATGTGTGGGTCGATTTTTAACCAACCAAGAAGGCAAATTACTGGAGAAAGAGCTACGGCTTGAGCGCTATGCGCGCTTCTCAGATAAACCCAGCCGCATTCATTTTTTCAAATATGAATGAGGCTGGGTTTAGATAGCGGGAGAATCGCGATGCCCTGTGCACGCTTCACCGAAGCGGCGGACCTTCTACGACTGTGCCTCCTGCCAGTCATGACCACTGCCAGCGTCGACCTTAAGCGGCACCTTGAGTTGAATCACCGATTCCATGCTCGACACGACCCGATCGATTAGAGCCTGGTTGCGTGTTGCGCCGTTATCCGGAGCCTCGATCAGTAGCTCATCGTGGATCTGCAATACGAGCTGCGCTCCCGGATATGAGCTACGGAGAAGGTCATCTACTCGGATCATCGCGAGCTTTATGATGTCTGCGGCGGAACCCTGAAGCGGGGCGTTAACGGCGGCACGCATGGCAAATCCCTGATCACGACCACTGGTATCGATCGAGCTTATTACCCGTTTGCGCCCATAGATCGTTTGTACCTCACCTTGAGCAAGAGCGTTCTCTTCGAGAGTCGCAAAGTACTCTTTTACCTTAGGATATCGGTTGAAGTAGCTGGTGATGTAGTTACTCGCCTGTGACACAGGGATGCCTAGCTCACGACTGAGTCGAAAAGCACCCATGCCGTACACGATACCGAAGTTAATCGTCTTACCGATTCTGCGGATCTCGCTCGAAACTTCCTCATGGGGCGATAGTCCCATAATCTCTCTTGCAGTTGCGGAGTGAATGTCCTGTCCCTCGCTGAATGCACGAATAAGGTTCTCGTCACCACTTAAGTGCGCCAGTAAGCGCAGTTCAATCTGAGAGTAGTCCGCTGCAACGAAAAATGAGCCCTGCTCCGGAATAAACGCTGAGCGAATCCGTTGTCCTTCAGCACTTTGAACTGGGATGTTCTGTAAGTTTGGGTCAGAGCTGGAAAGGCGCCCTGTTCCGGTAATAGTTTGATTGAGTCGCGTGTGCACGCGGCCGGTTTTGGGCGATATGTATTCCGCAAGTGCATCGGTGTAGGTAGATTTCAGTTTGTGAAGACTGCGGTACTCCAAAATAAGTGCAGGTAGAGTATGTGTTTCCGCAAGCTTCTCGAGAACTGATGAGTCCGTTGAGAATCCGGTTTTTGTCTTTTTTACTCCCTTAGTGGAGATGCCTAGTTTGTTAAAGAAGAGATCTGCAAGTTGTTTAGGTGAGTTGATATTAAACTCCATGCCTGCGTTTTGATAGATCTGGCCCTCAAGAGTAATTAACTGAGCAGCGAACTCCGCCGACATCGTTCTGAGTTTTTCAACATCAACCTTCACGCCAACCCGCTCCATTCTCGCAAGGACCGGAATAAGTGGCACCTCTAACTCCGAGAAGACCCGTGTTAGTCCAGCCTCT
>JBIKKR010000071.1:0-14991 GCA_044360225.1 Bdellovibrionota bacterium | reverse complement strand
ATCAAGAGCTGTGAGAGCGCCATCAACTAACACCGGGAACTCAACATTCTCTTCTTCATCACTTACCTCACCATCGTACGCATATATATCATTTAAAAAAGAGTCTATGGCCTTGAGGAGTTTGGGGTTCAGGCCAGACGCTGCTATTTTTCCGCTTAACAACGCATGATCCTGTCGCGTTTTAACCGCATCAAGAAGATCGGTTAATATCTTCTGCTGTTGTTCGTATTCTTGCGAAAGATCAGCAATCTGTTGGGCGCTTGACCCGAAAAGGGCGCTCATATGTGTGCTTACTAGGGCCGGATCTGAGTCAGGTTTGCCTTGCTGGCCCGGATCTGTTGAACTCCGGTCGGATGATGTACTTATCCCAGTGCGACCCAGACCCCCTTTTTTCTTCTCCGCCACCGCCTCTTCAACCACTTGCCCATGTACGAGCGCTGCGGCACTTATGATCACGACGCTTTTGAACGTATTTCTTCGGATTGATGTAGCGAATCTCATATCTCTCTCTCAAGCTTCAAACAATGAATAGTGCTGCCCCTCTTTGGGCATCTGTTGTACGCTCTGGTACAGCTTCGTCGTTTTTTCCGATTCACTTAAGATCTAATTAAGGCACCCTACGCTGTATAAAAAGCGAGCGAGCAGGGCGTCACAGCTCTCGCCCATTTTAATTGGGCACACATGCGTTCATTAGGCACACCTGCGCGGTCGATCGGTGTTAAACTAAAAAACAACTGGTTCCGCGCATGCTTGACCCCACTCAAGAGGAGAGAACTCCGACGCTCTGGCGAGATCGCTAAAGATTAATCAAATAACAACCGAGGCTATGCTCTAAGTGATTTGTCTACGCGTAAAAGGGGACGACGACAGAAGCTGACACCCACTCACCACCTAAAAACTGGTGACCAGAGGTGAATTAGTTGATTCTCGGGGGAAACATGACGCAAAAGCAAGCTGGAATAAAATACCTGCCGTATGCCATCGTGTTGTTAGCTGCTTTAGTCTGCCCAATGCTGGCGGGGTATGGGCAGGAGGTGGAGGAGGAGGAGGTGGTGGGGCTGGATCCGGAGCTTGTGGAACGGTTTCTCACAGTGAGTAAAAAAGCACCGGGCTCGGCTCGCTTAGGGAACAGTAGTGTGAGTGGAACCCTCCTAGAGCCAAATTCGGCATCTGGAGAGATAAGTTGGGGGCTGGCATGCAACCTTGACCTCAGTGTGTTACGGAACTATAGCGGTCATGTTATGGTATTCGGCCCCGGTGTGAGGTGCACATCTAATACCCAATGTGCCTTTGTCTGTAGCAGAGAAGAAAAAGCCTGTAATGTGGTATTCCTGCCATTTGTAAATGGGCTGAGTATAGACTCAGAGATAACTATTCAGGGGGGAGGAGGGGTACCGGGTGGGAGTGGTCAAGCCGGAGTTACTCGGACCAGCAGTTATCAGTCTAACACCGCAACATCCAACGAAATCGTGTCACTCTTGTTCTCTTCAGAGCAGATGAGGAACATTTTCGGTATTTCTGCCACTGTTCCAACTAACCGACCTCTCTATATGGCAGACATAAAGATAGCGACAGAAAATCGTGAAAATGATACGCTCAGAAATTCCTTCCGTGACCTCTGTAACAAGGCTGGCATTCCGCCCAACATGACGGAGGCCATCCTTACTCCAGATCTTCAGTCCAAAATCCATATAAGCATGCAGGCGCAAGCGCGCTTGATGATTATGGTGCAGCAGCTCTTCGGCGCGGAGCTCAAAGCAGAGCTGACACCAGAAGACACTCAAGAGAAAATTGACAGGCAGCTGCTGGAAAAGAATCGCACGCTTATCCTGTATGCCTATTATGTGCGGTATCGCGGTTCGATTGGGTTGCAGTTGACAAATCGGCTTCAGGCTATTCCGAATATCCCGCTGCCTTTAGTAGTCAACTTGCTGAAGAATCGCTTCCCGCACAAACACCCAGAAAATTGGGGGGTACCATTTAGAGACCCACTGATAGAGGAAATTGAGAAGCTCATCAGCGAACTCGACAGTGCTGAAATCGATGATCTCAATCAACAGATAATTGCCCTCTTAGAGAAGAATAGTCCAGACGAGAAAACAAGATGGATAGATGCTTTAGACCTTCAGCAGAAGCTGGACAATGCCCAAAAGATGGCGCGAGATGCTAGTGGGAATTACCAATCTTACTTTGAGTCGATGCAAGAGGTGGCCCTCAGCGCGATTGCGGGAGTCGGATTGGAGGTGTGCAAATTCACACCTCTCATGTCGAACACGATGACTGGTGTAACACTGAACCCTGGCGGGACGCAGCCGAAATCATCCAAACCACTTCCCCTCTCCAACCAAAAGCACCTGTTTGCGGGACCAAGTAACAACAAAAATTAAAACACACAACAACCATAGCCCCTCTTCACAGCCACGCGAAGCAAACGAGCATGGCGGAACACTTGGCTGTGAAGAGACCCGTGGACGAGACTGAAACATCTAAGATTCTGCGAGGGCATCGCAATTCTCATCGATTTTAAAGAGCCAGAAATGCGCGGGAATAGCCGTATTTATTGAGTTTTGCGGCTCTGGCCCGCGCATGTGTATGCCGATCGAAACTTCCAGCAGTTTCAAGGATATATAGAGAGAATAGCGACGCCCTAAGATTTTCCAAGGCCCTCTAAAGATAATTCGCAGTTCAGCCGAAAGATACTTCAGTCGGGGGAATGTAATCCGAGCTGATCGGTAATGTGCGCGTTAGCTTCGGAGGCTGTTGATTAGTCACAAGAGGGGCCTAGGCTCTATAGGTTAGGAGATGGAGAGGATGAGCGCTGATCAAGACAAAACAGTTTCAAATCGAAGATACACGTTAGGTCTCACCAACTCGATCGCCGCACTAACTGTGTGCTGCATTTCCTTGATGGTTGCGGATGTGGCTGTGGGAGATGGGCCTAATCGAACAAGGAAGGTAAATAACTGGCGTGATGCCCTTAAGGCCGGAAATAACAATCAAGCGACTCATCCGAGAGTGGTTCTGCAACCTGAAAATATGGAGAAGTATAATAGGGCCCTGGAGAAACGCGCGCGCTATGTTATAGCTCATCTCACCGAGGCTCTCAAGAATCACGACGCCATCATGGGGCCAGACCAAGATCTTAGTCTTCTTTTAAGTCTTCCCAAGATCTTAGAGGTAGTAAGTGTAGCTGTCGGTGGTAATCGAGACACAGATCTTGGTACTCGTCTTAGTTTGCTGACTCCTACACAACTCACTGAGGAGCAGCAGAAAAATCTGGTGATGGCCTTGCAGATACTTAGCAGCACCCCCCGCCTCAGAGATGATACGTATCCTTTTCCCTATCAAGCGATGGTTACAAAGGATTTGGGAGACGCCGTTGACTCGTTGTATAGTATGCTTTCGGCGGCTCATCCCGCTGACCGGCCTAGCGCTGAAGGCACATATCAGTCTTTATCAATGGCGGACACAAACACGGACGAACTGCCCCAGTGTAAGCGACAGATTAAGAACCTCGTTGAATTAAACAACACCTCAATTGCAAGGTTGGAACAATTTGCAAAAGTTGTGGCGGATACAAATGCCAGCGACCAGGCGCGGCAAGCAGCTTATCTGCTAACTGCTACGATTATTGCAGCTAATGATCTCAGGCTGCAATTGGGCCTCTCCTTCTTCACCGCGAAGTTCAACTCTAATGTGTTTAACAACACTAATCGTAAGCTAATAAGTGCTGTTCGTGAGACCGTGGGCGCTAATCAGACTGATAATATGCAGATGTACCAACTTCCTTTATTGTTTCGTGCGGCTAATCCGAGATTTTCTGACAGACAGTTGGAGGTAGGAACAGAATTGCTGCAGCAACTTGTAGAATACGTAGAGCAGGAAAAGAGGCTATTAGCAGTCGCAGCCACGTTAACCGAGTACCAGCGCTCTTTAGATAGAAACAGAGCGAGTAGTAGAGAAGTCACTCAGGTACAACAAGCTATCGCTATGTTGTCTGGAAACTCGGGCAATAGTTTTGCATTTGGCAACGACCCCTCTGCCTACCGAGCGTTGCTTGATAATTCTGCTCTTGTAAGTAAGCTATTCTCGATGTCAACGGTTTCCAGATCTCAGGGTAGGGAGATGTGGCCTCTTATCGTCGCTGCTATTCAGGCTCCAAAAGACGATGGCCCGAGCCTGGTAAGAACCTTGGTCAACCAGAGCAAGTCGAATTCTCCTCCGTTGAACAGTGGCTCCACAGATGACTCACAACAGGAGGATCCAGAGGAGCGAGCGATTCAAGGGTTAGTCAACACCTTTAGGGACAAATACTATAGACTGCCAGGGGTAGTTAGCAAACGCATCGCTGATAACTTCAATCTCTACATGAGCCTTTATGCTGATGCGATAGATCAACAAGATCCTAGAAAGAGGGAGGTGTTGCTCTATGTATTGATGGTCAAAATGCTATACGATTTAGAAAATAGAAATAAGAAAGACTTTTTAGCAGCGAGTGGAGGCTTGACGCGATACAGCAGTTTCGAAAGAGATTTGATAGCGAAGCTTAAAGCAATTAAAGACATCGACGAGCAAAATAGAGAGATCGACATTCTCCTCAGGGCTTATGCACGTTCTTTGACCGACGAACAGAGGAATGAGTTTCAAAAGTATATCCGATCGCTCATCACATCAGAAGATGACAGGCGCTTTAGAGACCTAATAGCGGCGCGGATTATGGATGCTTTCTTAAATCCCACACCCGCCAGAGGATTTTGATAGTACGGAGGTCTACACTCTGGCACCGTCAGGGTGAGCACTGCAAGTTCACAGGCTACGAGTATTTTGCTGTTGTGCTTTTGTTGAGGTGGTTTTGAGTATCTGGGCTATTTTAGGTTCGCGACGGCTACATTTAGGGTCATCTTTCTGGCCAGAAACAAAGCGAGTGCTGTGATCTATAGGAGTAAGATTACCTGGACAGCGACTTCCCCTGCGCAATCCTGGTTAGCAAAAGAGGGGGCTTAAAAATTAGTGAAACCTTTTTAACTCTTTCTCATCTTAGACATCGGAAGAGGGAGTTTGTAAGTACCTGTTGCTTAGCTTTTGTGGGCTCTTTGACATTGGGGGACGAGGGGATGAATTTTAAATTGAGATCTTTTATTAAAGTAACGGCGCTCTGCTCTGCAGTTTTGTGGAACGTCCTCAGTGATAGCGAGGCGGGATTAGCTTGGGGAGGGTGTACGGGGAAGGATAAGGAGTGCTCCCAGGCCAGTAATGAACAAGAGTGTAAGAGCAAGGCTGATAGCGGTAAAGACTGCAGTTGGTCAGACGGCAGCGGAGGTGGGGCCGGAGGTCAGGGTGGTGGAGAAACCTGTCCCGAAGTTGCTCAATGGTTCTGCTGTAAACGCGGTACACAACAGGTAAGCGAGGAAGGCCGTCCGTGCGATATGAAACGACGAGGATGCACTCCGGGGAAGTGCACTCAAAAGAACGGTAATTCCTCCGGCTCAGGTGGAACTAGTCAACACGGAGGGGAGACGGGGGGTGGCACAGGACCGGGGACTGACGGATCCGCAGGGCCTAGCGGCAGGCAACCAGGCAACCCTAAGAACCCAAGCGGAGGAGGCAAGCCTTCTAACGGATCAGGTGGAGACGACGGTTGTAGCGACTCAAATAACTTCATTGATTGCAGCGATCCAAAAAGCCCTGTGTGCAAGAGAGGCTGCGATTTTCTGAGCGGCGTCCACAAGGGGAATTCCTGTGTATCGGGTCAGCCCCTGCCTGCAACTGTATGTCAAAACTCCGGCAACGGCGACGGCCGGCTGGGAGTTTTGAGCACCACCCCTTTCCAATCTTTCAGCGACTCCTCGCTGAGTCGACTAGACGTGGAGGTTAGCGTGCGCGAGATCCTAGCTGTACTCCAATCTCTAGATCGGAATCTCAAGGTGACGTGGGGCGGGGTAAAAAGTGAGAGATTTATGAAAAAACTTACCGAGCTGGTCTCGGCTGCTCCTACTCTGAAGTCCCTTGGTCGAACGAAAGTTGAGGCGGTTGTCGATCGTTGTGTTGCAGACAATTGCAATCCAATTAAGCTTACTGCCAGCAGTGATCAGCCGATATGGACTATGAGTGTCTACGGAGGGGACGCTGCTCCTAATCTCGCCGTGGCTAAGGCGTTTGCCTCAGTAACGGTAAGGATTCAAAAGTCGCTTGAGGTTAGTTTTGTATGCGACAACTCCACTGCGGGAACTGTTTCGACCCAAGATCGGGTTACCGCTCACACTACACTGTTCAAGCTGTTCGCGGCTGGACCAGAATACAACTGTATCGCTCAAGTAGCCAAAGTTGGCTAGGACGATAGACACCAGCAGTTGTAAGCTCTAGCAAGCTAGAGTGAATTTCAAAAGTCCGTGCCGGCAAAGCTGGCACGGACTTTTGGGGTTGCTTACTATAAGCCATTGTTTTGACTCACATACGCGATGGGGATAGGAGCGCGTTAAGGGCGTCGCCCTAGCAGGGAGTCGAAATTTGTGATCCAAGCTAAATTGCGATAAAACAGCTGTTGATTAAACAAGCTTTCGCGACTACTCCCTTATGGCCCAACTCAGCGGCGGTGATGCACCTGAGGTGGCACGAAGAAATCAGGTGGCTGGCGATTCTATCCCCAGTCTAGACCAGTCGGCCTCTGCTAATCAGTCATCACCTCCACGCACCTTTACTATCAATAGCCTTAACGATCTCCCGCAGCTTTTCGAGCTTGTGCTGCAAAGGCCGCCATCATTACGGGCGAAGATTAATCGAAACGTATTCACGGATGAGGAATACCGCGAGGTGGTGAAGCTAATTGAGGCCATGAAGCCGCAGAGCGATGATCGCCAATGCGATGTCGCTGAGCGAATTCGGTCTGCGGCACGCGACTGCAGCAAGCTGGAGCAAAACCATGCGCAGGTTTTTCAAGAAGTTTCAGACGGGCTGTTTACATCAGCCTTACAATTACGCGCCGGAGCTGATCCCAGCGCGTTGGTCGAGGTGGCCTCTATGACTGCACGGTGCGGGACTGAATTTTACATCCGCAGCCTTCAGGATCTGCCAAGACTTTTTGATGAGGTGTTGAAAAAGCCAACCAGACTACACGTAAAGATCGACCAAGCCGTGTTTACTGGTGAGGAACGAAAGGATATAGCAACTCTCATTAGAGCTATGATACTTCGCGATGGCGATCGCGCGAGCGATGTCGCTGCGCGTCTTCAGCTTGCAGCGAGGACAACCTCACTTCTTGCTAAGAAGTATGAAGAATGTTTTGGAGAGGAGATCCAGCAATTATTTCAATTGGCTCTTAATCACATTCCTAAAAGCAGAAGGGTCGAAGTCATTCGACGCTTCGTAGTGCACGATACACCAGCCGGCAGCAAACCCATGACGGATAAGAAGTTGGCAGAACGCATTGTGGAAAATCTAGCAAGCCAATCTGGTTCCCTGCGTGAACTTCACGTACCGCACATACGCGTTGTAGGGCCGGATGGGACTGGGCAACGCGTTCGTACAGTAGCAAAGGAAATCAAGCAGGAGCTAGCCAACCGAGCAAACGCACAGCCAAAGGCAACACCGCTGGGCTGGATCAGGGCGGCGCTGCATAAAGCGTCTTCATGGTTCAGGTCTAAACCTTACTTGCAGGCTTCGTAATTCCAGCCGTGCGCTCGAATGAGTTCGCTTAGATTGACTCACTTAGTTGAACTCAGCGGCGTTATGACGAAGGATCCGGTTGCCTCATTAACAGGGCGTCGCAGTTCTATCTTCTTTAATGGGGCCAAAATGTGGGGAAAATGCCGTATTCAATGAGTTTAACGACGCCTGCCCGCGCATTTGCATCCTTTTCAGAACTGCCAGCTCTTTCGAGTCGATAGCGGGAGAATTGCGATGCCCTGCCTCGTTAAAATGTACGGGTGCTACTCTGTCAAGAATACTGTAGAAATGAGCTACCTTGGTCACCTATAACTAGGAAATAAAATGAACAATCTGCAGGGAAAGATAGCTTGGATCACCGGCGCGGGATCAGGAATCGGCGAAGCAACAGCGAAAGCGTTGGCCTGTAAAGGGGCCAGCGTTGTTCTGACGGGCAGACGTGTTGAGCCCCTCGAACGAGTTGCGGAAGAGATTAGAAAGACTGGCGGCCAAGCTGATGTTCTAAGCGGTGATGTAACTGATAAGCGACGCGTTCAAGAGATTGCGGATAGTATTGTTACAAAGCGAGGAAGAATCGATATCCTCGTGAACAATGCTGGCATGAATGTTTCGGGGCGCTCGTGGCGTGATTTGTCACCGGATTGCGCGCAAGAGGTGATCGCCGGCAACCTCTCAAGCGCCTTTTACGTGGTCACATCAGTTTTGCCAGCGATGCGAGCACAACGTGATGGATTGCTCATTCACATATCCTCGTGGGCCGGTAGGTATATCAGCCCCGTGGCCGGGCCCAGCTATACGGCGGCAAAGCACGGCGTGGTTGCCATGAGCCACAGTCTTAACATGGAAGAGTTCTCAAACGGAATCCGTTCAACCGTCATCTGCCCAGGAGAGGTATCAACGCCGATCCTCGATCAGAGACCGGTTCCCGTATCAGCCGAGTATAGAGCTCGGATACTCCAAAGTGAGGACCTCGCGAATACGGTGGTGTTCGTAGCCTCCCAGCCGACTAGGGTCTGTGTGCAAGAAATTGTCATTATTCCGCGCTCATAAGGTAGTTGCGCGAAGGTTCAATCGTCATTAACACGAGGAAATTGGGCTAGCCGGAGCCTTTTGCTTGAAAACAGGTGCGCTTACCCTGGTACCTTGCGGCAGGCGATGAAGTGAGGGTACGAACCTCACTTTGGTCGTAGCGGCGAGAGTGTTGTGGGAAACCCGACGCACGCCAAGCTTGGACCGTACGAGCTTCTTTTGGCGAGTTAGTTTTATTCCAATAGCAGATATGCTCACAGATGATCGACGTGAACGGGCGGCACAATATCCCGCGCTACCAAATTGGAGTACTTTCTTATCTTATTGCAAAACTGCGAGCGTTTGCTTAGCACTCGCGCTAGAGAGTGGCTGCGGTGCTCCTATATCAAGAGAGGGACAGAGCAAGCCGCCGCCCAAGGTAAGTGGGCGTCTAGCAGATGTAGATGACTGGGTCGGGCAGGAGTGGCGGCTCCCTAAGCTAGCCCAAAAACGGGATGAGTGGGTAAGAGCGTTCACAGTGGCTTTACGCAGAGCTGCTGAAAGCAAGGGGCAAAACAATTTGGTTGTATATCCAGGAGTCAGCTTAGAGCTTGGTAATGGAATGCAGCCCTATGTACTGGTGAATTACGACCATTTTCTTGAGCTTGCTGGAACTCGCCCTGCCCGCGTTGGGCTGCAAACCTTAGTGGAAGTTCATTTTAATCGAGACGGACTTCCGGAGCATATTGTAATTACAACCCAGGATCCCGGGCTGTATAGTCACTGCATTCAATCGCCTGTCGACCAGAACGATCGGCCAGCGCTTGCACTGCTTGTTTACGAATCGAGGGCCGCAGAGATTGAACTTTTCGAGAGGCATTCACGATAGCGTCTCCCTTCTGTTAAATCGTAGAACCCTCTAACGCGGCAAGAGCCGTATCGGCACTACCAACTGATCCCAAGAATGCGCGACTGCCTCCAGAGCACGAATCAGCTCGTGGTACTGTGCGCGACGTGGAATGCACCTATTCTCGCAACTATTAGCTGATAATTGTTGAAGGACGAACTCACATATCCGATCAACGGCAGCCAAAACTTTGCTGCTCATATCAAACGTGTCTTGATTTGATTGAAAGTGTATAAGAGCAGAATTTGAGAGCCTAATAGTTGCTCTATAGATAATGGTTCGTGGCGGCTCAAACTCACGAGCAAAAGATTGGTCCCCGTATATCCCACTGAGCGCAGAGTCCGACCCGCCTAGCGAATCGGGCTCGATATACCAGTGTACATGGCCAAAATTGCAAAGCCTGCGAAACTCAACCTCACCTCCGGAATCGCCCTTGATTGGCGGTATGATCGCACGGGCAGACGGTGGCAGAGAGGAAACGATCGGTTCTACTTGGTCGATGTAGCGCCTCTCCCAAGGTAGCGGATCTGGATGCGCCAAAAACATACTATTTTTGAGCTCAGGTCTGAACAAACTCCCTCCTCGCCGGCATTACGCAGATAGTCGCAGCCACTCCAACGTGCTCTTGCTGCCCGTCACTTTTCTGTGTTAGCGGCTCGGGCGACTGCGGCTAAACACGCTAGGTGAAACCCTATAGCCGCAAACAAATGCCAGCAATTCCCCGAATGCTTGATGTTTATGTGAGGATTGTCTTCCGATCCATCTCGATTACGTGCAACTGCACCTGAGTTATTAGATGGTCGCGAAGGCATTTTTAACTCTAGACCCCACGCAGCAAAGGTAGTAGCACAGGTTAACAAAACGCCGCCCACCAAAGTGCGCGCACCGCTATCGGGTTTATGCTGCCTTTCGCTCGCTGCTGATGTTGGTGTCACCATAGCCACTTTCTCCTACCCTACACCGGTTATAAAACAATCAGTATCGCAACTGCCCTCTTCAGAGTGTACCACTTGAGCCGATTCTTAGTCACGAACTAGTCCGATACGGCCAGGGCATCGCAGCTGTCTCTGCCTACATGAGGTCAAACATGCGCGGAACGTATTGTTTGTAGTAAGTTTAACACCACCGTGCATTTGTATTCCTATCAGAAATGCTAGCTCTCTCGGGTAGATAGCGGGAGAATTCGCTGCTCTGTCGCAACCTTAAGCGCCCTACACCGCGAGCTATCGAAGGTGATAGAGCATTGGACATCGGTGACTCCAAAGTACATGATTTTCAGGCGGGTACGTTCGCGTTTACGTGCGCGTTCCTCAGCGCCTTCTAGATCCGTCGAGGAACCACTTTTCTCATCGCACTCCTCGCGGAAACCCGCGAACCAATAAATACCGCAAGATCGGAATCGGCTGAACCGAGAGAATCTCATCTCGGAAGTATCGATACAATCGATTCGCAAGCTCCGAGACATCCTGTGCCTGCTCCAATTCAACACCGACCTCATAGTCCCACGGCCCTACACACCGCAAGCCAAAGACAACATCTCGTTCGCTCTCAAGGTAATTAAAGAAACGTTGCGAAAATGTATGCGGAACGCCTCGCACATTAATCCGAACGATATAACAGGTTCGACCTAATTTAGCTGGGTCAATCCAGTGGATGTAGGCCCTGATGATGCCGCGCTCTTTAAGCTCGCGACGACGTCGATCTGCTGTTGCTGGTGGAATGCCCAGCATCTGCGAGAGCTGAACTGCAGTCTGCGCCTCGCCAGTTGCAAGTAACGACAGCACCTCTTCGGACTGATGATCGAGCGTGGTGAATTCCTCCTGAACGTTAAAGTCAAGCATGGGAGTCTTAAATCGCTTCGGGATCAGGTAGCGCCTACCAAAGTAGCGAAACTCGAACTGGCTGCACGTGGCGATCTCTACAAGCGAGCCCCCAAGCGCCTTACCGAGTAGATCGATAAATTGCGGAAGATGCGCCGTGGAGCGGATTGAGATCGAAACAGCGAACTGGTATCTCCCAGCCATCTCAAAGAGCCAAAACACATGGGGGAGCTTGGCGACCTTGCGTGCGAGCGTTCCAGTGTCTGCATCGTCTTTAGCAGCCACTGAGAAAAATACTGTGTGGTGTGAATATCCAAGCCGATGCAGATCAATCATCGCCTGCCGCTCACTCATCACTTTACGATTCTTGAGCGACGTAAGTGCATATTGAATGGTAGTTTGCTTGTACCCGGAGAGCCGTGCGAGCTCTCGAATAGTGACATCCGCCTGCAATTCAACCAGCCCGAGAATCACTCTCTGTTTATCACTCAGTTGTACTGCCATCCTCGGTCTCCTCTGGGAACACGATGAAAAAGCGCTCTGCTTATATTTTAGTTCTACATCATACAATGAGTATATCTGATGTAAAATACGGTAGATTTAATTGTTTCACGTTTTTTATTCAAGCTCCCAACCGTGGCAATTGAGTCACATAGTTAGTGATGGAGCATGAGTATGACAAACACAACATACGTAGCTGAACAAGTTGGTGGGGCGCCTCTGGTCTGCGATGGTATCAACGGCGGTGAAGTTAGAAATACTGCCACGCCTCCGATCGAGGGTGAGTCCCTCGGCCTCACCCCACAGCGCGGGCCGATTACATCGGTTGTGTTCACCTTTGCAATGGCGGAAGAGGCTCAGCAGTTGATTGAGGAGCTTCAGCTTCAGCCATACCAGTCGACACGCAATCCGGGACTGCATCAGCAGTACAGAGGTACAATCGGTGCTGTTGACGTGATAGTCAGTATTAACCAAGTCAGCTTGAAATATGGGGTCTCGGGGGTCGGAACAACAAACGCCGCGATTAACGCACTGTGCGCGATTGAGGAATTTAAGCCGAGCCTCCTGATCAATGCTGGAACCGCGGGTGGTTTCGGGAATTCAGGCGGCGCGGTTGGCGACATCTACCTGACAAAAGAAACGGTGATGTATCACGATAGACGTATCCCTTTTGGGGCTTTCGAGCCATACGGTAACGGTGGGCATTCGTGCCTTCAGGTGCATCACCTTCCGACGCTTCTATCGGCCAAGACAGGTGTATTTTCAACGGGCAATTCGCTTGATTGCCACGATGCAGATATGAGTCGAATTACAGCCGCTCATGCAACGGTGAAGGATATGGAAGCAGCTGCATTCGCCGAGGTAGCTGAGCGATATAACATTCCCTTTATTGGGATTAAATCGATCACGGATCTCGTTGATGGGCACCATGCTACAGCCGAGCAGTTCCAAGCTAATTTTGGCATTGCGACAGGAAAATTGCGGAGTGCGCTTACCAGGCTCATAACTTTTCTTTCTGAGGGGCGAGGACTAGAGGAGCTGTAGGCGCGAGCATGGTGCAGATGCTCAAAAGACATGCGCGATTTTGAACTTTTCGGAGGCTTGAGCCCTGCCACTGTCAGGGTGAGCACCGCAGATTCAAAAGCCTCAGTTCTTTTAGGCATATACGCTTTTTTTGATCCCTAGGTGCTGACAAATCTGGACCCGTGCACCCACCACACGGCACATGTTTCGGTAGATGCGCCATATCGTAAGGGTCAAGGCGGGATACGCGCCAGGTTAGGTAAATGCTGCAAGGTGAAATTGCATGAGTTCTTTACATATAGGCCCAGGAGGGCGTCATGATGAGCAGAGTCAGCCAAGCACCGCGCCTGCTGCGCGCGAGAATGTAATGGGCCAAGCACCTCAGGACCCGACCGCGCAGCTCTTACTCAACCATCCAGGTTTAAATCAGTTTTGGGACGACATGAAGTGGGTAGTTTCGGACGAACGGTTACGGAGCGCCGCAGAAAAGGCAGGGATCACAGTAACACCCGCTGAAAAATTGAACCCTGCAGACGTATTCGAAAAAGAAGATATGCCTTACAAGCACACTCCTGTTCGAGTCCTTGAGGGCCAACCAGTAGATATTGTTTCTCCGGACTGCGAGTGGGATCCGCAATATCTTGTAGGTATGCTTGGCGAAGGCCTCCTTAAAATGCTCGGCTGTCAGGTGGATGATTTTAAAGGGATATATGAGCAAGTAACTTCTATCCCCTGCGGTGACGACTCCTGCCCCATATGCGTTGTGCGGATCAATCCGCCGGAGGGGATTATTTTAGATCGGGACGTTGTAGGGAGTGATCTCATCGATACTGTTAGGCCAGCCCTGAGAGACGGAAAACTGACCTTTGAAGATAAGGTAGCTCAGCGAAACATCGCGGCTACTTTGACGGAATGCCCTGGGATTGAACAGCCTCAATATTTCGATGCACGAGCGATGCATCCACCTGATCCTGCCGTTCGTTTTTCACGGATTGATCTCTCGAAGTTTCCAGTGGATGAGATAGAAGAGGCTGATCCCCGTCAAAAACAGATCTGGATATTCGAGGACGTATACCAGGGCTTCGCTGTGGTGTTCGATGGAACGCAGCGGTACGTGTATTCTGGGAATCGTAAAATCCTGGTAGAGGCCCAGCGGAACGGCTTATTGAAGGACCGTCCGGCGGATCGTTCATGGGGGTTCGCTGAAAGCCTGCGCTGGTTTATAGATGAAATCTCGAAGGGCGATTACTTCTCAGTGGCTCTTGCGCCCAAGCTTTCACAGAGATCCTCCTCAGAGACAGATAGACAGATAGCCTATGCCCGCTCGATCTTGGAGCATCCAGAAACTGTTTATCTTAAATCAGCCAGAACAGCTGGGGGCACGCTTGTGGTGCGCTGCTCGAAAGAGGGTGACCAGCCGGTGCTTGAGTCGGACAGTGTAGAGGTTGGAAAGTTGCTCGGGACTTATCTCTCAAAACTTGAACATTATAAGAGTGCAGCTGTCGCTGCGGTGGCCGCTGCTTATAAGAAGTCGGCACTAAAATTTTCCTCGGTACAGGGATTCTTGGTCGAAGTCCTGCGCGATATGACTACCCCCATCCTCGAAGAGAATATCCCAGTAACGCGGTATAGGACTAAAGCTGGATCGGAAAAGGCAGAGTTTCGCATGATCTTTCAGCGCCGTGAACGCCAGGGTGATCTAGAACTCGTGGCGCACTACGCAAAATCCTCCCTTAACGACATCGCCGCGAATATCTCATTAGGAGGTGGCGCACGAGCAACGCAGCAGGTAGTGCGCGGAATCTATCAACAGATGCTCAAGTCACAACTAGACAAGAAGGAGCTTACCCAAGCTGATATTAATAGGCGAGCCAAGCAATCGTTTGAGGATCTCAAAGAATCAGCTCTTGAATTTGGGCGAAAATTCGCTAAGCGCCTTGCTTCATCGTCAGGCCAAAGGGAGTTATCGGACTTCGCCATCGATATATGCCCGGTATGGGATCCGAAGAAGCAAGAGCTTAGGTTCTTTTTTTTAGAGGCTCAGTACATTTACGGATTTACTGGACTCCA
>JBIKKR010000004.1:0-47078 GCA_044360225.1 Bdellovibrionota bacterium | reverse complement strand
AAAGCAGTTCTTGCTCGCGGCCTGACCAAAAACCCGGGATTTTCCCCTCTGTAACTATTACTTACCGCGCACTCTCATGTCGCGATTGATGGCTCGTTGCCAGTCACGAACTCCCGACTCTCAAGTTCTAGTTGCTTCAGCAGGATATTATCCCCGACTATTTGGTAGTTAGTATCACCCTCAAGCACGCAGAACATGAGATAGTCACGGACAAACTCTTGTGTACAGCCAAAAAGAGAAGCAGTGACACCTGTCTTGCGAGAGCAGACATCTAGTTCCGGCTGGCTATTAATGAATCTCTGTGCGGCAAATAGAGGGCGGAAGCTACGGCCGCAGGTTGAAAGTTCACTGAGCGCGTCGAACTCACGCTCAGCGCCAGCTAAGGTTAGCGAGTTAACTCCTTTCGGATATTCAAAATTAGTAACGAGTCGGAGATCAGAGCCGATTCCCATGTGTGGTACGCCAGCAGGGTCTCCGTAGCGTTTCTTTGCGTTCGGAGCGACGATTGAGCAAGTTTGGCCGTGAAATTCGATACCGGCGGCGCCTTTAATTTTAATAAAGCGGTCAGTAAACGGGCGGGTGGTATCTTGTTCCATGTACACGTAAACCGTCCTCCCAGTTTGAACCGGGCTGCGTGCGGGGACGGGTTGCTGTAGGGCGGCTACTCCCTCTAGCTGCGAGAAGTCACAGCTATCAAAAAGGGGAGACCTCCTCGTAAACTCTAGCGACACCCTATCAGCCTGGCTGCTTAGGTGATCCTGCCGCATGTTTTCATGGGGAGGCATCAGTTTAACAACTGGCTGCCGCATGGTAGGAATCCTCTTTTTGCTAGTAAGGATATGGCTAGCGCGGTTGCTAGTCAAAGCCTCGTACATGTTTAAAGAGCGTTTAAGCCCCTGAAAGCACGAGTGATTATCTGGCTGAGGATTCCCGCTAACTACCCGCATAGTGACTCCTGCGATGAATCATCTGGAGACGCAAACTGTGAGAGCCCCAGATTCGGCTTCCGATTTAACGTTGCTATTTGAGTGGGCGTGGTAAACTAGGACTAGTCAGGGATGTAGTGAGGTAAGCCATGGTTGCAGCAGCAGTTGCGAGTAGGCCCAGTAGTTCCGATAATGCTTTGGAGAGTCTTACACTCGCTGCCCCTACAGAGTCTTCAGTAGGAACCGCTATTAACGCGCTTCTTGAGGAGCGAGCTACCAATTTTCGAAGCAGCTTTTTCTCCGCGGAGGGGTGGTTGCAAGCTACTCTAGCCGCGGTTCAGATTGCGTACTACTCCGTTCTTATCTGGAAGGAGTGGAGGGATATGCAACGAGTAGAGGGGCCGACTAGGAACCCGAGCCCCTCGGAGCGTAACAGTGACAAAGGAGCGCAGGATAGTGCAGAGTTGGCGCTTGCTGCGTAACAGGTAAATCTATGCACACCAAAGACACCATCCTCTACGTGCTTAACACAGCGCGGTATATCACCAACGCCTATCTTTCGGATCTCAGTGATCACGAACTCCTCATCCGTCCAACACCAGCGGCGCACCACATAGCGTGGCAGATTGGCCACCTGCTGCTGTCTGAGGCGATGATGGTCAATGCAGTGACGCCTGGCTCGGCGATATCATTTCCGGCAGGCTTTGAGGCGCTCCATGCAGCCCCCAAGGGCTCGGCCGAGCCTGCAGCGGCGTATACGGATAGTGCTGTTCCAGGGGCGTTTTATACCAAGGAGCGCTACGTTGACCTGCGTACGCGGCTACGTGCGAAAACTCTCGAACTGATAGACGCTATCCCCCTTCATGAGCTAGACGCTCCTGGCCCTGAGAAGATGCGTGCCTACGCGCCAACCAAGGGCTCGGTATTACTATCGATCGGGACACACGAACTGATGCACTCGGGCCAGTGGGCGGTGGTGCGCAGACACCTCAATAAGCCCGTAGTTGTGTAAGCAAATACCTTCAAAGAGTGCTAGGGCTTCGCAATTCTCCCGCTAGCTACTTGGAAGAGTTGGCATTCCTGATAGGGATACACATGCGTGGCCAGGCATCGTTAAACTCATTCAAAGCAGTAGGTTCCGCGCATTTTTGGCCCCGTTTGAGAAGAGAGAATAGCGATGCCCTGTTGCCCTCAAAACTTCATAGACAAGGAACCAAAAAAAGAGGTAAAATTTGGTTCGTGTACCACAGAGCGCTTAACATATTAAAATCACGATCTTTCTTCCTGTTCGGCCCACGCGGGACGGGCAAATCGACCTTCCTGGATACCTTTTTAAGCGATAACGAGAAGGTCACGATTGATCTGCTCGATCCTCAGCTCGCCGACGAGCTTATCAGTTACCCGAATAATCTACTCGCCCGTTTAGCACCACACGAAGGTACGCGAGAATGGGTAGTTATCGATGAGGTACAAAAGGCTCCGCAGCTACTCGATATCGTCCACAAATTGATTAAAGAGCGGAGATTTAAATTCGCGCTTACCGGGTCAAGCGCTCGCAAACTAAAGCGGGGAGCGGCGAATCTTCTGGCTGGGCGCGCTCTCGTTTATAAGATGTTCCCTTTGACCTGCGAGGAATTGGGGAAAGACGTGAATCTGATGGAGATACTAAGATTTGGTACCCTGCCTGAGATCTTTGGCCTGGATAGTCCGATAGCAAAAGCCAAGTTTCTTAAAGCATATGCGCAGACATACCTTAAGGAAGAGATCATCAGTGAGCAGATCGTGCGCAACCTTCCGCCGTTCAGGCGATTTCTTGATGTTGCCGCGCAAAGTGACACCGAAGTCATTAGCTACAGCAACATAGCCAGGGATATCAATTCAGATCCGAAGACGGTCTCAAACTACTACGACATCCTGGAAGATACGCTCTTGGGTTTCCGGTTACAGTCCTACGACAAATCAGTTCGAAGAAAACAGAAGAAGGCGCCAAAATTCTATCTCTTTGATACCGGAGTAGCACGTGCGCTCGCAGAGCGGATCGATTATGAAGTTGTCCCAAAAACCTTCGAGTACGGACAGTTGTTTGAGAGTTTTATCGTTAATGAGATCCAGAGACGGTTAACGTACCTAGACAAACAGTTCTCGCTCTCATATCTGCGAGTCAGTGAGGAAGTTGAGATCGATCTCATTATCGAGCAATCCTCAAAGCCCCGATGGATCATCGAGATAAAATCTACTACCAGTGTAGATGAACGCCACGCTCGCGCATTAACTACACTAAGGGACGACTTCAAGGGCGCCAAGGCGCTGCTTATCTCTAACGATCCAACTCAGAAATATTTCTCTGGAGTGTGCGCGCTGCATTGGACTGAGGCTATTGAGAAGATCGTAGCGGATTTCTGAGGTAGGAGGGAGGACGCATTGCACGGGGCCCGATCTGATTTCCTCTCATTGATGTTTCTATTGGATTCACCCGAATCGCCACTATTGCGTATGCTTTGCTATCGAGGAAGGGCTGAAGCATTCAGGTGCTTCCAGGAGAGCACAAACTGCACCTGTGCGTATCGGAAGCGCTGAAAGGTTTGAGTACGATTACATGGGGTGATAGCCTCTCTGGGGACTCCGTCGGAAGAAAGTAGGGAGCAACTGAGAGTGTGAAGAGTGAGTTCTCACCAAGATATTTTAAGAGATCGGATATGATGACGTTTGGGATACAGCATATGAATTGGAAGAGAATGGTAGTGGCCACGCGCTGCATGGCGCTATTTATGTTTGCAGTAACGGGTCTTCCGACTGAAGCTGTTTGGGGACAGGAGGATTATAGGGTTTTGTACGCATTCAATTTCGAATTTGAGGACTTTAACCCGTGGGGAACATCCATTTCCGGGGCCGGCGATGTTAATCGAGATGGATGCGATGATATTATAGTAGGATTGCCCTTTAGGGAATGCGCAGTCTCGGTATCCCTTTGCTTACTATCACCGCACCGGCCTGTAAGAAGAAAGGGTTCCATTTTTAGAGATGAGTAATTCTAGTTAATAGGTCCTAACAAGTTGTCGATGTCGTTAGGTCTATCTGCTGTTGTCTTGGCCGACGACGTAAAGCTATTCACTGCAGGTCTCATCAGGGCAAAGGACAATTCCGCGTCTTTCCGATCGTCGATAGACGTCGAATTTCGGCTATAAGGCAGCATTTAGATCATGAGCTATAGGTTAGTACAGGAACTAATATCTCAAAAACGTTGCGTAGCCCTGTACCTGGCCTGGCTGCATGGATTCCCCCACCGCGTCCGTCCAGTATATGCGGACCTCATACGCATCTTTCTTCGTGCAGCAGAAAATCCGGCTCCTTCTGTATCGGTTTGACACGAGTGTAGTTGGATTTGCGGAGTCGCCTGACCCTGCTACGCGCCACCTTCAAAGCTGGGCTTTTACGTTATTGCTTTCAAATCCCGGATACAATCGCGGGAACCAGGCTGAGACAACTTTATGTGGAATATGTAACCGCAAAGCAGCGCGTGGGGACTCGGCGGTTAAGAGCTCAAGCGCAATCAGAGCTGAAACAACACTCCTAGCCTGCCTCTCTCTGTACCCTGTTACCTCAACTACTTTTGCGCGCGGGAGGGCTCCAAAAAGTATCACCTCTCGCAAAACTTCGAACGCGCCTTTAGGCATCTCCTTACGCTCTGTATGATCGGCGCAATAACGCCGCACACGGTCAAGTAATCCGGCGGGTTCAAGAAGCTGCTCCATAAATCTAACCTGGTCCACGCAGACAGTAAGAAAGAACTCACAGAATTCAATTAATCCACGCTGGGTCAGACTACCTCTCCCGTCGATGTCACCTTCTCTCCAACTATCGGCATCAGCCAATCGAGCTTTGTATTCAGACACATTACGGGCAAGGCCACGAGAAACCGACCAGAGCGCGTTCCCTACTCCAAGACTTTTAAGAAATGCATGGCTAAATAGACGTGCTACTCGACCATTTCCGTCTAGAAAAGGATGTATCTTTCTTGAGGAATCAATCTCTGGGAAAAACGCTCTGGCTCGGTCCGAGAGGGACGTGGTAGGGGGAACTTTAGGGTGACCCTGAAAATGGCCGAATCTAGGATAAAATACTTCTAACATCCGACATCGCTTCCCTAAGCGGGACAAAGACAATTCCGCTCTCTGTGTAGCGTTTCGCTCCGCCGTACAGAAAGAATAGTTTGGAGGTTGGGTAGTCTTCTTTAAAGGCGAGAAGACCTCTCAGATCTTCTCTTCTTACATGAGCGGCGCGCTTCACTTCGCAGGCTACTATGCCTCTCTCTCCATATGCGATGATGTCCACCTCAAGTTTTGTTTTCGTCCTCCAAAAATAGAAACAATACCCGAGGTCACAGTAGTCGTTAATTGCCCGCATCTCTTGAAGTACAAGTGTCTCAAAAGCGGCACCATCTATTTCCTCAGGCATATCTAGAGGCCCCTTAGGTCGAATTGCGCGGTATACCCCTACATCAAAAAGAAAAAACTTTGGATGTTGTGTCATGTCGCGCGATGCTTTTTTTGTGAACACCGGCAATCGAGTGGCGAGCATTAAGTCTTCAAGGATCGTAAAATACTGCTCTACTGTTTTGCGTTCGACGGAAGATTGTCGAGCTACGTCCGAGATGTTAATCTGCTGAGCTTGTGAGAGCGCTGCAGCCTCGAGGAATCTTGAGAAAGCGCCTAGATTTCTCGTAAGTCCCTCTTGCTGAACCTCCTCTTTTAAGTATGTGGTAACATAGCTGGATAGGTATTGTTTTGTATTATCCCCAAGATAGGCAGAAGGGAGCAGTCCGCTTAGTAACGATTTAGAAAAGTCATATTGAGTCCCGAGCTCAAGAGCAGTGAGTGGATACATGTATTTCGTAATGGCTCTTCCGGCAAGTAGATTGACCCCCGACCGTTTGAGCTTTCGTGCGCTCGAACCCGTCAGGATGAACTGCACGTTCTCCTTCTCAATAAGCCTGTGCACCTCATCGAGAATTCGAGGGATTTTTTGTACTTCATCTATTACAACCTGTTTTTTCCCCGAGTCTTTGATCAGTTGCTCTAATCTTTGAGTAGAGCTGATCAACATGTTGAACTTTTCATCCTCTAGGAGGTCTATGTAAAGAGCATCGGGGAAATTAGTATGGAGAAACCTCGTTTTGCCCACTCCCCGCGGCCCAAGAAGAAAGTAGCTCGAAGCGCCGTGGAGAGTTAGAATTCTTGAGATCATTATTCCATATTAGATGTAAAAATGGAAAAAGCAACTCCAAAAATATAACATTAGGGCTCTCTTCGCTACATTTCTTGTACATACTGGGTTTAAACCCCTGGTAAATTTTGCGAGGGGACGTGAATGATTACAATCTTCAGGGCATCGCAGTTCTCTTCCTTTAAGGAGGCCAAAAATGCGCGGAACTAGCTGTTTTCATTAACAATAGCAGTTTTGACCGCGCATTTTTATCCTTATCGGAACTTCCAGCAGTTTTCGGTACTTAAGCGGAGAACTGCGATGCCCTGTGATCCCCCTAAACCCTGGCCAGCTGATAAAAATCAGTATATCCTTCGCCCCATGGGATATAGATATGGTGGTTGGGCCCCCTACGTGCCTGTAGCAAAGCGCAGAGCGAACGGTCTAAAGGAGGCTAAAAAGCTCCAGAAGAAAGGCCAGAAGCTCGAGCCTATAGAGTTAACTGGAAAAGTTATCGCGTCATCTTTTTGGGGTAACGCTTGGTGCAAAAATCTCGAGCGCTACAGCGACCTCGCCAATCGAATTCCGAGAGGCCGTACCTACGTTCGAAATGGCTCCGTTTTGCACCTTGAGATACAACCTGGTGTAGTCAATGCGCTCGTTTCCGGTTCGCGATTGTATAAAGTTAAGGTCGAAATATCTGCACTAGCCAGCAACCGTTGGAAAGAGCTTAAGGAATCATGCTCAGGATCGATCGGTTCATTAGTTGAACTGCTGCAGGGTAAATTCTCAAAGGAGGTTATGGAACGTGTAACCTCAAAGGATCAGGGATTGTTTCCTGCACCTCGCGAGATCTCCATGAAGTGTTCATGCCCCGACTATGCTGATATGTGCAAGCACGTTGCGGCCGTACTGTACGGCGTAGGAGCGCGGCTCGACCTTCAGCCGGAGCTGCTCTTTAAACTTAGGCAGGTCGATCACTCTGAGCTAATCGAGCTCGCGACAATTGATCTAGGCCAGGGATTAGTAAGCGCGAGTGCTAATGTGATCGATCAGACCATGACCGACCTGGATGGTTTGTTTGGTATAGAGTTAGCGCCTGAGCCAGAAGTTACGAAGGCCAAACCGAAGAGCGCTCGTGCAGCTACGGCAAAGAAAAAGAATAGCAAGAAGACGGCCAGTACAGGGAGAGCCGGCAAGGGGAGAGTCGGCAAAGGGAGAGCCAGCAAGGGGACTAGCAGCAAAAATATCACCAGCAAAAAAGCTAGGCCGGTTCTTAAGGGGCGGGTGAAGAAAAAGTAGATCTTGGGTTGGGGGAGTTGTTCGAACAATACAACAACGGGGACGCATTTCAGCTAGTTGAGTCCTCTTGCTGACTTGATGACAAGGTATTCGGCGATACTAAATGAACCGCTGATTTTAATCGATAAAGTTGGTCTTCCGTAAGTTTCCCTGTTAATTCCAGGGTATAGAGTAAAAAATTAATCTCTGAATTATCTCCATCGCTACTCATGGCTCTCATTACTCCTCAATCAATGTCTGCTTCCCAGAGAGTATCTATTAGGAATCAGAGCTGGCCTCATATTTGTAACGAGAGAAATGCGTAGATAATCACCACAGAATTCAGGCTTATCTGGGGAAGTGAAGAGAACTTTAGCCTCTGCTTCCCTCAAGTTGACTACATAATACAAGGCAAGTTTTGGTACGTGAAATATTGCCAGTAACGGAGCCGCTGGAGTGTAGGTGAAATGCTATTTTCGCAACTTAGCCCGTCTCTATCCTTTCGATATTTCTCTCGCAAATCTTAAACGAGAGAGGCTTATGCGGCTAATAGATCCCCTAACCGCGCAACAAGCTGTCGACCAATATATCCTCGTCGATGCTTGCCCAGTGAATCCCAACTCCACCGCCAATCAGTCTCCACCCTTTTCTTTGTTTGGTAGTAGCCTTGCGCAGCCTCTCCGACCATTCAAGCGGCATACGAATCTCCCGACCGTCAGAAAGCCTGACAACTAGGGAGCTTTTGGTGAAGGAGACATCCTCTACGAGGGGCTCGAATGACAGTTTTCTATTCAGCGAAGAACTCATGCCACCTCCTCTCAAATAGCTTACGATGCTTCTCTATCATAACACGGATTCTTCCAAGGTCCGTAGCACTAAATCCTTTGCTTTTACTCAGTCTGATCGGTTTTAACCAGAATTTCGCATATGCATCATCTTTTTCGACATGAATATGCACAGGCTCACCCCGGTCGAGCGAAACAAAAAAGAAGCGGAATCCCTTTAGGATGAGTACCGTGGGCATTGGCAACATAATATCAATAGGATAACAATTGAATCAACCCGAGAACTCGCGCTAACGGTGAGTTCCGGAGTATCATGCCCGTTTTGCCTCTGAAATCTCCCAATCTTTTCTCTCAGCCACCGCGCGCAAGCCCGCGCGAAAAAAATCCGCATTCAACTCACATAACTAAGCCAGCGATTTCGCAAGATTAGCTCCGTAGCCCATACAGCTCTTTTGCTTGATTCCTCGATTTATCTGAATACAAACCAGAAAATCTACTGAGGCTAAACTGTTTCGCATCGACCGAATTATTAGCGTGGGCCTGTTTATCGGCCACTTTGCAAGATTCTAACAACGCCAACGCAGTAATGCTATTGAATTCAAATCATAATTCGCTCTGGTCTAATGCGCGCGGTGGCTGAGAGGAGAGCTCATGGCTGAGAGGAGCGCTCATGCAGAATTACTCAGCTAGGGTTGATAAATACCTTATCCAGAAACCGAATCCACGACATGCATTTTACTCCGTGGATCTCTACCTCAGAGGTGTCTTGGGAGATGTAGTACCTGTCTGTGATTTGGGGAATGTCAGAAATGTTTCTCGCAAGGTGTGCTACTTCGCTCGGATCAATGCGACTGGAGGATTTAATCTCGATCATCGCATTTGAGCGTCCCTTCGATAAAATTAGATCCACCTCAAAACCAGACTTAGTCTTTAGATAGGAAAGTCGATAGTCACGCTGAAAATATGAGTTAAGCCTAAATATCTCAAGAATTACAAAATGCTCAAAAACTTCACCAAAATAGCTCGATTCAGGAGATGGGGTTAAATCGATCATTTCGGCCAGAGCGTTTTTAACACCGAGGTCAAAGAAGAAAAATTTAGGAGCGGCAATCTGACTCTTTCGCACAGAGAGATGAAAGCTTGGCAGATAAAAGCCGATTAGGGTGTCTTCAAGGACCGAAAAATAGTTAACGACGGTCTTGTGGTCTATGCCTAGCTGCTTGCCAATAGCTGAGTGGTTCACCAGCTTACCGCTTTGGTCGGCGGCGATCCGCAGAAAATTACGGAACGGATCAAGTTTTCGTAAGAGCTGCTCCGCGCTGACCTCTTCTTTGATGTAGGTGAGCGTATATGCGCGTAAGTATGCCTTGCGCTCTTCTAGTACATCCGTTGTCACTACTTTTGGTAAAGAGCCAAATTGAAGAAGCGATTGCAAGTTGTACGGTTCGCCGATCTCATGGGCTACAAACGGAAACATTTCGTACACGAACGCTCGGCCAGCGAGGAGATTCGCAC
The DNA here is from genome assembly GCA_044360225.1 of Bdellovibrionota bacterium. Classification (GTDB taxonomy): domain Bacteria; phylum Bdellovibrionota_C; class UBA2361; order UBA2361; family OMII01; genus OMII01. Next base: position 37,369 of record JBIKKR010000004.1, on the reverse strand, counting down.
TACCGCGCTTTAACTTTCTGGCGCTTGAACCCGTCAGGATAAACTTCTGGTTTCGTGACTCTATGAGGGAATGCACGATGTCTAAGATCCGTGGCACCTTTTGCACTTCATCGATAATGATCCACTCGTAACGATCTTGGCCGATCAAAATGTGGAGGTCGTTAGGATTGCGGCTAAGGCGGTCCTCTAGTGCTGGGTCTAGCAAATCGAGATAGAGAGATCGCTCTGCAAAACGCTCCCTTATATAGGTTGACTTGCCGGTTCCTCTGGCGCCAAACAGAAAAAAACTGTTAGATGTAAGTGGGTTAATCAATCGATTGACCATAGCCCCATATTGTCGGACACTTTGGGAGTAACGTCAAGTCGTTTGTGCTTCTAAAAACTATAGCCCGCTAAACAATCTCCCCATGGAAGCTAAAGGTGGATGATTCGCTTTTAGCCTGAGTGGGGCCTCTGTATGGGGATAAAGACGGTCCTTTACCCTCACTGACCGGCTCTATCCCAGCTATGAATTTAGGGCAAATGGAGAACTGCAACGTTTTTCTAACTGTTCCTCGTCTTTGACTAGCAAACAGACTGGTTATAATATCAAGTGAAAAGAGGGGAGAAACCTCGGTATTCTTTTATTTTTTTGAAGAAGTTATGGGTGGCAGGGCGCGAATTGAAGGTAATAAAGGTACTCCTTCTTGGTTAGCGCAGGATCCTAAGAATGCCCTGGGCGATCTAACTCTTAGTTCAGGGGGGGGGCAGATCTCTCCCAGCAAGGTAACTCGGCCAGTTCTCAGGCTCTTCGTACGCTAGTCGAAGCTGATCATCGTAAAATAAGGGTGGATCCCGGCCACTTTAAATTATTGCTTCAAGAGGCACTTACCAGCGTAGAGACTAATACGTGGGAAGTCCATGTGATTGACATGTCAGCAGCTTCCCAAGAATCGCATGGCGAGTACCGGAGGATCATTCACACTCCAGGTCCTAAAGGAAAGCGAAGAATATTTTTTCATACAAACGTTGAGACAGGGACGTTCGATATGCTGAGCATCGGAAGAGCTCATTGTAACCGATTAAGCATACGTCAAGACCAACACGATCTGGTGATAACAAGTTTTGATGAGTCCAAGATTAGCAACCCCGGCGATCCCGTAAACATATCCACTTACCCAACTGCATTTAGTCTTACACCACTGAATTCAGTTCTGTTTGATGGGCTCAGCGAGAAGGGAAGTAATCTCATTTCTGAGAAGCTTGCGCAAAATACCCCGGGACAACTATGGCTTAATATCTGGGGCGCTTCCGGCGTGGGTAAATCAACTCTTCTAGAAGCGCTAAGCAAAGCCCCGAAAAAACCTTGTCGTGTTAGCCAATGCCTGCACGCAGACTTGTGGGATCTCACACATGGCCCCTTCACCAAAATAGATGAATCACCACAGCTGCTGTGTCTGCATGAAGCGGATCAGCTAACTCCGGAAGATGTAAGGCGACTCAAGGGAAACGCAGAGCTGCGAGTCATAATCCTAGAGACCCATCAACCAAGCCCTCGGGCGCTGGAGGATTGGGTTCAATTAAACTTGACGCGACTACCTGAGTAATTCATCTCTCCACAGCCTGGTGAGGAAATTTTGCCATGGATAGATCGTGATACCGTCAACGACTCTGACAGCCCTATCTCTCGATACAACGCAGAAGGTTTTAAAGATCCCCTCCTCACGCAGTGCTCGTAACCCCGATAGATGTCGCTCGTTCACTAAATCGCTCCCCTTTACTTCAATAGCAACCTCTGAGCCCACTAAGAAGTCAACTTCGTATCCTCCATCAGTACGCCAAAACGTTAACTCCGAATCTAAACGTCGATAGCTTAGATAGGCCCGCAACTCGAGTGCGATAAAGTGCTCGAAAGCTCGGCCGAACTCCTCCGTACCTACCGCTACCTCGCGTCTGCCAGCGAGAGAGTTGGTAATACCCAAATCAAACAGATAAAACTTCGAGCGACTCGTCGCTTTTCTACGCTTTGATCTTTTGTACGGCTTGAGGAGAAATCCGACCAACGTATCCTCAAGAACCTCAAAGAAATTCCGTATGCTCTTTCCACTGATACCTAGATCGCTGCCGAAAGCCTCGAAGTTAATTTCTTCGCAACACCGCAGCGCGCACAGCTCAAGAAATGCACTGAAGGTATCGATCCTACGCACAAGCGCCTCTGCCATCACCTCCTCTTTAAGGTAGGTGCCGACATAGGCGCGAAGTTCCTCCCAAGGCTCATCAGAGAACCAAACAGCCGGCAAACCTCCACGAGCCAAGTAACGCCCCAGGTCGAAATCGACTAGCTCCGCCGAAACGAGCGGAAAAAGTCGCGCCTCCCAGGCACGGCCTGCTAATAGGTTCGCACCACCACGCTTTAACTTTCGGGCGCTGCTCCCCGTGAGGAGAAAGCGCATCCCGCGCTCCTCAATCAATCGATGCACTTCATCAAGTAGTTGGGGAAGTTTCTGGATCTCATCAATCACTACCGGCACTGCGGGGTCTGTATGTTCCTCCCCGATTAGCTCGGGCCGTCGAGAGAGTGCGGCGAATGTCGGCGCATGCAGTAAATCGTATCGAGGCAAGCTCGGCACGGTATTTCTGATCAGGGTAGTTTTACCCGTCCCCCGAGAACCAAAAAGAAAGAAACTCTTTTTATTCAGTAGGTTAGCTAAAGAGAGCAACCTTGGCACGCCTGTTTTTGGAATCATAGTTTCTATTTATGGCACAAAATTAGAAACTCTACTATGGAAATTCGACTATGGAAATTCGACTACGGAAATTCGCTTAGGGTGGCAGATCGCGCTGGGGGTTAGGCGCTTACTGCCCTGCGCCATGTGAACTATCGGACCAAGAGCTAGCCACTACAACTCCGACAATAAAGACGCCACCAAGGAGCTCTCTAAAAGTTGGATACTCGCCTAGCACCAATAATCCAAGGATAATTCCATAGACCGGTTCGAGCGCTGCGGTAACGCTGGCTAGCTGCGATCGCACAGATGCAAGTGCATCGATAAACAGGGTGTGTGCTAAAGCTGTGCAGAAGACCCCTAAGATGATGATAGTAGTCAGTTCAGTAAGGCTAATCGTCAGTAATGGAGCATAGAAAGGGCTCAGGAACACAGCGGCCCATAGGTTTTGAAAGAGCCCGATTACTAAGGGATTTACCCCGGCAACAGTGCGACGATTAAGAATCGTTAAGAGCGCAAAAGAGAGCGCCGAAAAGATGCCCCATACGATACCCCGAAAAAAACGGTCATTGAAATCATAGCTCGGGATAACGAGGATTAAACCGATGCAGACGAGTAGTGCGTAGATCAGATCGCGTTTCTGAATAACGAACCGTTTGCTCTGCACTTGGCCAGATATCCCGCGTCGCATCTGGAATAGTGGCTCCATAAAAACCACGAATATCGGAAATGTAGCGTAGGACAAGAGCCCCGTAGCAACCGAGGAGAGCTGAATAGAATAAAAGAAGGTAAACCAGTGAAACGCCAACAGCGCCCCCGAGGGTATCAGGGCAAATACTGCACGCCTGCTAACCTCACGTTTTGATACCCGAGCGCGCACGACCGGCGCCAACACAAGAGCGCCTATAGCAGTACGGCCCAGAACGATAGCTGTGGATGGCACCGTCAGGAATTTACCTAGTACTCCAGCTAAACCAAACAAAAATACGGCGATGTGGAGAGCTAGCATAGCGTGCGAAACTAGTCAGGGTACCACACTTCTCCCGCTATCTACTCGAAACTGGTGGAAGTTTCGATCGGGATATACATGCGCGGGCCAGAGCTGCAAAACTCAATAAAAACCGCTATTCCGGCACATTTGTGGCCCTTTAAAATGGACGAGAATTGCGATGCCCTGAAGATTAGCCTTGCTTTGCAGGGAGCGCAATGAGGGGTGAAAACTGAGCTCACAGGATCCGTCGAGGACCGCACCGTTGGAGACCCTATCGAAGATCGCCCCTGCAATCAGCTGTAGACAAACACGGAATCGGCCCTCGCGTTCACCAAGAAGATCCTACCAACTCACCACACAACGCCGCTCCACAGATCTACCGACTTTACAGGTACTATCGGCATCTCTGCACTAGAGTTGCTTGTCGTCACAATGCTGTAGCATTCATCGCGATACACTTCACGCCACTCTGTAGACAGCGCTGCAAGCACCTCTTCTGACTCACTCGATCGCCTCAAGAGTATGTGCGTTGGAGAGATCCTCTTGAGCGCCGCTGAGCCTTCCGGTGTATGTGCACGAAACGCTAGCGCGGTATCTTGGAAGGTCTCGTCGGTGTAGACCTCTTCATATCGACCATCAATCGACACGAGGAACTTCGGGTAGAGTCGCCACAGCGCAAAACTGCCGTTATTAAAATCAACGAGAAGCTTGCCGGTTGAACCTGATTTGCGGAGCCACTCAATAGCTGCTGTCGGATACCCTGAGGTATCAAGCCTCCATGTGCCTGAACGTAGAGTCGCTACTCCTACCTGCACAGCCATCACCACAAGCGTAACCAGGCCAACAAGTGAGAATACGCGGGCACAGAGCGCACTTCTCCGAGGAAAGCGCTGGAATGCTGCCTCGACTACGCTACTGAAAAAGCCGGCACCGAACACTACCGCAGTAAGCATCGCAAATCCTACGAACCTGATGTGCGACACCCCGCAGTACAGCGAAAAGCCAAGAGCTACTACGGCTGTAAGGTGCACATCCCGGCGTTTGGTCCTCACTACAATTCCCAGAACCATACACCCAGCGATTATCGCTACACGAATCAAGCCGCTACTATCATAGTAAAGAGGCTCCCACTCCGTAATAAATGGGCGCTTCATCGATAGGGCATGAAGAAGGTAGGTTACAAACTTTTCAAAACCGTAGGGCGTTGCGATCGGGGCTAGCATCGAAACGGCGGCAACCACAGCAATCATCCGCCACGGCCGTCGCTCAAGAAATGAACAGAGCGTCAACAACCACAGGAGCACTACGGCCAATGCGTACCCTCCATGCATATTCACGAGCGCCACGAGTGCACATGGAATCAGCGCAATGTAGCGTCTCACCCCATAGACTCTGTACTGGGCAAATCCGTAGTAGATCAGCGCGATGATACAGTACGTAAAGATTTGGCACCGTACGGTGCTGGCCCAGAGGTGTGACGCCTCTAAGAGGCATACGGTCACCCACACTATGCGCCCTGTTACCTGAGGCCAATAGATGTACGAGGCGCGTACGAGCAGGATCGCTGTCCATATCGCTAGCACCAATTTCAATAGTATGAGACCAGGGTCACCCCATCTCGAAGCTATCTCATACAAGACAACCCCAGAGAGCCATTCGTGATCGATCCATTCGGGGAGTTTTGCTGTAAAAGCAAACGGGTCCTGTAACGGAACGAGCCCTAACGTACGAACGAGCTTTCCCGTGCCGACACGCGCAAAGAGATCCGGGTCAGCCGGTGATGAGAGTACGAGCTTCCATACCAGCACAAGAGCAACTACACAAAACGTTGTGGACGGCTGCGCAAAAAACGATCGTAGCCGGTCACTCCACCTCTCAATGCCTGACACTGAACTATACTTGGTGTCGTTGCTGCTCACGGATCCTGACGCCTACCTCCGCAGAGCGGCGCTGAAACTCCAGTTGTAGCCGGAAATGTTATCGGCAAACCACGAGAGCTACGGACTGCGAGAAACGCAAAGAGTTCTGCCTCCATACTCGCACTGCTCCAGCCAACTGAGCCTGCCGGTACTAGCTCTATCTCTACTCCGAACGCTTTTTGTACTCTCTCGCGCAGCTGGGCACACACATGCACATTGTGGGCGCCTCCTCCACACACGATCCAGTGGGTCGGAACCTCTGGTACTAACCGCAACCCACGAACAATACACTCTGCGGTAAATGCGTTGAGAGTAGCGCAGCCATCTTCAAGCGAGAGCTTGGTTACCTCTGGAAAATTGTAGTGGTAGTCACGAATATCGAGCGACTTAGGAGCTGGCAGGTCAAGATAGTTACGACCGTCTCCGAGCACAATGCCGCGCTTGAGTAACACATCGAGCGCTGCCTGATCGACACGTCCGCGGTTTGCAAACTGACTCTGTGCATCAAACCCTTGATCAGCACGCTCCTTTACCCACTTATCGATCAGCCCATTTGCGGGCCCAGTATCAAAAGCAAAACATGCATCAGACTGCTCCAATAGAACGGTGATGTTAGCCGTCCCACCAAGATTGAGTACACAGACGCTCTTGATCCCTGCACGCCGCGCGAGCGCTCTGTGATACACCGGTGCTAGCGGCGCCCCTTGACCGCCGTGTGCCACATCGTTTGACCGAAAGTCGTAGAGAACGGGGATACCAACTCGATGCGAGAGGTACGCCGCATCGCCGACCTGTACCGTGATACCATCAAATGGCGCGTGATAGAGCGTCTGACCGTGATACCCGACGAGCTCTACTTCTGAGGCTTTTAGCCCTTTCTCTCTCAGAAAGGCCTCAACGGCTTCGGCGTGCAGCATCGTTGAGCACTCAATTACAACCTCTAATGTCACCCAATTGCGACCAGGAACCCGACGCAGAAACTCGCGCTCATAGAACGCTTGTCGCTCTGCTCGCTCTGCCTCTGTTTCCTTTGCAAAGGTCTCTCGAAAGTAGCGCTCTACTGCCTGTGGATACACCTTGCAGGCCTCCTCGTATCGACCACGAGCGGCCCGATAGGCAAGCTCCGCAGCTTTGGTGAGGTGGTGCACCGGTCGTGGAGTATTTCCGGTTCCAGATTCGTACTCGTACTCAAGCGCTCCGAGTCGCTCCACATGACGATCACCATCTGTAGCGATTAGCGCAACACTAATACTCCCGTCAATACTCGTTCCGCTCATTAAACCGAGGCTTTTTGTAAGATCCACGTTGCTCCTTCTCTCGATGTTAACCCCTCACCCAACTCTTGGTGTGGGGATTGTATCCTATCGGAGTGGTATCATAGATCGGAAAGTGCCAATTCGCCCACTCTGAAAGCGTTGGCAGACAATGAGTTGTAACCGTGCGAACGCTCGAACGCCGTAGGACTATCCTCCCCATCCATAATCGCGACTGGTCTTCAGCGAACGTGCGCACCTGCCCGGTATTCCAAAAATGGAAACGAGACGTATCGAGGCTATTGGGGAGCCATGATATATCGATGGCCCCCTCTGAGCGGTGCGCTATCTCAAGTATCCCGTGCGGACGAGCACGATCCCCAACCGAAAAAAATACAAAATGTGCCTCTCCATGCTCTGTCAGATATGACGCTACACTCGGCAAGATATGGTTAAAGAAGGCAAGTCCATCGCTTCCTCCGTATGCCGCAGTAATCGCCGTTCAGGGATATCTCTTCGCGAGAGTGGCAACCCACGCACAAAAAAGTTATGAGCCTGCTCCGGTGCTTTCTGCACAAAGCGTAGGTACTGATTTTTAAATGTATTGACTAGATCGACTGAGAATACATCGCGCATAGGGATCCGCAACCTCCCGCCAGAGAGGTTGAAGGCTCTCTGACATGTATAGTATCAGCAGGGGCTCGAGATTCCAATACAGACGCAGTTGCAATCAACAAATCTGCACCGCACCTATTGTGCGACCAGCCGTTGCAACTTATCTCGACATGGCACTTGAAATGCCCCAATCATTCCTGAAGGGCTCGCTTGCAACAATATCCGCGCGAAGTCGCTATTATCTGCGACTATCATTTCTGCGATGATTATAGCATGAACGACATCTGAGAGGTGCCCCTGCTGGATCGATTGTATAAGGGCGCGCGCCACTCCTTCTCCGGGAGACCTTCCCTCCTTCGAGTGCTTTTCGATAAAGAAATGCGTAACCCTTTAGCAACTTGCCGAAGCGCTATTGAGACTTCGCCATTCTTACGTGCAGGTTCACGTAGTGCGCTACAATGCCAAAGTGCTACGTACTCCCAGTATGCGCCGCTCTGGTGCTCTATCAAACGAAAATTGGCGCTGAGATTCACGCCTACAGGCAGAGATAGTGACTCGATACTTCCAGCAGTTCCGAGCAGATAGCGCGAGAACCGCAACATCCTAGATCTTTCGCTTGATCGTTTCACTCTATTTTAGTATAGAATTATACTAGAATGCAACCATCTCTTACTACATGCGTATCTGCGATCGCCATCCAGGAAACCAAGAACCTCCCGGTAATCCCGTTTGGTCTTACCTCTATCGATTCAGCGCTACCCTCAGGGGGGCTTATACGCGGGGCTCTGCACGAATTTCTCTACTACGATCCCCTTGAGCCACACGCCGTTGCGTGCACTATCCCAGCACTTCTAGCCTACAATGCACACGCAGCTCTGGTTTCACATACACAACGTTCGCAGTGGGGCTCATCGTTGAATTCCCAGATACAGCACTCAGGGTCGCAACAACGCCGCTCTATGCTTGCTCACACCCTCTGGATCGGTAAGCGTGCGTGGCCCTCACCCCCTGCCCTCGCTGGACTTACCTCTAACTACGCCTCGCTCTCGAAATCATTCTTTGAGCACTCTCTCTTTATCGACCCACCAAACGACTCTGCAGCGTTGTGGGCCATCGACCTTGCGCTACGCTCATCTGCGATAGACGTTATAGTTGCGGCGTGCCCATCGATCTCGCGTACTACAACACAACGGCTCTCACTCGCTGCAAAAAAGTACGGCACTACTGCGATTTTGCTCCGTTCTCATAGCGACTACGCAACTCCAAGCTGCGCCTCCTCGCGTTGGAGCATCGCGCCAACCCCATCCTCACACGAGGCTCCCTCGTGGCGACTCTCGCTCGCAAAGCTCCGTGGGGGTCTCCTGATACACAGTGAATGGATCGTCAGTATGTATGCAGCGGATCTCTTCCAAGCATCTACTCACGCGCTCTCAGCTGCAAAAAATTGCGAACAGAGCACTCCAGTTGCTCTATCAGATTATTCTGAAATATCGCAGCGCTCGCGAGCGCATGTATTTATGTAGCATGTATGTAGCGCCGTATGCACAGGAGATGAGCTCTTATGCGCAAGGTGTCACCTTCTCACAGCGTATTCAGCCACACGTGCAACTCACGCTCACGACTCTTTCTGTGTATCTACTTTCCGGAGTGGTCGATCGATGTAACGTGGCGCAAACTCGCGGCGCTCTCGCCTCGCAAAGCTTCTGATAGCCCCACGTCTTCCACACCACGCCCCATCCTCCTTACAACTACGGCAATGAATCAGCAGGTGATCGCCCGAGCCTGTCGGCACTCGCGGAGTCTCGGCGTGCGTGAGATGATGTCGTTTGCTCTAGCGCAGGCGTTTGTTCCCCCACACACACACCACGAACAGTTTGATCCCGTACGTGACGCCTATGCCCTCCACACCCTTGCGGTGTGGTGCCTCCGATTTTCCCCAATTGTTGGGCTCGATAACGAACTCTCGCAACGACTCCTGACCCCGAGTCGTCACTGCGAACTTGCAACCCTTGCACCGCTACACTACGGGATAACTATCGACATAACCGGCACAGATCGTGTGAATGGGACTCCGCAAACACTCTGCTCTAAGCTACTATCGCTCCTCTCTGGGACGGCGCGAGTCGCTATAGCCCCTTCCCTCGGTGGTGCCTGGGCGCTCTCTCGTTACTCAGCGACGAATCCTACCATTGCGCCATCACCCGAAGCGCTCACCTCTCTTGCTGCACTACTTCCTGTGCGAGCTCTCCGTATCGATGACGTAACGTGTGATAAGCTCTCAGATGTTGGTATTTCCACAATAGGTGACCTTGCACAGCTTCCGCGACACAGCTTGGGGCACCGTTTTGGCAAAGCCCTACTGTATCGTCTGGCTCAGCTCTCTGGCACCGTTTCAGAGCAGATACCGGTGGTAACGCCGACACCTCAGTACCGCGTGCACGCTATCTTTGAGCCACCACTTGCGCACCGCCGGGCGATCACTACTTCACTTGAGCATCTGTTTACCAAGTTACTTACAGAGCTCTCACTCGCCCACAGTGCAGCTGCGCTCTTTACGATATCAATCACTGAGACAGAAGGCTCAACGACGCGCAAAACTCTGCCATTAGCTTCCGCTACGAGCGATCCAAAGCACCTGCAAGCAATTGTACATCCGATTATTGAATCGATGCACTTCTGTGGCGAAGTTCGCTCAGTTTCTCTTGAGGCACTTGAAACCACGCGCCTCTCTCAATCACAACACTCTTTTTATGGCGAGGATTCTCGTGATCCGCTCTCGCGCAATCGAGCCTACAAAGATCTCCTTAATTCACTCAGTGCTCGACTTGGCATGGATCGAGTTCGTAAGGCAACCCTCACGCCATCGCATATTCCAGAGCGATCGTTTCACTATACACCTGTAGTCGCAGCTCACAAAGCTACGGACAACGTAACGGGCAGATTAACAACCTCGTCGAGCTATCTTGGTGAAGCCACTCTACGCTATGGCACTCACCCTTCTTGCTCGACACTATCGCTCTACACGACTCCTTTTGACCGACCGCCGCTACTGCTCTCGCCTCCGGAGCCGATTATCTCTATCGCTATGCTCCCTGACAAACCACCCTCGTGGATCCGTTGGCGTGGCGCAAAGCTCTCGATTATCAGCGGCCTTGGCCCGGAACGGATCGCACCTGAGTGGTGGCAGGGAGCTTTAACCCAAGGATCTGCTTTTCAGGGAGCTGTCACAGAACGCGACTACTTTACCGTTCAAGACGAATCAGGTCGATGGCTCTGGGTCTTTCGGTGTCAGAGCACTCTCAAGTGGTTTGTTCACGGAGTATGGAGATGAAAGCGGCTGACAGTCGAGTATCCTGCCCAGCATACGCTGAGTTACAGGTGACAACCAACTTCTCATTTCTCCGCGGCGCGAGTCATCCGCACGAGTACGTGTGGCGTGCTGCTGAGCTTGGCTACTACGGGATCGCTATTACAGACTTTAATTCGCTCGCTGGTGTAGTTCGGGCACACGCTGCAGCTCGCGATGCAGGCGTGCGCCTGGCTATCGGGTGTCGTCTTGAAGTCGATTTCCAAGGGGTGCTCGCCCACTCAATAGCCGATCGCTGCTCTCAGTACGAGCAGCTCTCTCTCCTTGTGTATCCACCTGATGCATCGTCGTACCGGGCACTCTGTGAGCTTCTGACAAACGCCAAACGCGAACTGGCAAAGGGGGATTGCTTCCTTAATCTACTTTCGTGTCTTCCTGTTCTGCCGCACTGCCTTACGGTGCTTGTCCCTCCATGTTTTCAGACTAGACTTCACACAGCGCACTCACACGCTACACTGAACACACGCATGGCGATCTTTTACGAGCTGTGCAAGGTCGTTCGCGACAACGCTCCGGATCGATCTCGGCTCTCAATTGCAATCACACATAACTATGGCCACGCGCACAACGCCGCGGTACGAGCAGCGCTACAGATAGCTCGTTCACTCGATATCGCCCCGGTTGCATCAAACGACGCCTACTACCACGTAGCAGAACGCAAACCTCTGCAGGACACGGTTACTGCGATTCGACTCGGCACCACCGTTGAACAGGCCGGCTACGCGCTCTTTCCAAATGGAGAGCGATACCTTAAATCTCCCTCTGAAATGGCGCGCCTCTTTCGTGAGATACCACACGCGATAACTCGCACCACCGATATTATCGATGCGGCGTCTAACTTCTCGCTTGCATCGCTGCGGTACTCGTACCCAGAAGAGGTCACCCCGCACGGGGTATCGCCACACGAGCACCTGCACTCCTTGGTCGTACGCGGTGCTCATGAGCGCTACCCAGATGGCATACCGGACAAAGTTCTCATTGCCATCGATAATGAGCTCGCGTTGATACGCGAGCTCTCATACGAGAAGTACTTTCTTACCTGCCATGATATCGTTGCGTTTGCGCGGTCACGAGAGATCCTCTGCCAAGGCCGTGGAGCTGCGGCCAACTCGGTTGTCTGCTATTGCTTGGGTATTACATCGGTCGATCCACAACAGATAGACCTCCTCTTTGCTCGTTTTATCAGCAAGGAGCGACAGGAGCCTCCTGACATCGATATCGACTTTGAACACGAGCGTCGCGAAGAGGTGATTCAGTACATCTACTCACGCTACGGTCGCTCACGTGCTGCCCTCACAGCAGAAGTAGTTACCTTTCAACCACGAAGCGCCGTACGGGAGGTAAGCAAGGCATTCGGGTTATCAGTCGAGACAATCGATACTCTTGCCAAAAATATCCAACGCTGGACCGACTATACGATAACACCTGAGGCACTGCGCGAAGCTGGGCTCAATCCATTTGATCCAACGATTCAAAACGTCTTAACGCTCGCTGCCATGCTGGTAGGATCGCCTCGTCACCTCTCACAGCATGTAGGTGGTTTTATCATCTCTGATGCACCGCTGACGACAATTGTGCCGATTAGTAATGCTGCCATGGAAGGTCGTACGATGATTGAGTGGGACAAGAACGATATCGAAGAGCTTGGGATGCTCAAAATAGATATCTTAGCCCTCGGCATGCTGACCTGTATCCGCAAGGCGCTCGCACTCGTTAACCGACGACGCACAGAAGCTCTCGCGCTCTACTCAATCCCTGCAGATGACCACGCGGTGTACGATATGCTGTGTGCGTCGGATACCGTTGGTGTATTCCAAGTAGAATCACGGGCGCAAATGGCAATGCTGCCGAGGTTAAAACCACGGTGCTTCTACGACCTCGTAATCGAGGTAGCAATTGTCCGCCCTGGGCCGATTCAGGGAAATATGGTGCACCCATTCTTACGACGCCGAAGCGGCGCAGAGCGACCATACTTTCCTGATGCGCGGGTAGAGCAGATTCTCGGCAAAACCCTCGGAGTGCCGATCTTTCAAGAGCAAGCCATGAGACTCGCAATCGTACTGGCTAACTTCTCCCCCGGAGAAGCCGAGAAGCTTCGCCGTGCCATGGCCACGTGGAAATCACACAAAGGAGTTATCACTACATTTAAAGAGAAGATAATCACCGGCATGGTGTCAAACGGCTACTCCGTTGATTTTGCCAACGCCTGCCTCAATCAGATTCAAGGATTTAGTGAGTACGGATTTCCTGAGTCGCACGCTGCATCGTTTGCTCTTCTCGTGTACGCCTCTGCATGGCTTAAGTGCCACTACCCTGCAGAGTTTGCCTGCGCACTCTTAAACAGCCAGCCAATGGGATTCTATGAGCCAGCCCAGATTATCCGTGATGCCAAAGGTCACGGAGTCCGGATACTGCCGATCGACGCTAACTATTCAGCGTGGGACTGTGCTGTTGTGTACGATGATACGTGCAACGGCGGACGTCCTCCTGCTATTAGGCTTGGCTTAAGGCTTATTCGTGGACTACGCGAGGATCTGGCTAAAGCTCTCACCGAAGCGCGTACAGAGCACGGGGATTTTGAAACACTTGCGGATCTGAGGCATGTATCACCGAACATCTCCTGCGCCACACTCACTGCACTTGCGCGTGCTGATGCCTTTTCATCACTTAAGCTCTCGCGGCGGGCCGCACACTGGGAAATTCACTCGCTACCAGATCGCCCAGCTTTACTCGATAGGCAGCTTTTAACACGCAGGGCTGGCACGAGTGCCCCTCAGTCTATCACACCAGCGCCACTACAAAGCGAGATGTTTCAAGACTACGCCGCTACCGGACTTTCGCTCAGGGCGCATCCGCTACAGTTCGCCCGCCCGCAACTGGATTCTCGTGGCTACCTCTGCGCAGAACAGCTCTTAAGCAAATACGGCCGTGCCTGTGGCACTCTGGTACGAGCAGCAGGACTAGTTATCACTATACAACGTCCAAGCACTGCTAAGGGTGTTGTATTTATTACCCTTGAGGATGAAACCGGATCAGTCAATCTAATTATACGCCCTAAGATATTCGAGCACCGCCACAAGCTTATAACACTTAGTCCTGCTCTGGGTGCTTCGGGCAATCTCTCGCGGATAGGCGAGATAGTCTATATCGATGTGTCACAGATTGAAGCGATTGAGCTTTCTAGATTAGAATAAACTTTACTAGTATGCATCATCCTAATCATACGAGAGACTGCAGTGAGAACATTAATGGCTAGCTTTATCCACCATCAGAACAAACTATGTCTCGAATTATTTCCTCGTATTTGACTCGTATTGTTACTGTATTTTTTGCTGCAGCTCTTACGATCCTACACCAATTTATTACCGTAAAGAGTTGGCCATCTCGCTCCCCAATTGGAGAGATCCTGATGTCGATTGCCCCCCATACCCTCTTAGGCATCGCCATTGTGCCGCTTCTCCTTTTACAGTACCACTCCGAGCAATTCGGTGGTGCGATCAGTCGCATATCTCGAACGCTTCTCTCAGCTGCTATCCTTGCGATTATCCTCTTCTGCGCACTGCACTGGGATAATAACGGTTTCGCAGAGATCGGCACGTATATATCAAACCGATGGGTGAGCCCCTCTACGTTAACGATTGCCATTGGTGTGATAGTAGCCGCCCTCACTACTTGGAGAGCAAGGAAGCTCCCCGTATCTGAATCAGCGAAGTCGGCATGGGGTATAACCGAAATTGCCCTTTGCTTTCTATTTGCGCTGAATATGTTCTTTATTGCCTTGCCTGAGATTCGCTTTTTCTTTGGCCTAATAACGCAACGTACGCAAGGCTCACCTATCACGTGGCCAAGCTTCCTCCTATTCTACTCAGACACACAGCGTGTCGAAATGAATCCGATATTTGACCTGCTACGATATGGACTCGTTTGGTACACCCCGGTATATTTTTTGACCCCGATGGCGTGCGCATACTTGATGGCGCTTGCCATCGCCTTCTTTTGCGCTGTGGCCTCCCCGTTCATCGGCTACTACAGTAGCATAGCCCTAGCTGCGGGATTGTGCTGGACCAAGCCTATTCTGCTCAGCGTATTTATGATCACTAATCTGGTGACCCTCTTTTTAGCCATCAGTTTATCAATGTGGCTGTTGTATCAAGCTAGACTAGCAACCGCTTCTAATACGACTCGACTTCGAGTTGTTGTCACCGGACTTCTCATGGGTCTCGGAGTAACATTCACTCTCTATGCCTACGTTGCTTCTCGTAGCATTTGCGGCCCGATCTTAGGGTTGGCTTCTATCGCGCTAGCTTGGCGAACTCTGCGGCCCTCTCGACTGCGTGCATACTATATCGTTGCCTTGCTAACGATCGCACTAGTGCCGGGAGCGCTCCTGATATCCGAATACGCCGGGCGCTGGGACTCCTTTATGTTCGAGTTTCGCGCTGGTGTGCCGAACCTCGCGAAAATACAGCACGGAAGGCCTGCATATATCGACCCAAGCCTTGAAGCATCGCACCCCGATCTACCTGCATACTATGGGGCAATAATCGCTGATATACCGCAGGCCGATGGCTCCTTCAAGAGAGACTGGACTTATTGGTATCGCTCTTCAAGCGAGCTTGTTTGGGTCGTCTGGAACAATTTCGGCAGAATTCTCCGGCACCAGCTTCCTTTCCCAGGTGGCAGAGCAGCGTGGTTTTTTGCTCTGATCGGATTGATAGGATCTATTGCAATGTTTCCCTCGCGCAGAAAAGCTATTGTGTATAGCTTCGTTCTAGGCTTTACGGCGCTACTTTTAATTTCCCCCTTTATCATTATTCCTGCGCCTGGCGAATGGCGCAGAGGTGTCGCTGTGGCTCTTATTTTCGGCTCATTGTCCGGACTGGGAGTCTATCTCTGCATTCGGCTCTTCTTCCCGAAGGTAAACGAAAAAGCTGTGGCTGTAGTAGCTTCAACCATTATCTTCACGATTCTTGGAAGATCTGCCATTACTTCGATTGCCAGCACCTCCATAGATGAAGTGCATATCGCGATGTTGTGTAGATTCAATCCGCTCGGACCTCTGTATCTGGGACTTAAGAAATATCCACAGATCGTGGGAAATATCATTATTGTTGGATCTCCTGAGGACCGTTGTATACATTCGGTATCTAAGCAGCTCAACGCTATGATCGGTGGAGATCGGGTGCGCTTATTTGATCCCAAATCCTATAACCTGGCAGACCTCAAATCGGGAATTGCCTCTGGTGATGGCCTTGTACTCCATTGTGGCGCGCTGACTGGAGGAGAGGCTCTTAAACTTTGCAATCAGCTTCGTGGGTCTTCAGACGCGTCATTACTATACTCAGCGCCTATAGATCGTGAAGAGATATGGATGATTTCAAACGACGCCTAACGGGCTCTCTTGGGTTTTATCAAGAAATTATGCGTTGGCAGTGAGGATGCTTTATCTGGTAAAACAAGCACCATCGGATTCGGGAAAACGTCAGGGTTAGCCACACTAAAAACACTAATTGCAGATGCAGGATCGCCACCCTTTACCTCGATATCGAATGTTTTCCCCCTAGGAGTCATTGGGAAGAAAACTGTGGTCGGGCCTTGAGAGCCCGATATCATCTGCTTTACGAAGATAGGGCCGATGTTTTCATGGAGCGGCGTCAGGCTCTCGGGCAGCGCACCGATCCCCTCAAATCTTACACCGATGTATTCGTAGTCGTAACGAGACCTGATATCACCTTCTCCTCCTGCGGCCTCTCGTGTGGCGTGAAGAACTCGGGTTTGGCCACCTTTATCTTCGACTGTTAAACCGGCCGCTGGTATTTTTGCTACCCTCTGATACTGACCATACAGATTTTTTACCGCTTTTGATTGATAAAGGCGCGCTGTCCCAAAAACCGCAACAAATCCGGCAATCAGAACTGAGGTAAAAGTTACGATCCTCTTGCAGCCAGCTTTTGCTCTTTGCTTAGAAAAGGCACGCGCTAAACTAGCTTGGCCATCGACGCTTAACCTAACCAGTCTAAGGAACTCCTCTAACAAGAAGGCGGGGACGCATATAAACACCACGCCTAAATGCCAAAAATGGCGCGGCTGAAACTGTAATGAAGTGTATCCGGTAAAGAACACAAGAACGCCTGTCACTGCCAAGGCTAGCCGAATCGAATGCCAACTCAGAATAATCAAGGCGATGCACACTAGAAGCGTGCCATACTGATTCCAATACAGTCGCACGGGCCGCTCATATCCCTGCAACTGCTCGATGAAGGGATCGGATATGTCGTAGATCGTGTCGCGAGCGCCTACTATCAGCCATGGGCTATCAGAGATGGTTGTTAAACTAGCAGCTACAAATCTAGAGATAAAATCGGCTGGAAAATGCTTCACCAGATTAAGAAAAAAAGCTTGACCTGCTCGCTCGTACTTCAACCCCAAACCATCCACCACCACCCGCTCCCCCACGAGCCGACGGTTGTAATCCTGAATAATGGTATTCACGTCACTATCAGTCATCAGCGATTCATTGAGCCAAACATACGGCGCACCGCCTAGTCCCATGGTATCGTGATTGTATCGGAACAGCCCCATCACCAAGCTATGTGCTGTTGTGTTGCCCATAGTGTCCCTAGCACTCATTGCGGGTCGAGAGATGGCAAAAAATAAAGCAACTGCGATGCAAAGCGAGGCTATACGTACGCCAAGTTTACGAGACAGGCCAGTGGGAAGAAAGAACAGATATATTAACGGTATAATCGCCCAGATAACCGCAATGTCCTGCCTAATTCCGTACCCGAACCCTGTAACAAATCCTATCGCCACTCCGATCACGAGAAGGCCTTTGGTCGTCAGTTGCCGCGTGAGCAGAATAGCTATAAGAAAAAATGAGGCTAGAAAGAGTGGGGTCTTTGAGTAATCACGCACATAATGCAAGAGCGCTAGTTGCGCAGGGCATGCAAAAAGAGCGCAAGCCCCGACGAACGCAATCCATGGCCGGACCCTTAAACGAAGGATTCCGTAGATGCAGATACTGGATACTGCCGCCATAAGAGCCACAAGAGGCGCCACATTAATCCAGCTTACACCGAATAACCACCAACATACACCGATTAGAACTAGAAGATAGGTATGGTGTCTCTGAAATGCAGTCATCGGCTCTGCCGGCATCGGATGCATGACGTCGTTGTATTTCAGCTCCTTCGGATCGCTGTGATTGAGGAAGCCATACAGCTTTGAACCAAATGGTGCTAGTGGATTCTTAAATCCCTCCCCGAAAGCAAATGATACCGCTGGACCCCAATGGGTATTGCCTGCAACAGGTCTCGGTTTGTAATGCGCGGGGAGATACCAAAGCACAAATGCCGTGACTGCCAGGATCAGCAGAGTGGCCTGAAACACGCCAACTATCAGGCCACCGTTATGGCAATTCTTTTCATTTGAACTTGTTCCGCGAGATTCCATTTACTGTGGCTCGACATTACTCTTACGTGCCATTACCAATCCCGACAAGGAGTATCCATCTTTTTCATAAAACTTCCTGTCAATGATTTCATAGCGCATTTTTAGGAGTTCTACCTCCCCGGATCCATCAACGAGAGGCATACCAAGCCAAAATAGCCTCTCCGGTGGCGCCGCCCTTGCGACGACCTCTCTAGCTGAAATCATTGGGGTTTGCCGCGAAGGCCTTCCCTGTATCGTACGACGGGGTGGGTCCGCCGCAGTCATCGGGCTCACTAGCCACCAGTTTGCTGCATCCGGCACTACGATTGGTTGAGATTCAGTTGGTCGCACATCCGAAAATGCTCGATTAATTAGCTCATCAAAGAGCACAAACTCTAGATTATAAACCAATTGATCCCTTCCCTTGCCACAACACTCATTAGTTATGGAGGTTATGCTCAATATCGGGTGTTCCCCAAATACAAATGTTCCAAAAATCCTTCTCGATACAGGATCAATTGTTCGAATGGCAGAGGTTAAAAACAGAATCGTCGTCAATCCGAAAATGCCTACCCGCTTCAGGGGCGATGGTACAAGGCCCTGCATAGCATGAGCAAATGCAAGCAAAAGCGCGGGGAAAATAGGGAGAAAGTAGCGAATATTTGCAAAAGTTCTAAATCTGGTTAGGACTAAGAGCAGAGTGACGGTGAGAAGCACAATCAATTCGCGCCTCATCGCGAAGTTTCTCGGCTGCGCATTGATTAAACTTCGCGCCATCCATGCAACCACACCGGTCGCTATAAACAATGTGGGTATCCACATAAAATTCACTGAGAAAATAAGAGCAAGGTATGCCTTAAATACCGGGTCAAGGAGTGAAAATGATGTCATCTGCTCAACTAGCCCCTTGTCCTGCGAAGCTGCTGATGCCCATATCAAGCCTTGCTTATTTTTCATTCGAACCACGATATACGCAACTAATGCAAGAATACCAAAAAATGCGGGGGTCATTCGTATCATCTTGCGTATCTTCTCTGAGGGTGCGCCCTCTCGCCTCAAAATCACCGCTGTCGAATAGGCTATGATGGTGGCTACCCAAACAACTATTCCGGCTTCCTTCGCTAGTAGAAGCATCCCGCCAAAAACTGCGGCAGCATAGAACCTCTGGTGGAGCAATGAAGCAAGAAAGAGGAGAAAAAATACCAGCGTTCCAAAATCGAGATTGGTGTTAAGTGTTGTCGCCGCATAGACAGGCATTGAGGAGAATGTCAGTGCGATAAAAGACCTTTCGAGCCGGGAGATTTCTCTAAACAGAGCATCAACAATACTCAGGAATCCAATAATTCCAAAAACTCCGAGAACTATACTTCCCAGCTGAAGCCCCCAAAGCTGCCCACCCGTCGCTTTGACAAAGAGCGCAGGAATTAATAGCGAACCAATCCCAGGATGATCTGCATGATTGAGAGTCCAGATATCAAACTTGGCACCCGCCGCCCTTAAGACGACCTCCGCATAAATAGCGCCATCCCAAAGTGGTACAAAGTATATGTGCGGCACTACCAACAACAGGTATGGCAGCGCTACACCTAAAATCCTCATCAATTGTATCATCAACGATCTCAACATATTTCGAGGTCAAACACATGACTTGCCAGCATCGCTTTTCCTAAGGCTCGGCCCACAACTCCCACTTGCCTGATGACGAGGTAGCCCTGCGGACCAACTTCCGCCCATTAGAAGCTTGCCCCCATCCCGGGTTCGCGAGGGTAATAAATGCGAGCTTTCGACCAGCTTTGGTGGCCGTGTTATCCAAATCAGGAGTCATTCCTGCCTCTACCCACGTCACAGCCTGCGATTGAGGTCCGAATAGCGCGTCAATAAAGTAAGTTCCCCACTGTGTGTGAACCACTATGTATTGGCTTGCAAAAACAGGCTCATCAACTACCTTGAACAATTCTCCACGGGTAAGATCACTGAGGACATCAGGAGTGGAGTGCGCAATCCTCCAGAGAGAATTTAATGTGGAGGCAAGGATTGCTGCCGGCAGAATACAGGCGACTGCCCGCATCTTGGGCAGCAGTCCGTAGATACCGGCCGTCAATCCAACAAACAAGATTATGTGCGAGTAGAACACATGATGCCCTGCCCACGCCTTTACTGAGGATGCTGTCCAAAAAAGTGATCCGATAGAGAGCAGTGGGGCAGCAAGAACAATCAGCAGATACTTAAACCTTCGCCTGAAAAGCAGCAATGTGGCCGTTATTATCAACGCTCCACAGAGCAAAACGTACGACGCTTCTCCTGAAAAATGCGGCACCTCATCTCGGAAAGACATTTGGTAAATTCGGTGCGAATAATTGGTCGGATATATGAAGTAGGTCTTAAAGAGTCTCTGAAAGCTTTCCTGCCACTGTGGGAGGGTTGCAATAGAGTGCCGGGGGGCTAACTGCCTCAGTAAATCGATGTAGAAACCACCTCCCAATAATTTCGCGTATAACAGCGAAACGAGCAGTGGGCCTGCTACCAATAGAAAAAAAGCGATTCCCACGACAAATCGAGTAACTCGCGACCTCAAACTATCCAGCCTTCGTGGCTGATGCATATATCCGATTGCGAACAAAAAAAACGCTAGCGGCGCAGCGTAGACTACAAATAACTTCTGCTCCGCTGAAAAAAACATGCTCAAGCCGGACAGAGCAAACAGTAGACATCCTCTCCACCACGAGCGCACAAACAGTCCCTTCAAAAATAAAAAGATCGAACACTGCAGCGCCAAGAGCTGAAAGGCTATTGGCCCTGTGTCAATCATCGACTGAAGAATGAATGGTACTGATAATCCAATTATACTAGTGGAAAGCGCCCACGGTACACAAAGTATGCGCGCGATAAGGATTGTATTAAGGCACCAAACAAGCCCCTCCCAGACTCTTATTGCCACCTCGCTGTTAATCAGCCACCACAACGGAAGAAAAAATAGGCCGCTGGTAGCTCCAGCATAGTAATGAGACCGCAGGGGCAATCGGATTCCCCAAAACAACAAGTCTTTTTCTCCACATCTCCCTGAAAAATTATGCAGCGTTGCAAAAGGGTATAGGGTACAGGAGATAGGATGAAAGTGTATCGCTTCGTCGTTATTAATGGGTATCCAACGAAATCCGAAATACCACACGACTATCGCGACGGCGATGACGAGAACTGCGATCGATGAACTAGTGTGCCTGATGGTCTTAGTCACACGAAATGGTAAGAAACCGCTGATGAAAGACATAGTATGCCAAAGCATATCCGATACTTTCGTGAATTATTACATTGGGATATCAACATGGCTATACTCATCTTGCCGAAGTCAATTTACATTCACTAAAGTAACCGAGTGCGTGAAGGGGCGGCGCTGGAAGTTGGTCCGACAGCTGCCAGCTCTAGCTTATTTCGGCTCTTACCTTGCTCAGTGTCGGCAGATTATCAGGTGCGGACTGCCCAGGTTAGGGAGCTATTCAATCTTATCAAGGGTTCTATGCGATCATATATACTAACGATGACAATCCTCGGGCTCTTATCACTTCCCGGCTTAGCGCTGTTCGTTGGTCTTTTTTGGTCGGGATGTTTGGGCGCGACGATACCGATTCTAATCTATAGAGGTATCGCTCTAGCCATACTTGCCGCCGTTTTGCATCTGGTCATTTCTGCAAGGTTACTAAAACGAAGTGGATTGTTCGCAGCTGAAGCGATTCCGCCACTGGCATGTGCCGCGGCCTCTCTTGCATTGTCTATCAATCTAGCGTTTTTAATCACGGTACCTGTCACGATAGATCGATCCGTAACAGTGTACCTTTTGGGGCAGCTTGCTCAATCAACAGACGGCCTTACTGAGGAAGAGCTTACGTCCCGCCTGACTGAGCAGTATGTCGGGGAATATCGCGCCGTTGAGCGACGAATGCGCGAGCAGATGGCAAGCAGAAATGTTCGGCGCGAAAATGATAGATTTGTTTTATCGAAACAGGGCATAGATTTCATCTCCTTCAGCACATTCGTAGGCCGAATCTTCGGCGCCGACTTGAAGTATCTCGGCAAGGAGCATGATCGCAAATCTACGTAACAACCTACAACATGCATCGGGACTTGATTGACCAAATTTTGCGGCGCTGCTTGTTTAACCGGCTGAAATTGTTATAAGGCAAACAGGTTGCGAGTGCGTCTCTATATGCACCTCTTCTTCACCCTTGCACAGGGAGAGGAGACTATGCGTAACTAGCTGTGCAAGTCCAACCACTTCAGAGCCCTCAGGTCTCAAAGAGGAGTCCGGCCAAGCCACTGAAGACAACAAATACCCACGGCGGCTGCTCCCAGATTTTTCTATCTGATGGGTGGCCGAAGAAAGGGGGAGGTCACGGGGACCAAGCCTGAATTTATGCGTGTTCAATCGAGAATGGTGCGCCAATGTCTAACAACCAAACTCCAGCTGCTGTGCGTCTACGAGAGGAACAGGTCTCCCCTCCGCTCTCGTTTGCGACGAGAATTATAAGAGTTTCGCGACGTCTATTCTTATCGCCTTCCTCGCACCTTCTTGAGGGTCTCCTCTATGCGTCTCTTCCACTTGCATTCCAACTGATTGCGGTGTGGACTTACTCTGCTAGGAGGGGAGAATCCTGCCCGCCTAAGCTCTTTGGGATATATTTCTACGCGAAGTTGTGGGGGGTTCTTACGCTTGTTCTGATTATTCCGCGCCTTCGGGCGATGTTTGTCGGACTATGCCGTAGCTTTCGGAGTAGCTGGCCTATCTACGCTGTCCTTTTAATCTACGTCTTCTGCAGATTTCTTTATCTCGACCTGATTCCTCGATGGGATGCAGGAGCATACTTTTCTTGGACCCAGCGGTTGGTGCGGTCTTACGATGGCTCTCTTGCAACATTTGTCTCGCTCTTGTCACTGGGCTCTCATGTCTCTCACGTGCCGGCTATGTATTGGGCCATTGGACAGATGTTGTCTCCAGAAAACCACGTTGTGGCAAATGTCCAAAACCTCCTTTGGGCATCCGCAAGCATTCTCTGCTTTTGGCTTTTACTCGCGCGGGTGTTTCATTCTCTAGGGGTTATCGAGCGGGGATTGCTACTTGCGGCTTTTAGCTTTAATCCCTTGCTTTTTGCCACTAGTATGACCATCAATCTCGACTATTCATTGGTACTTTTTGAGCTCTTAGCTCTAGTTGGTTTCGTGTATGGTCGACCCGTAACTTTTTTAGTCGCGGCCTTGGGGCTATGCCTGTCGAAAGAAACAGGCGTCGCACTCTACGGGCTTTTGTTGGGAGGGCTCTTTCTCTTCTTTTTGGCGCGAGGCTTCTCCGATTTTTCACCCAAAAAAATCGTGCAATCTCTCCAGTATACCCCCTCTCAAGGGTCTATCACGAGCTTCAGGTCGGTGGCTAGAGCCCTGATAATCCTTCTCTGCCTGCCCGTGCCAGTTTTTTTATGTGCATGGCTAAGGCCTCCAGCGCACGTCAACCGCTGGGGAGCTGAAACCATGCGGTGGAATACTGGACAATTGCTCTCTTTTGGCTTTGATAAAAGCAATATTTTGCGAGTTCTGGGACACACATTCATTCTCAATTTTAGCTGGGTCGAGCTACTTATCGTTTTGGTTGCCGTGATTGTTGTTGGCTGCCGGAGGATTTTTCGAAAAAAGACGTCACAATTCTCTTCTAACCAGTTCGCGCTCATCAATACTATTTGGCTCCTGCTCATTGGATTTCTAACCCTGCATTGCTTGTACATCAACTACGGGAACCCCCGATATGTTGCGCCAATTGCGCCTTTGCTGCTTTTGCTAACGGGAAGCGCTCTTCTCGCGCTTTTCAGAAGCTCAAGAATCCGAAGCATTGTTTTAGGGGGGCTTCTTATCGCCTATTTGGCCCAAAATTGGAGGACTGTAGACCCTGTATCTCGCTACGTTGTACCTGTGTATTCGGTGGGAGAGACGGAACTTCTTGATTTTTCGGGTGGCCTACAATCGAAAGCTGATGGCATGGTATACAATACACAGTTTGCTAACATTCAAAAGGTGTACGAGAAGGTCTCTAAGCGGATCTTTGCAAATGGTGCGAGGCCAGCAATTGTCTGGGGCTTTAATCATTCATGGCTCATTTTCTTCGACCATAAGATAGAAACTCACTATCCACCCTGTCGTCCCCTCATTGATAGCCAAACGCTCGGATTTACGATGAATCGCGCACGCGGTTTCCTGCCTACAAGTGAGGTATTTCATAATCTGGACGTTCGCAATGCCCCTACTCAGGCTGTGTATATCCATCTACCCTGGATTGATAACGAGGCTTCTGTTTTAGAGCACCTAAAGAAGATATACCGAATCGCTGGCAGCTTTGAGGAGACAAGTGGCGGCTTCCTAGCTCGAGCATATCTCCTTGAGCACATGTAATTATGCCCATCGCACGTGTTTATGAATATTGCGTGCAGAGCTCCGGAATGTGAGGTACAGAGGGGCCGCTATTGCCAGTGTTGCTGGCATTCTTCAACTGATTTTCTCGGCAGGGCTACTACGACGAAGTCGGCTGTTCATCGCTGAGACGATCCCGCGACTTGCATGCGCAGAAACATCATTGGCACTAGCTTTCAATCTGGTATTTTTAGTTGTTGAACCTATAACTATAGATCGATCCGTAACCGTATATCTTCTGAGCCAGCTTGCATAAGCATCAACCGTCCCTAACCGAGGAGAAACTCACTACTCGTCTCACTGAGCGGCACATTCGGGAATATCGCGCGGTTGAAAGCAGATAGCAGGAACAGATCGCGAGCAAAAATGTCTGGCGAGAACATGACAGATTTGTATTATCGGAACAGCGGAGAGGCTTTATCTCTTTCGGCACGTTCGTGGGCCAGATATTTGGAGCCGATATGACGTATGCCGGGAACGGGCAGGTCGGCAGCGCTGAGTGATGTGCTTGCATCCGTTCTGCCGGTTACGCCTCCTTTTGCTGCTTAAAACGTATCCAGGATTGACTGAACACCTTAAACGCCTCAGAGTGAAAAACAGGAGACATTCATGATCACGTGGACTTCATTAATACTATATCTTGCGGTGTCAATGCTTATTGCGAGCGAGATTGCTCCGAGCGTTGTGCAAACCTACTTCGCACCCTCACTACCTAAGTTCACGTTCTATGATCAACAGAATATAATGCCTGAAACCGAAACGGTATACTTTGCGGTGTTTGTGTCGATATCAGCTTTTCTATTTTCATCCTTCATGGGTCTCGCTTCCCTTTCAAGAAGCATTATCGAGCGGACAAGGTGGGCCGCTGTCGAGTCCGCCCTCTTGGCAGGATTGTGCCTAGGAGTCATCTGTGTCGGCGAATTGCCCTATGAAGATAATCTTGCTCACTCTCCGGCGTTCTATATGGTTGTTGTAGCTGCAGTGGCGATGTTACTCCCGATACGCATTCGTTGGCCGGTGCTATTTCACAATGCTCTACAAATACTACTCGTAGCGGCGCTCGCAAAACCTCTTGGCTTAGGGTTCCTAGAATTTGATGTAGGGTACTTCGGAAATCAAGCAGCTATAGAGCCTGGATTGCGTCTCCAAAGTGACCTGCTGTGGCCACATTATTTTCATCTTTTGTGGGCAGTTCCCATCGCGGTTCTTTTTCGAAGGGGCTTGTGCCGTTTGTTTTTTAGCCCAGATGCTAATCGTCTCGTGTCTATAGGTGCTCTCATCGCGACGCTAGCATACTTAGCATTCGCTATTTTACCGGCTATTCAATATTTCCAGCTATCCTACGACATGTTTTTTACTGCGCTTCCAGCATACCAGATCACACGAGGTGCCGTGCCGTTCTATGACATCGTCAGTCAGTACGGATTTTTGTATTTAGCCCCCTGGGTTGTGACTCTACTACTATTTTCGAAGATTCCCATTACCGTTCAATCCATGACCATTCTCACGATGGGATTTATAGTCCTCTTTTCGATGCTGCTGTTTTTAGTGCTTCGAAAGTTGCAGGGGAATTCGGCGCTAGCCGCCGTTGCGGTAGTTGCGTCTCTGTTTTACTCGACCTTCAACAGAGTGTACTTTTACCCGGATAAGATAAATATTTACAGCGCGCCAGCTTTTACTCCCATGAGATTTGGCTGCTTCCTTCTTCCATTGTTTTTCCTCGTTAAATACATCAAAGCTCCTTCTGAACGTGCCCTGTCCTGGTATATCTATTCCTGTATCACGATTTGTTACTTTTCTGCTGACATTGGGGTAGGCCTATCTTTAGCCGGCCTTGGTGCAATCGTGGTAACCGTATTCCTCACATCTCCGAATTGGCCTACAAGCCTCAGATTTGTTGCGTTCAAAATTTTCACGGCAATATCCATATCTCTTTGTATTATCTGCTTTATCACCCTCGCATTTCGCGGAGCGCTACCTGACTTCTCGACGTATACGTTATTTATAAAACTATTCAGCTCTGGATTTTGCATGGTGCCCTTAAAGGGGCAAATGGCAATATGGGTGCCGCTCACATTTGTATGCGCGGGGGTGTGCGTTGGCATATCGTTATTGCGTTCGGGCGAGCGTATGGGCTCCGCGCTTATCTTTCTGGCGTTTTGTCAACTTGTCCTCCTGCCGTATTATCTCGGTCGAAGCTATCCCCCTCTTCTCTATTCCATTTGCACACCTTCTATCTTAATTGCTGCGCTACTTTTGCCTCTAATGGCCAAAAAATCTGGCGGAGATACAATAATAAAGGTAGCAGGCTCTACCTTGAGCTCCTTAATAATTTTTTTGGCTGTTTTGCGAACAACACTAGTCGCCGCACAGGAGTCGAGGGCCGCAGGCTACGGCGCTGCTGCGATTGCCAATTATGTGCGAACCAGCCTTAAGGATAATCCAATCATAAAGTCAGCACCTTATGAGTTTTTAAGGCAAGTCGTGCCGGCTGATTCACGAATTATTATCTTCGATACTGATGAGGAGTTGCTTCTGACGGCGCTGCACTTAAAACCCGCGCTACCGTATGCCTTTACATTTAAATTCATTGTCGCCAAAGAACAGATTGACATGGCGATGAAACATCTAGCAGGCAAGCAATTCTACGTCTTCGTCAATGTGTATTGTGCGGAGCACGGTTACGGACAGACTGTCGGAGTGTATAAACATCTGTGGGGACTTCTTGAGCCTCATGCGAAGTTGATCAAAGAAGATGTCGCATACAAGTTGTATATAGTCCAATTCCCCGACTCCAATGGGTGACTCCATGCCTCAACCTCTGACGGACTTTGGCGCTTTTGCAAGGAGTTTACTATTTGCGCAGGCGCAACCCTGGCATCGTTATGGTAATTCAAAAGCCACAGTGATTTTGAGTAGGTGCGCTATTGTCAGGCCCGCAACTGCTCTTTGTAGGTTTAAATACGCTAATACAAGCGACGGACTAGCATGTATGTAAGCATTTCGGCGCGGAGGCAAACTGCGTTTTGCGGGAATGGTCTGCGGCATCCGTGCTACTGCTTAAGAACAGAGTCTACGTCTAACTGCGTATTTCCGCGCGCGACATATTCCTTAGGCGCGCCCCTACCATCACTCGTGACATCTAATTGAGGGGGGACGATCCCTTTGGCTACAAGTTTGGCCTTTTAGGATGGGTCAACTCAGTCGTATTCTAGTGAGCAGGGAGAGTTGGGGCTCCGGCGCAACAACGCCTCGAGCGCTCGACGAGGTTGAGCTTGGGTGCAATAACCTCTTTACACGGTGTGCATATGAAGGTTGTTATTTTAGCAGGCGGTTTTGGGACTCGGATTAGTGAGGAGACCGCTCTCAAGCCAAAACCTCTGGTTGAGATCGGAGACAAGCCGATCCTGTGGCATATCATGAAATTGTACTCGTTCTTTGGGTTCAATGACTTCGGAATCTGCCTCGGCTATCGCGGGTATGCCATCAAGGAGTACTTCGCTAACTACCTGCTGTACAATTCAGACGTCACGTTCGATTTCAGAAAAAAGGAAGCTCCCGATATGAAGGTTCACGCGGCAGCGGTTGAACCTTGGAACGTCAGCCTAGTCGATACTGGCCTCACCACAATGACCGGGGGTCGTGTAAAACGGATGCGAGAGCATATTAACGGCGAGACCTTTATGCTCACGTACGGTGATGGCATCGGTAATATCGATATCCGAGTGCTCCTTGATTTCCACAGAAGGCACGGAAAACTGTGCACCGTAACCGCAACGCAGCCATCTGGTCGTTTTGGAGCGCTCGACTTGGCACCGTCGGGAGAGGTAACCGGTTTTTGTGAGAAGCCAAAAGGAGACCGCGCGTGGGTGAGTGCTGGTTTTTTTGTCATGGAACCGGAGGTACTCGACTACATCGAAGGCGATGACACCGTTCTTGAAAAATCCCCTCTAGAGCGGCTAGCCAACGATGGTCAGCTGGTAGCGTTTACACACGAGGGCTTTTGGCACCCTATGGATACGCTCCGAGATAAAAACTATCTCGACGATCTATGGCAGCGGGGCACGGCGCCGTGGAAGATTTGGGGAAACGCGTGAAGATAGCTGAGCAAAATAAGAACTTCTGGAAAGGTCGAACGGTTTTTGTCACCGGCCATACTGGATTTAAGGGATCGTGGCTCAGTCTCATGCTCGCTGCCCACTCGGCCAACGTCACTGGCTACGCTCTTGCACCACACACTAGACCGAGCCTCTTTGAGCGCGCCAACGTAGCGCGCTGCTTGAGTGACTCAACGGTTGCGGATATTCGCGACCGAACTTCGCTCCTCACTGCAATGAAACGAGCGCAGCCCGAAATTGTTTTTCACCTCGCTGCTCAGCCGCTAGTGCTCAATTCTTACGACAATCCGCTTGAAACCTATGAAGTGAATGTGATGGGCACAGCGAATACCCTCGATGCTTGCCGCTTCGTCGAGAGTGTTAAGGCAATTGTTGTGGTGACAACAGATAAGGTCTATGAGAACCTCGGCTGGGAGTGGGGATATCGGGAAAATGACCGCCTCGGAGGTAGCGACCCGTATTCAAACAGCAAGGCGTGCTGTGAGCTCCTTGTGCAAGCATATCGGCGTTCTTTTTTCTCCCCAGGCGCAGCGCAATCGCGAACTATCGGCCTTGCAACAGCTCGCGCTGGCAACGTGATTGGCGGGGGCGATTGGTCACCCAATCGCCTGGTACCCGATGTACTGAAAGCGGTCGAATCATGTAAGCCTCTACAGCTCAGGTACCCACATGCCACACGTCCATGGCAACACGTTCTTGAGCCCCTCAGCGGCTATATTCGACTCGGTGAAAAACTCTTGGAAGCCCCCGCCGAATACTCCGATGCGTGGAACTTCTCTCCACGTTCAAAAGACGTGAGAGACGTACTCTCTGTTGTCGAGATTCTTCGCGATAAGTTAAACCACTCGCTAGCAGTTGAAATCGCTGACTGCTCCTCTCAGCTACACGAGGCAGCGTTGTTAAATCTCGACTCCTCCAAGGCAATTGCCAGACTCAACTGGATGCCTCGATGGAGTCTGGATGATGCACTCACTGCGGTGGTTGACTTTTGGGAGGAGAGTCAACGGGACGGAGACCTACGTGAGGTGTGCTTGCGTCAAATAGCTCAATACTCTACTGCTAGCCTTCAACCATCTGCTAAACGAGAATAACTCTGGAGACTACACTCCGTATGACTAACAGTCCTTCACTTACCCTAGGCTCTCTCGTAACCCTCAACCCAGGCCTACTTGTGGCTGCTGGGTTCGCCGTGCCGAATGAAACAGCACGCCCGCGCGCCGTCGTCACTGCCATGTATGAAGACAACAACCTGGTAGAGGTTGTTATGCTGAATGCGCACGGCAAGCCAGCACCTGAATATCGCTGGGTCGTCGCGGCACATGCACTTACAACAACCACCAATCAACTGGAGACGCCCACTCTGGAAGGCCTACTCCGCACCAAGACCAAAGATGCCGCGAGACAACACTTTCTAGTGAAGCATAAATCAACGCGGCGCCCCTTCGCAGTAGGCGACCGAGTTCCGTATGCCGGTAGAGTGTTCGATGAACACGAGATAGAGAACTTAGTCGATGCAACCCTCGACTTCTGGCTCACCGCAGGCCGATTTACCTCCCAATTTGAAAAGGAATTCGCAGCAACCCTGGGAATTCGTGCCTCGCTCTTAGTGAATTCCGGCTCTTCGGCGAACTTAGTTTCGTTCATGGCCCTAACGTCTCCCAAGCTGGGGGATGCACGTATTCGAAAGGGTGATGAAGTGATTACGGTCGCAGCGAGCTTTCCTGCGACCGTTAGCCCAATTATACAGTACGGCGCTGTTCCGGTGTTTCTCGATATCACGCTGCCAACCTACAATATCGACGTACGGCAACTCGAAGAGGCCCTCTCGCCGCGCACAAAGGCGATTATGGTGGCGCACACACTTGGAAATCCTTTTGACCTTCGGGCGATCTCTGAATTCTGTAAAAAACACGACCTGTGGCTGATCGAAGATAACTGTGATGCATTAGGCAGTGAGTATACGATTGATGGCACTACGAAACTGACCGGCACATTCGGTGATTTTGGAACGTCGAGCTTTTATCCCCCTCACCATCTCACCATGGGAGAGGGTGGAGCCGTGTACACGGATTCTCCCAAACTCGCCTCTATCGCCGCATCGTTTAGGGATTGGGGGCGAGATTGCTGGTGCGCCAGCGGAGAAGATAACACGTGCGGCAAGCGCTTTGCTTGGCAACTTGGCTCACTTCCCTGCGGGTACGATCATAAGTATACCTATTCTCACTTGGGGTATAACCTCAAGGCTACTGATATGCAGGCGGCCGTCGGCGTTGCTCAGCTTTCTAAATTAGCCGAATTTACCCGTGCTCGAAGAAACAATTGGCAGTTACTACGGGATGGTCTGCAGGATTTGGCAGACCAGTTCATACTACCGGAGGCAACCGAGCACTCAAACCCCAGTTGGTTTGGGTTTCTCCTCACCCTCCGTGAATCCACAGGTGGACATCGCGAAAAAATAATCCAGCACCTCGAGAAGAGCGGAATACAAACTCGGATGTTGTTTGCCGGAAATCTTCTTCGACAGCCATGCTGTGATGATCTGCGCGAAGATCCTGAGAGCTATCGAGTGATCGGCGATCTGGCGAATACAGATGTAGTAATGAATCGGACGTTTTGGGTTGGAGTGTATCCGGGACTAACTGAGGGCGCCATCAGTTACACTATAGAGCAGATACGAACTGCGGCCCGCGGACTTACCGATCCATCTCACGTAAGCTTAGCAGTGACCGGCAACTAAGGGGACCTTATGATAGACACTCTTGAAGAGCTCATACTTACAGCAGGACCATCAATTACCGGCTTAGAGATTCAGTACGTCGTTGATGCCGTGGCTCACGGCTGGAACGAGCACCACAGCGACTACATCAAAGCTTTTGAATCTGCCTTTGCTCAGTACGTTGGTGCCAAGCACGCCATGGCAACGTCAAGCTGTACAGGGGCCCTGCACCTTGCACTGCTGGCACTCGGCGTGGGGCCCGGTGACGAGGTACTAGTGCCCGAGGTAACCTGGATCGCTACGGCGAGTGCTGTGGTCTACACCGGTGCAACCCCTGTTTTCGCCGATATTCGCCCTGATTCGTGGGTTATGGACTCCGAAAAGGTAGAAAGGCTTATCACCCCACGCACCAAAGTGATCATTCCGGTGCACCTCTACGGACATCCCGTTGAGATGACGCACCTGAGCGCGCTCGCCGACAAGTACGGCATTTCTATCCTTGAGGATGCCGCTCCATCAATTGGAGCTCGCTACAGGGGTAACAGAACAGGGAGCTTGGGACGCGCTGCTGCCTTTAGTTTTCAGGGCGCTAAGGCTCTCGTAACAGGCGAAGGGGGTATACTAGTTACCAGTGATGATGCGTTAATCCAGCGCGCACGATTTATTGGCGATCACGGTCGCAATCCACATAGTCCACTTGCAGCAATTGAAATCGGCTATAAATACAAGATGTCGAATCTGCAGGCAGCTCTTGGGCTGGCTCAGGTACAACGAGCAGACGAAATCGTCGAGAAGAAACGAAGGATCTTTGAGTGGTACCGTTCGCGACTCGCTGACATAGAGGAGATAGCTCTCAACATCGAGCGTCCTGATTGCTTTAGTATTTACTGGATGTCGTCTTTAATACTTGGCGAGAAACTATCGATAACACGTGACGGATTCTCTCAAGAGCTTAAGCGCCGCCAGATTGACACACGTCCCTTCTTTGAACCAATTAGCTCCTTCCCCATGTTTCGTGGCATAGAGGTCAACAATCCAGTCGCTTACTCTATACCGAGGCGTGGAGTCAATCTTCCGAGCGGTCACAATCGCACTGAAGAGGAGATTGACTACATCTGTACTCACGTGCGTGATATTCTGGGGAAATCCCTCTTACGAACGAATGTCGCGTGCCCAGCCGGTTGGCTCAAGCGCAAGAACGAGATCGTTCGCACGTTTAAACAGATGAAGGGCCTAGTCGAAGGGCCACATACGGGCGAGAGAATCGCTATTCCTGAGCACAACGGAATCAGCGGGCACCTTGAGCCTGTCGGCGTTCAAACGCTCACATCACCTGAGTCGATTAAGTTCCTTGCACAGTGGCGAAGCAGCGCCCAAGAGTGGTTTCCAAGCCAGTTCACAGTGACTCTTGAGGGGACGTTACGTTGGGTAGAAACGCAGCTACTGCAGCGTAACGACCGTATGCTCTTCTTCGTAACTGATAGTGCTGGCGATAAAATCGGACATGTTGGCCTCTTTAGGTTCAACTACGAAGAGGAATTCTGCGAAATCGACAACATAGTACGGGGCTCTCATCACTGGAAGGGTGCCATCGAGGCGGCTTGCTCCGCGATGATGACGTGGGCATTTGAGAGTTTAGGACTTGACCGCCTCTTTCTCCGGGTCGTTTCGGATAATGAGCGAGCGATTCGGCTGTATGAACGACTGGGCTTTACAGAGACACAACGAGTTCCTCTCCGTAAGGTAACATCAGGTGAGACAACCTCGTGGGTGGAGGTGGTGGCGCGTCCATATGAAAAAATTCAACGATACTTCGTTACTATGGAGCTATCAAAATCGGACTGGTCAGGAGGACGTACAGCATGAATAACCCTCAGCTTCCATCGGAGAGCCCTCGCAAGCTGCTCTCGATAGTCATGCCCGCCTACAATGAAGAGAGCAATCTACCACGTGCATACGAGGAGGTTACTGCCCTTTTTACCACTCGACTGCCCACTTATGACTACGAAGTGTTGTTAATTGACAACTGTAGCGTGGATCGAACGAGTGAGATCTGCCAGGATATCTGCTCAAAAGATTCTCACTGGCGCTACATTCGCTTCAGCAGAAATTTTTCGTCTGAAATTTCGATCGCCGCTGGCCTGCATTACTCGCGCGGAGATGCCGTTATTATTCTATTCAGCGATCTTCAGGATCCCCCGGAAGTGATCCCTCAGTTCGTTGACAAGTGGCAGCAAGGATACGATGTCGTTTGCGGGCTCCTGATGCGTCGTGACGATGGTGCGTGGTGGAAGGGAGTTGGGGCAGCCGTTGCATACCGACTACTGAGAAACTTCACCGATATTCATATCCCCTCTAATGTCACAGATTTTCGGCTCATGTCTCGCCCGGTCGTCAACGCCATCAACAAGCTGGAGGAGCGAAATCGATACTTTCGAGGTCTGGCTCACTGGGTAGGATTTAAGTCTACCACAGTTGAATACAGCCGCCGTCCGCGTACCGGTGGTAAAAGCAATGCCCCTTTTTGGTACCTACTCGATTTCACAGCACGCGCGCTTACAAGCTTCTCCATCGTCCCGCTACGAGTATTCTTCCTCTTTGGCATGGGAATCATGGGGTGCACGTGCGTGTATGCTGCTGTGACCGCGTTCCTCTGGCTCTGGGGAGCGGCAATTCCAGGGTTAACGACGATCTACCTCCTCTTATTTGCTATCCTTGGCGTACTATCGCTTGGAATAGGAACTCTTGGAGAGTATATCGGTCGAATTTACATCGAGACAAAACGTCGACCTCTGTGGATAGTGGCCGATAGTCGTAATATGTCTATCGCAGAGAACCAATTTTAAGGAGACGAGTAACCAATGAGGGATACGCGTGCAACGAACAGTGAGCATTTTGCCAACAACGTTCGTCAGCATGTCCTACAGATGGTCGCCAAAGCTAAAGCGTCTCACGTCGGCAGTTCTCTCTCGGTCGTTGATATCCTCTCGGTCCTTTACTGTGTGGTCCTCAGTATAGATCCCAGCAAGCCGCGCGATTCGCTTAGGGACCGCCTCATCCTGTCCAAAGGTCATGCTGCTGCAGCTCTATATGCAACGCTCGCTAATGCCGGATTTTTTGATCCGGCGCTCCTTAGCACATACTGTGCAAACGGAGGGACACTGTTTGGCCACGCTACTCACCACGGTGTGCCGGGAGTAGAGGTCTCAACCGGATCTCTCGGCCACGGTCTACCGATCGGTGTCGGGATTGCGCTCGGGGCTAAACGAGAGAAGAAGACTTTTCATACATTCGTCATCTTGTCCGATGGAGAGTGCGATGAAGGATCAAACTGGGAGGGCTTTCTCTTCGCGCCTGTGCACAACCTCAACAACCTGACCGTTATCATTGACTACAACAAAATTCAGAGTTTTGGCAGAACTGCTTCAGTGATTGACCTCGAGCCGCTCGCTGACAAATTACGCAGCTTTCGTTGGAATGTGGTTGAAGTCGATGGACACAACCATGTAGCTCTCGCTGAGACCCTTCAAGGAGCAAAGAACCAGGTCAACTCGCCAACAGCGATTGTCGCTCATACGATCAAAGGCAAGGGTGTCTCATTTATGGAAGATGACCTCGTATGGCACTACAAGTATCCTAATCCAGAGCAGCTTGAAAAAGCCCTCGAACATCTGCGAGATGACGATGCGTAATACATTTGTAAACGAACTGATCCAGCTTGCTCGTGCCGATGAACGTGTCTGGCTCCTTACGGGAGACCTTGGGTTTGGAGTACTTGAACCTTTTGCGCACCAATTCCCAGAGCGCTTTGTTAATGTGGGTGTAGCAGAGCAGAACATGACCGGAATCGCTGCCGGTTTAGCTCTCGACAACCGTGTGGTCTTTACCTACAGCATCGCCAACTTTTCGACGCTACGTTGCCTAGAGCAGATACGAAATGATGTCTGCTACCACAACCTTAACGTACGAGTAGTTTCCGTCGGAGCGGGCCTAGCATACGGCTCACACGGGTACACCCACTTTGCCGTCGAAGATCTCGCCATAATGCGGGCCCTGCCGAATCTCTCAATCCTCTCCCCTGCCGATCCCTTAGAAGCTCGCTGTGCTGCTACTCTTGCCGTGAAGCACTCCGGGCCGATGTACATACGATTGGGCAAGAATGGAGAGCCGTCGCTACACAGCGATGAGGTGTCATTTGACCTGACAAAACTTATTGAGCTCCTACCTGCCGGCGATATGACCTTGATAGCAACTGGTTCTATCGCCTTCCATGCATTTCAGGCAGCTACCACCTTGCGAGGCGAAGGGTACTCCGTCGGGATGTACACGTGTCCATCCATCCATCCCTTTGACCACGACACTCTGGCGCACATCTGTCGTCGCAGCAGGTGGGTTATCTCTGTTGAAGAGCATACACCTGTGGGGGGACTATCTTCACTGATTGCCGAGCAGATGGCTCAACACAGCGAGCGCAGTACCCTTGTGCCACTTACGCTTCCACGAACGATATCTGGTGTGGGCACGCAGGAATATTTCCTCAAGCTATTCCAACTCGATGCCGCGGGTATTATGCATCGTTTGAAAAGTCTGACATAGAGTCCATGTCAGCAACGCTGGCAAAACTACGCCTTGGCCTCTCGCCCTTTCCACCACTGAATTGTCTGCGCTAGACGCTCATCAAATGAAGCCATAGGCTTCCACCGCACCTCGTTGCGCAACCGTTCGACAGATGCAACGAGTCGCGCTGGCTCACCAGCAGGTCGCGCGCGCGCGCCTAGCTTTATGAGATCACTCCTGCCAAGCAGCTCGCCTATCTCCATCAACACCGATGAGACCGTTCGCGCCTCGCCTGACGCGATATTTACATCTCCGGTTACCTGAGACTCAAGGAGCGCCACAAATCCGGCCGCAACATCTCGTACATCTGAAAAGTCTCGGATCTGATCACCGGCGCTCGCTGCAAAGTCTTCGCCTCGTAAAAGGCTTGTTATGGCTGAGGCTACGAAACGCTTGCCCCCCTCCTCGTGCGGCCCAAAGAGTAGAAAGACCCTTCCCCACGCCGCGCTCATCGCGTGGTGCTGGCTGAGGGTGGCGAGGCTCTTTCGAAACGCAAGCTTTGATTGTCCGTACATCGTTGCAGGCAGAAGCTTTGTTGCTCCTTCGGTAAACAGTAGATCGCGCGCCTCCCAATCGTACTCGGCGCACGTTCCTACTCCAACAAAACGCCTTCCACCACCCTCGATAAAAGCTTGCAAGAGGAGCTTGCTTGTTACGATCCAATCGAGGTTCTCCGGAGAGTTCCAAAACACACCGTGGCGAGTATCCCACGCCGCATGGAGCATGTGCGATGCCCTGATCCGTCTAACGAGAGGTGTTACCTTGTCGGTATCGTGGAGATCGACTCGGTGCGTTTGCACCGCTGCTCCGTATCGCTGGGATAGCTCCGATGCCCTCTCCTGCGTAAGAGAGCGCGAGAGGATATGCACAACAAATCCACGACCCACGAGCGTCTCAACCATGTGCCGCCCAAGGAACCCTGTGCCTCCGGTAATTACCACCGAGCGCGAAGCCACCGGCACCTCCTGGAGACGCCAATCAGAGCCCTGCTTGTGGTTAATTTTACCTTTTCTTTCAGCATATTAGAAACATTATCAACATATGGAGGCATAACCTGTTAATACTGACTATTACCCACATTTATTTGCCATAGATTCGTATAGCTCAGTCATGGAGGCGAGTCTTTGCCAGCCGCGCCACAGAGCGGTGCATCCAGGAGGTGGATCTAGTCTTCTTGCGAGATGGCCACC
>JBIKKR010000070.1:0-15009 GCA_044360225.1 Bdellovibrionota bacterium | reverse complement strand
AGTAGCCGAAGGTGTGCAGCGCGCAGAGGCGGCAGTGGCTGCGCAGGCCGCATCTGCGTTAGCCGATGCTGCTCCGGGTGTTCGGCCAAGTGCTGATACTCGACGCCTGATTATGCACGCAGGGGCAAATGGCGTTGCTCACAAAGAAGCAACGAGAGATTTGCGGAACCCGGTGTTCTCCTCATCGTCAGAGCCTTCCCCGGCAGTCAACGTGAACAGATCGTCATCGAGCATAGCCGCAGATCGTGCGCGGCAGGATCTACAGCAGCAAATGTCAGCACCTGCTGCTGAAAGCCGCCCTGAGAAGCCGAAAGAGAGAACGTGGTCTGGTTGGTGGAGCTCTGTAACCTCGTCGGTCAGCGACGGGTTGGAAACGGCGGCAAACGCCTTGGTTGGACTTAATAAACTCAGGATCAACGTAGGCACTGCTATAGGTGAGTTCGCCGCTACCGTTATCAACGATCCAAAAGCCGCTCTTGAAAAGACCATCAGTGCTGCAAAAACCGTCGGCAATTTTCTTATTTCCGCAGGTCAATTTATCCGCAAGGGGATAGTCAGTGGCGTCACATGGTGCATTGAAAACCCTGAAAAGATTTTACCTGCGGTCGGCTCGTTTCTCTGGTCAGCCGGCACGACGATCTGCTCGATAGTCGGTGGACTCTGCTCCTCCGTATGGAACGGTCTCAAGCAGATTCTGAATGGAGAGATGACGATCGGCGAAGCCTTGGCGAAAACGTTTGCATTTGCGTGCGAGATGACAGGCTTGGCTGATGCATGGGGTGTAGTCAAACACGGTGCCCTGGCACTTGTAGCCTACGGTAAGGGCGATAAACAAGCCATGTATCAACACCTGGGACAGTTTGCCTTGCACGGAACATTCTTGGTGGTTGCACTCGTAACAACGGGTACAGCCGGAGTGGCCGCCCCAGTGCTTGTGCCGCTTATGGCGATGCGTTCGCTTATAGGAGCTGCACTCAAGCAGGGCATTAAGCAGGGGATTAGAGCGTGCGCGCGAGAGTTTTTGGAGTGTGGTGCTAAGCAGATCGCCGAGGGAGCCATTAAGAATATGGGCGAGCCAGCAGTCAAGAAGTTGGCAACAGAGTTCCCTCAAGAACTCGTCAAAGTTGCAGATATGGCTGAAAAGGCCGTAGGCATTCGCGCCACTGGGCAAGCTCTGGCACTGAAGACGCAGGAGCTAGCCCTTGAGCGTGTGATTCAGTTACAGGGCGAAAATATCGCTAAGACCATGGGAAAATCCATGAGCGAAGACCTCGTCAAGGTTGGTGCTGAGAAGGTATTCACGACTACATATGTGAGGGAGCTAGGCGAGAAGGTCGGATATGAGCAGACTAAAGCACTGCTTCAGCAGCTGGGCTTAGTGAACTACGTGGATGATCTCACCTTCAAGTTATTGTCCCCAATGAAGGAGATGACCTATAATGAAGCACGTACACACATCGTCCATACGATGGGTGTCAGCACGAAAGAGGCTGGCAAGATGGTGCGCCTCATTAAGAGTGGCAAGTCTGATGATGCCATAAAGCAGATTCTTGAAGAGCGCATTACGAATGATGTATCGAAGTTTGTCGCCGACAAGATGGAGAACAGCTTCAAAGATACATTCCGCAAGGGGCTGCGCGGAGAGCTGACAGATGTCGATAACGCAGCGTGGTCAAAGAACCTTAACGAGGCGATTGAAAAGCGTGCCAAGGAGTTAGGGAAGAGTGTGGATGAATTGACCGATGATCTTGTGAAGGCCGGCTGGGGGGGCGTTGAAAACGGCATCAAGCGGGCTACACGCGAGTTAGTTCGTGAGGGGCTTGAACGCGCCTTTAAGCGTCTACGGGATGATGGATTACGTAAGCCATCACCGCGTTCCTCAGATGAACACAGTGAGTCAGGCTCGGAAGGCAGACTTGCTTCAGAATCGGCTAACGTCGACGAGTTGCGTAGTGATAAGACACAGGCTGAGAAGAGATCGGAGGATCGTTCCGGTTCAGGTCATGAGCGAGAAATACGTAAACACGTGGTCACACGAGAAGATGGCAGCACGGTCGAGGTGGTAAGCACCTATGATGGAGAGCAGCTAACTGCACGGCAGGAGACGCTTGTTTCGGGGCCGGATCATAGAAGGAGCACTGGATCCAAGGAAGACGGTGTGTTTTTAACGACTTCATCAGGGAGTGCAGCGGTGATGCCGAATCGTCCCGAGGCAATAAAAGCTGAAAGTGCCAAGGCAACACGCGTAACGGCAGCTTAGAGAGAGCGGCAAAACCTTGCTTACGCGATGTGTTGTCAGAAATGCCGTGTTCGCGCCGTTTAGGTAGATGCCGCGGTTGCCAGGAGCTGTAGTGATTGTCAAAAGTACGTGGCGGCGAAGCAGGTAAGTTTTTTGTATTCGTTCACAATAAATTTGATTTACCCGCCGATCCAGTGCGGCGTCTGCTCTGCACCCCACAGATCCTTTGGTACCAGGTGTCGAGCCACGAAACTTGGCACGAGGTTCATCAGTGGTGATAGTTTTGCGACTCGAGCAGTTTCAATCGAATTCTCAAGCTGCGAGCGGTCATACGTAAAATCGATCGACTTTCCGGAATCTGCTTCAACGATCGTTAGCCGCGAAGTGCCGGGGATATCGCGAGTAGAGCCGGCGTAGATCAGATACTGTCCGCACGGCGACCAGGCGACACCGCTTGCGTAGTATGCGTCCGAAACGAGTCTGCGAAGGTTGTCGCCGTTGCGCCGCACGACGAATATATCTCCATCAGAATACCCCCGCTTCATCCTCTGGATCGCTTCGCGTCCCGTTGCGTTGCAATCCTGGAGAAGGAGCCGTCGGTACTCGATCAGTGACTGTTCCACACTCTCCTCATCGCCATCACCTCGTTGGGATATAAATGCGACCGTGGTGCCATCGGGAGAATACACAGGAGAATCATCCCGCGCAGGATGAGCACAGAGAGTTCGCGTCGTTCCATCAGCCAGCGAGTACTCGAGGATGTCGCGCTGGCCATGAGGCAGGATGGCGGAGTCATCCCGAACGGGGGCCGAGAAGAGGATATGTTTCCCCTCGGGGGAGTATGAAGGTGTTGTTTCGAGCCCCGGTACTCCAAAGAGCCTTGTGAGGGATGTTCCATCGGGAGCTATCGAGCAGATGTCGATCTCCGAGGCCGAGTCGCCGTTCCCGCTAAAAATGATTCGTGAGCCATCTGGAGACCAGTTGGGCCCGTGACAGTAGATCGCTCGGGTGAGTCGTCGATGATCGGTTCCTCGATTCGTCATAATCCAGAGCGATGGCACAAAGTCGTCCTGAATAGAGATGTACGCAATCCATTTCCCGTTGGGAGACCATCTCGGGTAGGTGTTAATATTTTCTCCACGAGTGAGTTGCGCAAGATGGCCTGTGTCGAGATCGAGTGACCAAATATCGCTGTCGAGCTGAATGCCTGATGAGAAAACTATCTTACCCGATAAGGTCATACCAAATTCCCGAAGGCGATGATGTTCCTTGTACAGATAGGGGTATCGGACGAGAGGGGTTTTACCTTGAGCACGAAGAAAGTCGACCAATCAGCCCGGCAACTGACGAGCG
Organism: Bdellovibrionota bacterium; assembly: GCA_044360225.1. GTDB lineage: Bacteria > Bdellovibrionota_C > UBA2361 > UBA2361 > OMII01 > OMII01. The sequence continues at coordinate 11,417 of JBIKKR010000070.1, read as the reverse complement.
AGTTAGCAAGCGGCGCTCGGTAAAATGTTCAATCGCATCGAGAACGCCGTTGAGCATCCGACTTCCTGGCGCATAAGCACTAAGATCGGCGATTCCCTCGTGCGAAACAAGCGACTGTAGAGCAACTACCGTGGCCCTGAGCGAGGTGCGCAGGTCGGGGGCCTCTTCGATCGCGTTGAGTGCCAGGTCTAAGACCTCGAAGAGCTGTGCGTGGCCACACCCGGAGTCCTCTTGGATGACTAGGTCAAAGCTCTCACAGAGAAGCGACGCCAGGGTGAGCTTATCCAGGTCGTCGCGGAGCTTGATGAGCGAGTGCGAGGGGGTAAATTCCTTAATGCTGAGGCCCCCTTTGCGCTCGCGAGCAATTCTCGCGGTGCCCCGGTCAAAGAGGTCCAGTGAGCTCGGAAAACGTCGCTTGCTACCTCGGGCATGGCGGCCAATAACCGAGATCTTTCCAAGGGTTGGTGTGAGAACCTGGGCCATCAGGTCACTGTCGCGGTAGGGCCTAGCTCGAAGAACGATAGCAGCTACCGAGACCTCTTGGCCGCTGTTGAGGCCATCTATGTTGCTATTCGAAATAACCGCAGGGGTACTCATTGAAAAATCTCGCTAACGTGTTTATAGCATATGGTAGTCGAGGCGTAAGTAAGCAGAGGGTAGGTTTAGTACGATGGCGGTTGAAGATAGCGGTACGGATATCGGACAAGAGCAACAAACGGAGTGCAATCAAGGGGTTGGATCGGTCAATGGCGATGGGATGGACAACTCTGCGGGTGAGCATCGTGACCAAGAGCTGGCGGAGATGAAGGATCGCTACCTGCGCCTGATGGCAGACTTCGAGAACTTCAAGAAGCGCGCTTTGAAAGAACAGTCGGAGCTCTTGAAGTACCAGGGGGAGCGGGTGGTGGTAGACCTGCTCGAGGTGCTCGATAATCTCGAGTTGGCGCTGGCGTACAGCTCAGCTGAGTACGACAAGCTCAAGCAGGGGCTAGAGATGGTCCACAAGATGTTTGTTGAGCGCCTTGGACGGTGGGAGATCCGCGGAGAGTCTAGTGTTGGCAAGGAATTCGACCCTCACAGGCACGCAGCAATCAGTCGGGTGCCCGGAAATTCAGCTAAACCAGGTACGATAGTAGGGGAGCTTAAGAAGCCATACTTCTACAAGGATAAGCTGATTCGAGTTGGTGAAGTTGTGGTGGCGGCCGAAGGTGATCCAGCAACACCATAGAATGGTAGATATCGTAAGAGCGTAGAGTAAAAGGTAACACAAGATTTTTAGAGAGGAGTAAATATGGGAAAGGTAATTGGAATAGACCTCGGAACGACCAACTCGTGTGTAGCGATTATGGAGGGTGGAAGCCCGGTAGTGATCGCCAACAGTGAAGGTAGCAGGACGACCCCGTCGGTGGTCGGAGCCAACGATGCAGGTGAGAGACTTGTAGGCCAGATCGCTAAGCGTCAGGCTGTCACTAACCCAAAGAATACGATCTTCGCGGTAAAGCGTCTTATCGGTCGTAAGTCGGATGCTCCTGAGGTTGAGAAGGCGCGCAAGGTGTTGCCGTATGAGATCGTGGCATCGTCGAACAATGACGCGTGGGTGAAACTTAAAGGTGACTCAAAGAGCCCGCAAGAGATCTCGGCGATGGTGCTTACAAAGATGAAGCAGACTGCAGAGGACTACCTCGGAGAGAAGGTAACCGACGCGGTAATCACTGTTCCAGCGTACTTTGATGACGCGCAGCGCCAGGCAACGAAGGATGCGGGACAGATCGCTGGATTGAACGTGCTTCGTATTATCAACGAGCCGACCGCAGCCGCCTTGGCGTACGGTCTTGACAAGAAGCATGAGAAGACGATCGCTGTATTCGACCTCGGTGGTGGTACGTTTGATGTGTCGATTCTTGAGCTCGGCGATGGCGTATTCGAGGTGAAGGCAACAAACGGCGACACGTTCCTTGGTGGAGAGGACTTCGACCTGATCCTGGTTGATTATTTGGCTGATGAGTTTAAGAAGGAGCAAGGGATCGACCTTCGCAAGGATACCATGGCGCTGCAACGCCTCAAGGAGGCAGCAGAGAAAGCGAAGCATGAGCTATCATCCTCGATGGAGACGGATATTAACCTTCCGTTTATTACAGCCGATGCGTCGGGTCCAAAGCACATGAACCTCAAAATTTCACGTGCTAAGTTTGAGTCACTCTGCGCAAATCTCCTCAAGAGATTGGAGGAGCCGTGTCGTGTGGCATTGCGAGATGCCGGCCTTTCTGCGAGTGATATTGGCGAGGTAATCCTCGTCGGTGGTATGACTCGCATGCCAGCAGTGCAAGCGCGCGTGAAGGAGATCTTCGGAAAGGAGGCTTCCAAGAGCGTCAATCCAGATGAAGCAGTAGCAATCGGAGCTGCTGTTCAGGGTGGTGTCCTGCAGGGGGACGTTAAAGATGTCTTGTTGCTCGATGTGACTCCGCTAAGCCTCGGTATCGAGACCTACGGTGGAGTGTTCACAAAGCTAATCGATAAGAATACGACGATCCCGACGCGTAAGTCGCAGGTATTCTCTACAGCGGCTGATAACCAGCCAGCGGTCTCTATCCACGTTTTGCAGGGAGAGCGTGAGATGGCCGGTGATAACAAGACTCTTGGCCGCTTTGAGTTAGTGGGAATCCCAGCAGCGCCACGTGGAGTGCCGCAGATCGAGGTGACCTTCGATATCGACGCGAATGGTATTGTGTCGGTAGGTGCAAAGGACCTCGGAACTGGCAAAGAGCAGTCGATTAAGATCACCGCAAGCTCGGGCCTCTCAAAGGAGGAGATTGAGCGCATGGTGAACGATGCCAAGACTCATGCTGAGGAGGACCGTAAGCGTCGTGAAACGGTTGAGATTCGCAACAAGCTTGATACTATGGTCTACTCAACGGAGAAGACCCTGTCTGAGCTTGGAGAGAAGGCAGCACCGGAGCTGAAGGGCTCGGTAAACACTGCTCTTGAGGATGCGAAGAAAGCTCTTGAATGTGGTGACGCAGAGCAGATGAAAACTGCTACGGATGCGCTCGAGAAGGTCAGCCACAAGCTTGCTGAGGAGGCTTACAAGAAAGCCGCTGCAGAGGGTGGTGCTCAGGGCGCTCAAGCAGGTGACGGCGCTGGGCAGCAGGCTAGCGGTAAAGATGACGATGTTGTCGATGCCGAATATGAAGAGCTCCGCGACGCTAAGTAGTTTCTGTCCGCCAGGATAGAAACCGGAGATACCATTTAGGTTTTCACCCCTCGGAGCCGCTCGATTTGTTATGAAGAATGTGCACCCACAGTGCAAGAAGCGCATACAAGCGAGACTGTTGGGATTCCAGTTCGAATCACCAATAAAGTTCTCTTTGCTTCACACAAACGAGAGGCCCGTGTTGGGATGTACTAATTTTCCACCGGCATGCCGGACAATAGAAAACTAGTATTCTTGTTTTAAGCTCGCCTCCGCGGGCTATTACTAATCTTCCACTTGGCCGTTTGTCTGGTATCCACGTGGAAGATTGGTAAATCAGAGTTTCCGGACAGGAACTCAGTATTGTAGACTGGTGTTGCACACTTAGTCGGGTGACAGGTGAATCTTCCACCTGTCACCTGTTTTGCTGTGTGGGTAAGTGTTTAGTAAACTGCGCCGTAGGATTGTAGGGGCAGATTACTTGGTGGGCTCCACAAGGAGCTCGATTCCGCAAGGAGAGGTTGTGTCGAAGCGTGATTACTACGAGGTGCTAGAGGTCTCCAAGGGTGCCTCCGTTGATGAGATTAAGAAAGCCTATCGCAAAAAGGCGGTTCAGTTTCATCCAGATAAAAATCCAGGAAATAAAGAGGCTGAAGAGAAGTTTAAGGAGGCGACCGAAGCGTACTCGGTATTGAGTGATCAAGAGAGTCGCTCGCGTTACGATCGTTTTGGACACGCCGCGTTCTCACAGGGTGGTGGAGCGGGAGGATTTCAGACCGGTGATTTTTCGGGATTCGAGGATATCTTTGGCGATATCTTTGGTTCGTTCTTCGGTGGTGCAATGGGTGGCGATCCACGCCGTGGCTCGCGTGGCCGCGCTGGTAACGACCTGCGATACGATCTCGATGTTACCTTCGAGGAAGCGGCGTTTGGCTGCGAGAAGGAGGTTACTCTTGGACGGCGGACCCAGTGTGAAGAGTGCTCGGGGAGTGGCGCGGCAAAGGGGTCTGGTCGTGAGCGGTGTCCACAGTGTGATGGAGCAGGCCAGATTCGTATGCAGCAGGGCTTCTTTACGTTAGCCCGCACGTGTCACGCGTGTAATGGAGCTGGCGAAGTAGTTAAAAATCCATGTCGTGCTTGTTCGGGGAGCGGGTTAAAGGCGCGCGAGTCGAAGCTCAAAGTGAAGATCCCCGCGGGGGTCGATAGTGGCCAGCGGCTTAAGATGCGCGGAGAGGGTGAGCCTGGGGCTGGAGGGGGGCCAAACGGCGATCTCTACGTCCAGATAATCGTCGCGGACCATCCTATCTTCCAACGCCAAGAAACCGAGGTAGTGTGCGATTTTCCGATCGGCTACTCGATGGCAGTTTTGGGGGGTGAAGTGGAGGTTCCCTCACTGGATGGCAAGGTGAAGCTAAAGATTCCAGCTGGAACACCCTCGGGTAAGGTTTTTCGCATAAAGGGTAAAGGTATCCCGGTGTTGGGTAGTAACCCCCAGCGACGTGGTGATCAGCACGTGCGGGTCAGCGTGCACGTTCCGAAGAAAGTCTCAGATGAGGAGCGCGAGCTCCTTGAAAAGCTGGCAAACTTACAGGGATCGGTAGTTGACGACGAAAAGGGTTTTTTTGATAAGATGAAGGACATATTCTCGTAGTGCGCACGAGGAGCCAGTCTTATCGCACTACCCTTCGTTGTTCCGGCTACCTGTTTCCTTAGTCACGATGATAATCCCAGTCTCAATCGTTCTCGGCCTCCGCAAATCGCCTGGGCAGGTCCTCCGCTCATGTATCTCAAGCGCCGGGTTGGTGATGCTCATCAGTTGTATTGCGGCGTGCGGCTCACTGCCCAAACCAACGAAGCCTAAGCCGGTCCCAGCTCCAGATTATCGATATCGTGAAGAGGCCAAGCCTGAACTCGCAAAACGTATGCCGTGGGAGTTGTGGCAGCCCTTCCAAGATCTGGAGGGTCAACAGATCACCAACCGTCAGGTTATCCTCGGTGACGAGCTACAAGAGCGCGGGAAGCGTCAATCGGCGCTTGATGCCTACCTGAGTGCTAGAACAGAAACTCTGACTCCCGCAGAGGGCGAAGCGACCACCCTGAGAATCGCCAGCCAGTACCTGGCGTTGGATCAGGCAAAGGAGGCACTCACCACAACGGGAGCGTTTTTTAAGCGTCGCGGTTCCGCAGAGGGGGAGGTGAGTGTGCCATTCGCCTTGTTGTTGGGATTTGCCTATGGCCGTCACGGGGATATTGATCAGTCTCTGGCATGGTTTTCAAGGGTATCCACTCAGGGGCGATCAGGGGGACCAGCAATTCGCGTTGCAGAGAATGGTGTGACGTACCTGCTGCGGACGCTATCAGATGTTGATTTCGAGCGTGTTGGCGTTAAGTGGCAGGGCGATACGTTTGTGAATGAGCGAGTGGGGCGCGAGCGGTTGCGTCGTTCAGCGGTCTCGTACGATCCCGATGACTACCGTTCAGACAAGCCGTTTTGGATGTGGTTTGACTCTGTAGCAACAACCACCCCGCAGGGTGTAGCTGGCCAGCCTGTTGTGGGGCTAATCGTCAGCCTCTCAGACCGATTCGCAGGGCTGGGGCGCGATACCAAGCAGGGGTTTGAATTGGCTGTTGAGGCCAACAACCAAGTTGGAGATAGAGTGCGACTTGAGGTGCGTGACGTTGGGTCAGATCCTGCAGCATCCGCGGCTGCTGTCCGGGAGCTTGTGACAGGAGCCCAGGCGTCAGTTGTTGCGGGTCCTCTGTTAACCGAGCCTGCTGTTTCTGCGGCGCAGACTGCGCGGGAGGTTGGAGTTCCCCTGGTTTCGTTCTCTAAGAGCGAGTCATTTCAGACGGGCAGCGGTATCTTCCGCCTTGGAGCAACGAGCTCCACTCAGATGGAGGCGCTTGTGAACTCCGCTGTGGGGGATTATGGACTCACACGTTTTGCAGTAGTTTATCCGCAAACTGCAAACGGCACCGAGTTGCTTGAAGCCTTCAAGCGCAAGGTAGCTGCCCTGGGTTTCTCGCTTGAATTAGAGCTTGGATACTCTTCAACAGATGATGCGGCTTTGATTGATCTTGTCCGTCAGCTTGAGGGTTCGGCAGCAGAGGCCGTTCTTATCGCTGATAACCTCGATGTGAGTGAAAAGATACTCCGTCACTTTTCCCCTGGTCTCAACAAGCGCATGAGGCCGCTCGGTTCTGCAATGTGGGATAACGCGCTCAAGATCGCCCGCTCACAAGCGCTCTTTGAGCGGGCACTGTTCGTGACTCCCTTCTTTGTACAGAGCACTCGCGAGGAGGTTCGCAAATTCAACGAGTCGTATCGAGCCAAATACGGAGTCGCTCCTAACTTCCTCGCTGCGCAAGGTTTTGACGCTGGAACTTTAATTATGAATGCGCTACGTGCCTCAACACGCGGCTCGTCTAATGTTGAGTCAGCATTAATCCAGCTGCCGGCCTATAGTGGCGTTACGGGTGCTATCTCAGTGTCCTCAACCGGCGAGGTTTCGAGAAGATTTTACGTTGTTGAGGTTCTCCGAGATTCCTTCCAGGAAAAGATTCCGCCCAGCAACCCAGCGAAACCCGCCTACGGTGCGCTACCCATCCCAGGTCGAGGAGTTCCTACGAATTCGCCGATGCTCGGCGCTGCCGAGAAGGTCGATAGTGGATACTAAGAGGAGCTGGCTCCTGCCCATTTCCCCCCTTTTGGCCCAAGCCAACTAGGGGCTATAGTCGCCTGGGGGGCATAGGTCGGCCCCACGTGCAGAGAGGTAAACGCACATGGCCAAGAAGAAAGCTCAGAAACGGACTCAACGGAAGCCGCAACATACAGAATCAAATGAGTCGTACCAAGCGGTTATCGAGCCCGAGGAGATACCAATCCCTTCGGTGATGCCAGTACTCGCAGCGAAGGACATGGTGCCTTTTCCAGGAGTCATGATGTCGTTGTACCTGAGTCGTCCTGAGAGCATTCGCGCCATGGAAGCGGCGATGAACGGCGAAAGGCTGGCGCTCGTTGTTGCGCAGATGAAGACCGATATTGAGGACCCCGGTGCAAAAGACCTCTACAAGATCGGCGTTGTGGCTCACATCGTACGGACGCTACAGGTTCAGGATGGCCGTTTCAAAGTATTGCTTCAGGGGCTTGTCCGTGCGCGAGTAAAGAAATACGAAACGCGGAATCGTTACATGAGCGCTACGATCGAGCCGATTCCACAGCCCAAGGCGCGAAAAATCCCCGCAGAAACCCAGGCTATCATTAATAGGATCCGGGAGAACCTTCAGGTCCTCGTTGAGTACGAGCACCTCCCCGAGGAGATGCTGATCGTGACCGAGGAGATTCAGGATCCGGGAACCCTCGCTGATGTGATCTTGGCACACTACAAGGTTGATATGAAGGAGGCACAGGCGGCGCTTGAGGAGATGGATCCAATTAAGCGCATCAAGGTCACCGACTCGGCGATCTCTGATGACTTAAACAAGTTCATCCTCGCCGAGAAGATCAAGGACAAGGCTCGCGACGAGATGAGTAAGGGGCAGCGTGAGTACTACCTACGCGAGCAGATCAAGCAGATTCAGCGTGAGCTCGGGGAATCCGATAGTGGTTCCGACGATCTGCAGGCTCTGCGTGCGAGGCTGACCGATCTGCGTTTACCCAAGCAGGCTCACGACGAGTCATTTAAGCAGCTCAAGCGGCTTGAGCAGATGAGTCCTGAATCGGGTGAGTTTGCACTCTTACGCACGTACCTTGAGTGGATCACCGACCTGCCATGGAACACACGGACTAAGGATCGACTCGATCTCGCTCGGGCGAAATCGATCCTCGATGAGGATCACTTTGGGCTCGATAAGGTAAAGGATCGCATTTTAGAGTACCTGAGTGTCAGAGCGCTGAATCCTGATTCAAAGGGTCCGATACTGTGCTTCGTCGGGCCGCCAGGAGTTGGTAAGACATCCCTTGGTCAATCGATAGCTCGTGCTCTCGGGCGGAATTTTAATCGCATGTCGCTTGGAGGAATGCGTGACGAGGCTGAGATACGTGGTCACCGCAGGACGTACGTCGGTGCTCTACCAGGAAGGATTATTCAGGGCCTCAAGCAGGCCGGAAGTAGGAATCCGGTCTTTGTGCTCGATGAGTTAGACAAAATAGGCGCTGATTTTCGTGGAGATCCAGCATCGGCTCTCCTTGAGGTGCTTGACCCACACCAGAATCGTGATTTTACGGACCACTACCTCAATGTGCCGTTCGATCTTTCAGATGTGCTGTTTGTAGCAACGGCAAACACGATGGATACGATCCCAGAGCCGCTGATTGATCGTCTTGAGATCTTGTGGATCCCTGGGTACACATCACAGGAGAAGCAGAAGATCGCCACACGGTACATCATTCCCCGACAACTAAAGGAGTCAGGGCTTGTACATCAAAAAATTCAATTCACTCCCGCCGCGATTGAGCTTATCGTGGATCGCTATACACGAGAGGCGGGCGTGCGTAACTTAGAGCGCGAGATCGGCGCTGTTTGCCGAAAGCTCGCTCGTGAATACGCAGAGAAGAAGAAGGTCAACAAAAAGATCGAGGCAGCGACTATCGGGAAGTTGCTCGGACCGACAAAGTACGACCCAGAGGTCACCGAGCAGCGCGAGGCCGTTGGACTCGTTAGGGGTCTGGCATGGACTACTCTTGGTGGCGAGGTGATGCCCGTGGAGGTGTCGCTGGCGAAGGGTAGTGGCGGTTTGGCGCTCACTGGACAGCTTGGAAATGTGATGCAGGAATCAGCCCAAGCTGCGTTGTTTTATGCTCGTGCAAATGCAGCTATCCTCGGGCTTGATCCCGACTTTCATTCCAAGCACGATATCCACATCCACGTTCCAGGAGGCGCAACACCCAAGGATGGTCCATCTGCGGGTATCACAATAGCAACGGCGCTCGTGTCAGCGCTCTCTGGGCGCAAGGTATCAAAGGAGATCGCGATGACTGGAGAGATCACCTTGCGCGGGAATGTGCTCGCGGTGGGAGGTCTCCGAGAGAAGGCCCTCGCAGCGCTGCAGTACGGTATTCGCAAGGTTATCATCCCTTTTGAAAACCTGAAAGATCTCGAGGAGATCCCTGAGGAGCAGCGCAAGCAGATCCAATTCATCCCTGTGAAGCACGTCAGCGAGGTTCTTGAGCTCTCGCTTCTTGGTCGGCGCAAGCGAGTACTCGTTGGCAAAAAGCGTGGAAAAAGAGGGGTAGTGGCGCTTGGTCGTTAGCCTCTTTCTGAGAAAGCTCGTGACGAGAGCCGTTGCGTCCAACGCTGTCGTACTTCTCTGTGTTAACCTTGTGACCATATCGCACAGTGTGGCCGAGGAATCTTGCGTGTATGTTGACGAACGCGGAGATATCGTGCCGGTACGTAATCCGAATACGATACCAAGAGGGGAGCGCAGTCGCTTGGTGTGTAAAGATAAGAGCATCGAGGAAGTAGCAGCTCCCGAGGATCTCGATGTCGGCCGAGATGCCCGCACTGCTGAGTTCTCAACAGAGCTTGGGCAGATGAAAGTGCGTTGGTCACGCTCTATCGAACGTTGCTTCGCGACATCGCCTGCGCGCTCAGTAGGGGAGTCGGCAAGAGCCGTTAATCGGGCACTTAAGTCCGGTCGTTTTACAGAGGATGCCAAGTATGCTCGACGTGAATGGACCCTGGCGTTTATTGATAAGACAACAGCCATATCACAGTTTCCCTTGGCGTTAACCGTTGGGCAGCATCCTGGATTTATGATTCCTCCAAGCCGGATCTATCTGGTTGCGGACCACATCGCACCTACCTGTGAGCACGGGGAGATAGCCGATGATGTGCTTACCCAAGTGCTTCTGCACGAGATCGGGCATGTAGTTGAGTACATCCTGCTTGGAGAGCACCAGACGCCACTAGATCGCGAGCGCTCTGAAGGATTCGCAGTGTGGTTTGAGCAATACAGCGCGGAGTTTGCCTCTAGTCTTCCCAAGGGGCAAGTACGAGCATACTACGCTGAGCTCGCCCGTTCATCGCGCGTTACGGCGGGTGTCGCGACGGGATTTACACCCGATCCGGCGGGATATGCACATGCTGGGGTGCGATTTCAGACGATCGTTGAGCGTAAAGGTATCGCCGGGTTGATGAGTGTGTACTCCATTATTCGTGAGCAGCAGGTGCCCTTTGATGTAGCAGTTGAGCGCGCCCTATCATGGAACAAAAACGCCTTTCAACGGCAGATACAGGAGTTCAGAGAGCGTAATCTGAACTAGTTGGAGATGATAAAGCAATTCCAAGTCATCATAGGTATCACGATAGCCGCTGCGGTCACGAGTTGCGCGACTATCAGAGGCCCTGCGACTGGTGAGGTTGGTAAGGCACGTGCGCCCAGTAATTGGTCGATTGGTATCGTGCGTGGACAGACGCTAGCCTCGTTGAAAGACACTTCGTTGTGTCCGAATCCGCGCCTCACTCGCGATGACATTGCTGAGCGACAGAGTGAGTTTGTTGCCGATCCGTTTTTGATTCGACACGCTGGTGAATGGTACCTCTTTTTTGAGAGTTTTAACGCGGCAACGCAACGGGGAGAGATCGCCTGGGCCCAGAGTAGCGATCTCTGTCACTGGAGTTATCGTGGTGTCGCTCTTAAGGCAGATGTGCACCTTTCTTATCCTTATGTCTTCCAGCACGATGGTCAATTGTACATGGTGCCCGAGTCGCGCCAGGCTGGAGTGATACAGCTGTATCGTGCTGAGCGTTTCCCTGATCTCTGGAAACCAGAGCGCGTTTTAGTTCGTGGAGAGTACTCCGATGCATCTCTGGCGCGCTACCGTGGGCGTTGGTGGATATTTGCCAATCAGGCACCGTACGGGCTAGCGATCTTCTCTGCAAAGAAGCTCTCTGATGAATTCGTTCAGCATCCGAAAAGTCCGCTCTATGTAGGAGATGCACGTCGAGCACGACCTGCCGGTCGGCTGCTTATAATCGACGGGAAACTTTATCGGTTTGTCCAAGATAACGCTGAAGGATACGGGAGGCGTGTGCGCTTACTACGGGTTGTGGAGCTGACCTCGAAGACGTTTCGCGAGGATCTACTGGAGCCGGATCCGTTCATGCAAGGAAGTAGAGAGGGCTGGAATGGATTTGGGATGCATCATCCTAAATTCGGCAGTTGCGGGTCTGAAAATGGCGCATCTACTCGAAATCACTTCGGCTTTTGAATTTGCGGTGCT
>JBIKKR010000200.1:0-4288 GCA_044360225.1 Bdellovibrionota bacterium | reverse complement strand
TGTCCAGCGGCTGCTACGAGTTTGTGAGAGGGGGCCTTCTGTGAGCTTTGAAATAACCGAAAACAGATCGTGCTAACAGTGAGGATGGCAGGTTGTGCTATCTCTGTGAGGGTAAGCTTTTCAAGTGGCCCCTCGAAACAGATCTGTGACAGCGAGAATCCCAGGGCAGCATCAGCTTGCTCAAAGAGCTCCTGAGCGAGTGGAAAAGCATCGTAGAGGTCCCTGCCCATGCCGACCTTCTGAGAGCCCTGTCCGGGAAAGAGCGCAAAAATGGATGCCATACTGTGTACCTCTATTCGATCTTCGGTGACCCGATCATTGTTTGGCTACACTAATAAGTCAAGATCGGTAGGCGACTCTTGTCACACCGGAATTAGGTCAGTAATCTAGTGGGGCGGTGAGGTTCAACTAGAGAAGGGAGTTGTCATTTTGTTACCACGTGTTTTACGCCACAGAATAATTGCAGCGCTGTTCCTCACGGCGATCTTCGTTAGTGCTCTGACAGCTCAACAAGCATACGCCAACGACTCATCGAGCGCTCTCCAGGAGATGGCGTCGAAGGTAAAAACATACACGCTCTCCAACGGCTTGCAGGTTATCTTTTATCGACGTGGTGAGGCCCCGATCTTCGCCGGTGCAGTTGTTGTGCGAGTTGGAGGGAGCGATGAGCAGCCCGGCCAAACCGGCATCTCGCATCTCTTCGAGCATATGGCTTTTAAGGGTTCGCGTACCGTCGGAACTAAGGACTACGGAGCTGAGCGGAGATTCCTTGAACGGCTCGAGGAGTTGGCACTAGAATCGAATGCTGGGCAGAACCTTTCGCCCGATCAAAAGCGTGAGTGGGATGAGATCCATCAGAAGCTCCGAGATATCTGGATTTCAGACGATTTTACCGTGCGTTACGAGAAGCACGGAGCCGTTGGTCAAAATGCCACCACTGATAAAGAGTTTACAAAGTACTTTGTAAGCCTGCCGCGCTCAGCTTTTGAGTTCTGGTGCAAGATGGAGGCCGATCGATTGATCGCTCCGGTAATGCGCCAATTTTATCAGGAACGCGATGTTGTGCTCGAAGAGCGCCGTATGCGTTATGAAGACGACCCAGGAGGTAAGCTCTACGAGTTGCTCTTGGGGACTGCGTATCAGCGCCATCCATATCGTGATCCGGTGATCGGCTATGAGCGCGATATTCGTGCTCTCACTGCCCGACAGCTCGAAGCGTTTCGAAAACGGTACTACGTCCCGAGTAACATGGTTGTGGCTCTCGTCGGAAGGGTCGATCCTGAGAGTGACATAAAGATAGTCGAAGAGTATTTCGGTGTCATCCCGTCAGGATCTCCCGTGCAGCGCTCCATTATAGAAGAGGGGCCGCAAGAGGGGCAGCGTCGCAGCGATATCTCAATGGCGGCGTCTCCGGAGGTGCTTGTCGCGTATCGCAAGCCAAATTACCCGCATCCTGATGATCCACCAGTCTCAGTGATGGCGGAGATATTAGCAGGCGGGCGCACGTCCCCGCTCTATACAGAGCTTGTAAAACGAAAGCAGATAGCGGCTAGTGTCGCCCACGACGAGGGGCCAGGAGTTGCTTATCCGAACCTGCTTATGTTTGCTGGCACAGTAAAGTCACCTCACAGCCCAGACACATTTCTCAGTGCATTTGATACTGTGATCAACCGATTTCGAAGGAGTGGTCCAACAGCGGAGCAGCTAGAGATAGCAAAGCGCTCAATCGGCGTCGAGTATTTGGGACACCTCCGATCGAATCAATCGCTTGCGCTTGATTTCGCCACATCGCAATTGGCCTACGGCACATGGAAGGCCTCGGTTGAGTGGTATGATAAGATGTCGCAGGTGTCACTTGCCGATATACAACGTGTAGCTAAGCAGTACCTCGTGCCAACCCAGCGAACAATCGGTACAATTGAGCGCTCTCGGTAATATGCTGATATGAAGAAACAACTGATTACTTCTGCGATCGTAGCTGGCGTGTGTTTCGTCATCGGGTGTAGCTCGCCTTCGAATGCTATTAGGCCAGCGAATATATCTCCTGCTGATGAGGTGGCACAGTATAAGCCGGTGCAACCGGATCGCTGGACGATGCCAAACGGCCTCACGGTTGTTTACGTGAAGGACACCGAGTTGCCGCTTGTGCAAGGGCAGTTAATGGTTCGTGGTGGATCGCTCTGGGCAGATCGATATCCTCTCGGCACGACGTCAGCGATGGGAGATACCATGCGCACAGGCGGGGCAGGGGCTCTTTCGGCGGATGCCCTCGACAGGGAGCTTGAGAAGCTGGCCGCAGGGATTGGCAGCTCATTCTCAAGTGAGTTTGGTTCTGTTTCGTTTTCATGCTTGCAGTCGGACCTTGACCGAGTGTTTCAGATCTTTTCGGATGTGGCACTGCGCCCACGTTTTGAGAGCGATCGCGTGGCGTTGTGGAAGGGGCAATCTCTTGAAGGGATACGACGCCGAGCTGAAGATCCGAGCACGGTAGCCTCAATAGCGTTCACACAGCTTGTGTATGGTGATACTCCGTATGGAAGAGTATCGCGCTCGCGTGATATAGCCTCGGTTTCACGGTCCCACATCGCCGCGTTGCACAAAGAATTGATGCGGCCAGATGGTGCAATACTCGTTGTAACCGGCAGCGTTGACCGTAAGCGTGTGCGAGAGCTTGCCGAGCGATACTTCGGAGCCTGGCAGGCACGAGGGCGCTTGTTGCCACCTGCTCCCCCAGTGAGCTACGAGCCGACGCCGGGGATCTATTTTATTACTCTGCCGTTTGCGCAAGCATCGGTGAAAGCTGGGCACCTCGGCATTCCACGACTCACCCCTGATTATCCAGCGATTGATCTATTCAATGAAGTTTTTGGCTCTGGAGGTTTCGGTTCGCGACTGATGAAACGTGTGCGAACTGAGCTTGGCCTCTCGTATGGAATTTACGGTGGGATCTCACCTGCCGTCGTCAAGGGCACTAATTACATCTTCTTGCAGACTAAGGCGGAATCCACAGGACTAGCGCTTGATGAATCGATCGGGGTTTTAGAGAAGCTTCAGCGTGACGCTCCAACGCAGGAGGAGCTCAGCGAGAAACGGTTGGCGATTGAGAACTCGTATGTGTTTAACTTTGCGTCGGTAGGCGAGATAGCTGGGCGCTTGGCTCGTCAAGAGCTGCTTGGGTATCCGAGCGACTACGATGGCACATACCTAGCAAAGGTGGCTGCGGTCTCACCATCTGATATCAGTAAGGTTGCCGCAGAGCGTTGGCAGCCTAACAAGTTAGTAGCGGTGGTAGTGGGAAATGACGCAGCCTTCGCCGCACTCGAGCATGAGCGCAGCAAGCCCAATAGCAGGCTCAGTGGATTTAGCCTCAAGAAGCTCGAATTTAGAGAGGCGCTTGAGTTACATTAGGACCGCGGAGCTTCTGCTCCGCCAATATGGCACCCGGGAGCGTCGAGCTAATCTAAACACCCATCCCGTACAAATCCAGAAACTCCGCCAGCGGCTGCACAACGATACTTTCAGGAATAATGCTGCGAATACTCGGACTCACCTCGTCGCGGGTAACAATGACAAGCCGCGCAACCTTCTCTTCACGTTGTGCCGCGAGGAGAGCTCGCACTTCACGGGATATCGTCTCTGAGCTGTTGAGATCAAAACACGTCTGAATAGCGGTCAGCTCGCCTTGTTCATTTTCAACGATAAAATCTACCTCATATCCATTCGACGACAACCAGAAGCCAAAGTGCTCGTTCCGCCGCTGAAGCTCAATATGAACTATGCTCTCAAGCGCGTTTGTCCACCTCTGCCGCTGAGCGCTCACCTCGTCCGCCAAAACCGAGTCGATGCAGTAAAACTTCGATAGCCCTCGTAACTGCTTGCGACGCGAACGAGAGTATCTGCGAACTCGAAAAAAGAGGTACGCATCCTGGAAATAGCCAAGGTACTTGGCCAAAGTACGAGGATCTTCCAGATTAATCAGCGCTGTTGTCGTTGTGGCGTTAAACAGGCGCGTATTATCACGCGCTAAAAGTGATCCTAGCTCGATAAGAGGGATGGGCCGCCTTATCTTTCTCCGCTTGACGATGTCGCGGGCGACGATATCCTGGAAGAGATGTGGATAGATAATTCTCGATCCCTCAAGGAACGGTTTTGGAAAGAGTCCATACTCCAATCCCTGGTTGATGATTGAGCTTACTTCTCTGAGGACCTCAGCTGTAGGAGGCGACTTGTTTGAGTTATAAACACCCTGTGAGCCAAGACGGTGAGCTACGATCTCTTTAAACGAGAA
>JBIKKR010000199.1:0-4338 GCA_044360225.1 Bdellovibrionota bacterium | reverse complement strand
GGGACGTTGCTATGTCGATCTTCGGCCCGAGACGGTGGAAACAGCAGAGTACATCTCCAAAACCCTTGGGCAGAGTACTGTTCAGTTCAAGACAAGGAGTGAGGGAGGGAAGAAAGGAAGCCCATTTTTCTCAAACGTCAACGAGGCGCTGCATTTCGGTTCTCGTCCGCTATTAACTCAGGTCTACAGCAGGCAGACCAAGAGATGGCAGCCCGGATTACCGAATTTAGGGAGGCCTTTCCATTCGCGGGCTCGCAGATCGGCTATTACGGTCTCAAGGTCGATACCGCCTCCTTGGCATCGTACTTGTTGTCCTCGAAGATAAACCTGAGAGGTGAATCCGGCTGCGCTGAGGTGCTCAAGAGAAAGCCGTTGCGAACAGCCTCTCCGTACTCAGCGAGTTTTTCCGGTCAAGGGCGCGGTTGCGCCTATGGTGAATGGCTCAGCCAGTATCGGGGTGCTGGCGATGCTTGCCACCAGAGAGAGAATCAGTAGTTTCATTTTCACAGGCATACGCTCCTCCCTTCTACAGCACGCGATTACTACGCAGACCAAACCTATAATAGTCGACTTTCTCTCTCGAACTGCAAAGTCGAAGCCCTCGATACGTGAGATCGCGGTCGAAGGGCCGATGTGCGACTGGTATCGTCAGAGGATAAAAAACTCCGAACCACTCAGTGCGAGTTCTTCCGCAGGACACGCAGTATATTACCGATCTTATTCTGGTCAAAGAAACACTGGTGTTCCTTGATTACTCGGTCGAGTCCTTAGCGGCGATCAAGATTACACACCATAACCTCTATCGATCGTTCAAGGCTCTCTTTGAGGCACTTTGGAGCAGACTGGCGTAATTGGGTGTCGCAATCTGTGCGAAGCAGGAGGAAGTGGTTAGGGCGGTAGGGCGAAGCTCGACAAGGCGCCTGCATTCACCGAGTATAGAATAGCGTGACAGGCGACCTCCCACGCTCGGTTTTGAGTCGAGGAGGTCCGAGCGCCTGGCACTGTGATTTTGATGCGCGGTGTGTATGGTCAAAGGTCCCCAACCTGATAGTGATAGAGGAAGAGAAGCTCCTAAAGGGCCGACCCCTGCGGACGAGACGGTTGAATCGCCGCTGAAGGATAGCAAGTTTTCCGGCACTCACTTGTCGATGGAGTATCTTCAGAATAGTCAGACGGATAGGCTGCACGGTATCCTCGAGCAAGCGCTCCGAGACCAAGACCTCATCAATTCCTTCATAGATCTGAGCAAGACGTTATGCGAGGACTCAGCAGATGCCTTGAACGAATTCCGCGCAAGGATCTGCGAAGCTCTTGCGCTCAGTCTCGAGACGCGTGCTTCGCGCTTTGACGACGAGAGTTGTCAGCAGCTCGGCAAGCTGTTGGTGGTAGCGCATTATGTTTTCAAAGCGAACGCCACCAACCCATCGTGGTATAAGCCACCCTCTCTGGCTCTCGTGCTGAGCGAGTGCTTGCGGATCCTCGAAGGGCTGGCCATAGACGAAGAGATTCCCGTATGGGCGCGCAGTTCAGAGGAAGCCGACGCGCCACAACCCGATGTGCGTGATCAAGCGTGGGGCCACGTCTATCTTCAGTGCTTTGATCCACTGATTGTTGGTTGTGAGATGGGGATCGTGAAGGACACTCCAGCGCTACTCGATCGTGTGAAGCGTCTTGTGGAGAGGCAACTCCAGTGGGGACGAAGGGGATTGGGGCCGGTCGAGTGCAACAACGCGCTCGTGATCGATGTGTGGGGTGAGACATTTTCTTTGGTGGAAAATCTGAGAGATGGCACCTTTGCCGAGCGAATTTTGGGGGCGGTGACCGAGCTGAGAGGGCGAAGCTCGGGCAGTCCATCGCAATCTCCGGGGAGCTGGTTTAGCCAGGATGAAGAGGATGTGTCACGGCTTTTGGTTGAAGACGCCCTAACGCGCTGTGAGAAGAGCGGTATCCTAGCGCTGGCTGCCTGCCAGGAGACATTGGCTGCCGTTCCGCTGTGGAAGGAGATCCTAGCCGAACGCCCCGTTACGTCATGGCTGTGGAGAACGGCTGTCGTCGCTCTGGCAGAGCTCGATATCAGTGAAGCACCTCCGTATCTCGTGAATCTGCTCCATCACCTGGGGGCGTCACAATCGCAAGATGTGAGGAAAAGGTTCGTTTTGTGTCATAGGCTCATGCAGTTTCTCGACAAGCCCGGGGCGCACAACCCCTGCGTGGAGGTTTTCGATTCGAGCCAAGAGATTCAGGTCCCTCTTGGGCTCCATGACTCTTTGAAGAAGCTCTTCCAACGAATGCTTGATAAACCGAATAAGAAGTGGAGCAAAGCCGCAATCAAAAACTTGCGTTATGTGCTCGACACGATATGAGACTGTCGGAAACACCTTGCGATTGGAAGTGTTTTTACGCAACTGAGCATTCAGCCCTTCAATCGCATTGGTAGTATAGGCTGCCGTGCCACCAGCCGCTTTTATCTGCGCTTTCAGCTGCTCAGTAAACGCCTTCGTATCCAATAACGTCGGGTTAGATTCCGCTGAACCTGTCTCTTTCGCTTACATCTTGTCGTCCTTTTTCCGTTTCATTCCTAAACGTACTGCAGAACGCTCTCTTCGTAGCAGATAACTACTTCGCGATTGACTTTGAATCGGGTAGGTGTTTATGATGACCAAATGGCAGATATGAGCGGTCTGGTCGGGCAAGAGCCCACACGAGTCACAGTGATTGGCTGCGGATTCATGGGCCAACATTATATACGCTCACTGCAAGAGTTGCGAGGCGAGCTCCCTACTGAAGTCGCCGTTGTAGATCCTATATGTGCAGGAGGTGTAGATAACACCTTGGAGGATCTTCAAATGCCTCGATTTTCGAGTTTGGCAGAGGTTCCGGAGAAATGGTTTGGGCCTGAACCAAGCGCCCGTGAGGCCAACTTCATAATTGCCGTGCCACCCGGAGCGCACCTTCAGGTGCTACAAGAGCTGCGTCAGATTGCACAAGCTGCGGGGGTTCGAGTCAGAGTTTTATGTGAGAAACCATTAGTTGAGGGTGAACAGGCTGATGAAATGCTCAAGCTTATCAACCCTCATCGAAGCAATCTGGAAGTACGTGTCGGTTTTGTGTGCAATGCCTCACCCGTGTATAGGCACTTGATTGAACGGCTCCGGGAGAAACGAGCCGGCATACAAAAGATATCGACGTGGTGGGGGAAGGATCGTCGCAAGGATCCACGAGAAACCAATGGTTGGCCCCAAGATGAAGCTCCGCACCCGATAGCTGCTGTTTTCGGGATCTGTCATCAACTTGGGTTAACGGTTCCTAAGCACATCAGGATGAGGAGCAAACAGGAGCCTTTTGCGAATCCAACGGCTCAAGCGGCAGCACGACAGCAGGGGCGCAACGTTCCCGATGCCCCTATCAGTTGGGCCCGTGTAACATTAGAGGCTAGCCAGCGGCTAAAAGGGGAGCGGAGAGGAGTTCCAATTGAGGTTGCCGGAACCTACGTAGCCAAGAAGCCAGATGTAAAGTCCAGATGGGTGCGCGTTGTATGGAGAGAAGACCAAGGTGAAGGTCCGGCCCACGACACGTTAGTGATCTTTGATTATGATGGCCGAGATTATTTCATCGATAGGAGCCCTGACGGAGTTGTTGATCAGCACGTGAGCGACGCAAACAAGTTGAGCGAAATGTTATCAGCCTTCCTCAGGCAAGAGGAACAGCATGTGGCTCTGCTACCCGCCGGCAGGGCTATTTTACCGGTTCGTCTAACCCGGAATATGCGGAGTAGATAGATTTCAACGCTCCGAGTCTGAAAACGGCGCATCTGCCCAAAATCACTTCGGCTTTTGAGCATCTGCACCGCTTTCAGACTCCTTAACTGCTCTTTCTAGGATCATACGGTAATCTAAAGCCGCAATGCTTGATAAACCGAATAAGAAGTGGAGCGAAGGCGCAATCAAAAAATTGCGTTATGTGCTCGGCGAGATATCGCGCGAGCGTTCTTAGAGTTGAACCCAAGCAAAATCTCTTAACAGCAGTAAGAGGTTTCGTCTCGCTTTGCTACGAACCTAACAGCTCGCGAGCGATTACCATTCGTTGAATCTGGTTGGCGCCCTCGACGATCTGGAGCATCTTGGCATCACGCATCAAGCGTTCCACCACATACTCTTTGATGTAGCCCGCGCCTCCGAGGAGCTGTACGGCATCGGTCGTAATCGACATCGCCGCGTCGGTCGCAAAACATTTGGCAGTGGAGGACGAGAGTTTCGTGTTCAGGAATAGTTGCTATGTAGCCTCATAAAGGAATCCCTCTCGACTCGTAAGTAATCGAAGTGATTAGAGTCAAACATT
>JBIKKR010000197.1:0-4342 GCA_044360225.1 Bdellovibrionota bacterium | reverse complement strand
CGCAGGTGCTGTCAGCCGTCTTCTTGACATGGGAGTAGAGCCATTCCTCGTATCGTCGAGTCTCTTAGCTGTCCTGGCCCAACGTCTCGTGCGGCGTCTCTGCCCAGAGTGCAGGGTTCCCTATGAGATCTCTGACGAGGAGCTCCGTGAGCTTAGTCTCAATCCAGCTGAAGTCACAAACCGCCAAGCATTCCGACCAGGCTCGACTTCGTGCACGCGGTGTCAGGGGACAGGATACACCGGGCGTCTCGGCATCCACGAGCTTCTCATGATTGATGACGAAGTACGTGCCCAAATACTTCAGCAGGTTGACTCAAATACTATTAAGAACAGCGCCATCAAGCGTGGATTCGCAAGTCTCCGGGCCGATGGTGGACGCAAGGTTTTGGCGGGCCTCACATCTGTGGAGGAAGTATTGCTCGCCAGCCACGATGATGTGAGCTAGGGGTAACGCGATGCCAGTCTACGAGTACACCGCGCTCAATCCCGGCGGGAAAAAGGTAAAAGGTACCCTTGAGGCCGACAGCATTCGTACTGCGCGTCAGAAGCTCCGCGTACAAAACATATTCCCTACCGATATCAAGGAATCGTTAAAGGCTTCAACCGAGAAGAGTCAGGATGTAAAAAAGCTCTTTACGAGCGACAAGGTCTCGCTCAAACAGCTCACACTCGCTACACGATTGCTGGCGACCCTGTCAAACGCCGGCCTACCACTAGTGAGTGCTCTTCTGGCTCTCTCAGAGCAGGTTGACTCCCCCGCACTGAAGCGCGTGATAGTCGATATTAAGGAACGAGTGGAACAGGGATCCTCTCTGGCTAAAGCGCTCGGTATCTATCCGAAGGTATTTCCGCGGCTCTACATCAACATGGTGGCATCAGGAGAAGCTTCAGGGGCACTCGATACCGCACTCGAAAACCTCGCTGATTACTACGAAGCACAGCTCGAACTGCGACGGAAGGTAGCCAACGCCCTCTTCTACCCGATCCTCATGTTTGTCTTTTGTATCATCGTCGTTATTGCGCTGGTCACCTTCGTCGTTCCGAATATTGTGGAGATCTTCATCAAACAGAAGGTAGCTCTTCCGCTACCTACCCGGATGGTGATCTTCGTCTCTGACATGGTAATTGGGTACTGGTGGTTGATGCTGGCACTCATTGTCATCTCCGCGCTGTATATTAAGCAACGCTACGCTACCCCTGTAGGAAAGGCCTGGTTCGACAGAATGTTTCTTAAGCTTCCCGTGTACGGTGCCATCTACCGCAAGGTCTCTACAGCACGGGTTGCAACTACGCTGGCAACACTCCTTAACGGCGGAGTGGAGGTCCTCGCAGCTCTGGAGATCGTCAAAAACATCATCGGAAATACCCACATGAAGAAAGCCCTTGAGGACGCGCGTGAAGGGGTTAAAGAGGGGCGCAGCTTGGCCAAAGAGCTGGCAAAGAGCGGGTATTTTCCCAATCTACTCTCCCAGATGGTCGCCATAGGAGAAAAGAGCGGTCGCCTCGAAGGGATGCTCAACAAAGCGGGTAAAACCTTCTCGGGGGAGGCAAACGCCGCGATAGCCGGGCTGACAACGCTGCTAGAGCCGTTGATGATTATATTTCTCGGAGTCATAGTATTTACCATCGTTATATCAGTTCTCTTGCCGATGGTTGAACTGATGCAGATAGTCCAGTAGGTGGACACTTGCCTTTCCGCGCACATGCTTTGAACAACGCTATTTTAGGTGGCGCAAATCGTAGTATCCTGCGAGAATCGAGGGGCTGTGAGAGCTTGGGGTCCAAACCAGGTGACCAACATGCTTCACCACTATGCTTCACCAGTAGGAAAAGGAACCGATAGGAAACAGATATGAAACGCACGATACTCTGTCTTATAGATCCCCGAAGGCGCTACTCAGACGCTCAACGCACATCAACAGCCGAGCGCGGCCTCACCCTCATAGAGATCATCGTTGTTCTGATGATGGTGGGTATCATAGGCGCTTTTATCGGCGGCAAGGTGTTCAAGGCTGGAGATAAGGCCAAGGCCGAGCTTACCAGAGCAAAGCTCAATAGCCTCAAGGAGCCGATCTACATATATCAGATGCGCAACAGCACCCTACCCCAATCGCTGGCTCAAGCTGAAGCAGATGATACGAAGGATGCCTGGGGAAGAGACGTGCAGTACCGCGTGATGGACGGTCGAGGCTACGAACTCCGCTCGCTTGGGGGGGATGGTCGTGATGGAGGTTCCGGCGCTGACGCTGATATCGTGGTTACTGGGCCATAGCCCTCGTGCAACATGAAGGGCGCTTGCAGGAGAGCAGAACGAGCTGATGGTTTTACGCTCATTGAGCTTGTTCTGGTTATCGCTATCGTTGGACTTACATTGGGCCTCGTGTCTGTGCGCATGGGTTCGATGGATTTTTGGCGTGAGCAAGCGTCACTCAGAAAACTTACTGAAACGATAGCGCTCCTCAACAACCAGGCTATACTTGACCAGCAGTTCTATCGCCTTGAGTTTGACCTCAAAGGAAACTCCTTTCGTGCTGGGGTGATGCGCCCAGATAACGCGGGACTCGCTGGCGCCTCAGCGGGACTCGCCAGTGCGATTAACCTCGATCCCCTTGAGGAGCAGCTAGCCCTGCTACTGAGCCCGGAGTCATCTTCGACAGCAACCATGATCCCACCGCCCAGCATGCCCTCGCTGGCAGAGTCAACTTCGCTGGGGGGTCGATACGTTATCCTCGATGTGGTCACGTCCGAGGGGAAGTTTTCGCGCGAGGATGATGAAGGTCCTAAACCGGCTATTCGCTTTTCGCCCCGTGGTTCGTCAGATTTTGGGGTAATTCATATCAGCACCGGTGGAGATTCGGCGATCACTATTGTGGCCAATCCCTGGACCGGCTTAGCAGAGAAATACCCTGGCTATAAGGATTTTAAATGGACCAACCCTCGAGCAAACCAGTAACAGCACATCGAAGACAGGCCAACCAGTCGGGGTTTACGCTGATTGAAATTACTGTTGCCCTATCGCTCCTCGCTGTATCAGCCAGCATATTCATCGGCATGCAAGGCTCTGCGGTGCGGCGCACCCTGCGCGATACGAATGCCCAGGCCGCAATGTTGGTTGCCAGACGAATCATGGCATCGATTGAGGTACTCAAGGATTCCGAATTCATGCTGAGCACTCAGTCCGAAAGCCCAGTCAGAGACCTCCTGCAACAGCTTAACATCTCTGCTATTGGTGATCGGGCTGAGTCAGCAGCGATCGACCAGATGACGGCGAGCGTTGCAGTTGATGAGGTTGAACTTGTGCTTCCCCTCGACAGACAGGAGCAGATGAAGCGTATCACTCTCAGGCTGACGTGGGGCCCGGGAGCTGATGAATCAATTCAACTCGTATACCAGAGACCTCCGATGCCCTGAGGATATACTGATGTCGAAACGGAGGATACCACGAGCAGATTCAGGATTTACGTTACTAGAGGTAATAATCGCCATCGCCATCCTTGCGGCTATGGTTCTTCTCAACTATCAACTCCTTCGCGGCATAGTAAAGGCTAAAGAGCTCATTGAAGACAGACGGGATGTGATGTACATAGCGAACTCGCTTCTGACTCGACTATCGCGTGAACTACAACTCGCTATTGCAACCCCCCAGCATCCGCTCTTCGAGTGTGCTGATGGCCCCGTTTCAGCGCCGCCACCACCACCAACCAATGCTGGGCCGCAGCGATTTTTACTCGGAGAGTCCGACGGCAAGCCCGGCAGTATCCTCTTTATGGCCAAGGGCGCGGGACAACAGACGGCTGATTCGAGTGGACAGACCGGCGTGGTGATGCTCAAGTACTCGGTCGAGCAGGATCCTGAGAAGAGATCAGAGCGCGATGTCCCTCTGGTGCTGTTGCGATCAGAAACCCCCTCTTCTGGACAGATCCTGAAGGACTGTAAAAAAGAGATCCATTTTCCGATTACCACGAGCCTGCTTGATTTTAGGCTCAGGTTTTATGATGGGCAAAAGAAGAGCTGGAGCAACGAGTGGAAGGATCAACGAGCCCTACCCTTACCCCACATCATCGAATTCACCATCGTGCTCCAAAGCCCCATGGGCAATACGGTGACCCATACCTCTGCGGTCCGAGTGACGTCGGTGCAGTAAGCTCCCATCACCCTAGCTTCAGCAGTGAAGGAGGATGCACATGGTGCAGGTGCTTAAAAGCTGAAGTGATTTTGAGTAGATGCGCCATTTTCAGACCCACAACTGCCCAATCAAGAATCATGCTGATAGGCGAACTCTTTGAGAAGATGTAAACCTATACATAAGCCCCAAAACGCACGTTGCTACAACCACAATCAC